>JBARDN010000306.1:0-9413 GCA_049795175.1 Binataceae bacterium (SeqCode) | reverse complement strand
GTTAAATAAAAACACCAAGACACCACGCGGCTTCGTGGCTGCCTTAGTGCCTTGGTGTTTCGCTTGTCGAGGCTTTTTCGCTAGCCTAACGATCGTTCGGGTTTTTGCCAGATTTGTTCATGGCTGAACCGTTCAGCCTTATCTGCGCGCGCCATCTGTGCAATAATGTCCGCGATGAGCCGGACGGGTGACGCCACCCGCCACGGCGATCAGCGCGCCCGGAAGTTCTACCGTCAGTCGCGACCACGACGCGGTAAATCCCTCCGGAACGATGCGCACTTTTTTGTCCGAGTCCCCGGACGCCCGCCAAAATCCTTGAGGAAGCCATCCTGTGGCACAAACAATCCTTGTATTTGCTGGATAATCTGATCGAGCGCGATCCAAATTCACCGGAACGAAGCCACCGCATTTTTTGCGTTTTCAGCGATTGCAATCGCGCGCAATCCAACCGGCCTCGAAGACACTAAGACACAAAGGCATCCCCGCCCATGAAGCATCGATCTTCCCCCAAGAAACTTCTTCTTCGTGCCTTGGTGTCTTAGTGGCCGCCTGGTGCCTTGGTGTTTTATGTCTGCATCCTTCTCTCGATTGCCGACGCCGCCGCGCCCGCTTATCATTGCCGCATGCCGAGTAATCAAGTGATGTTCATTCGCGGACCGCATGAACCAATCGCGATCGACCACGCCGAAGGCTCGTGGCTCTACACCACCGACGGCCGCAAGATCCTCGATGGCGGCGCCGGCGCCGTGGTGGTCAATATCGGCCAGGGACGCGAGGAGATCGCTGAGATCGCGCGCCGCACCATCGCCAAGCTCGATTACATCGTGCCGGTCTGGACCTCGCCCGAGCGCGAGGCGCTGGTCGCCCGGCTGGCGCGATGGACTCCGCCGGGGATGGACCGCTTCTACTTCACCAGCGGCGGTTCCGAGGCGGTCGAGGCGGCGCTCAAGTTTGCGATTCTCTTAAACAAGGTGCGCGGCAAAGCGTCGAAGAAAAAAATCATCGGCCGCCAGTTCTCCTATCACGGCAACACTCTCGCTACGCTCTCGGTCGGCGGCAGCGGACGTCGCGCCGACTACGAGCACGTGCTGATCGACTGGCCGAAAATTCCGCCGTCGTATTGCTACCGATGCCCGTGGGGCAAGACCTATCCCTCGTGCGATCTCGAATGCGCATCCGCGCTTGAAAAAGCAATCCTCGAAAACGGCGCCGACACGATCGCGGCGTTTATCGCCGAGCCAATGATGGGCTCGTCGGGCGGCGTGGTTCCTCCGGTCAAGGAATACTGGCCGAAGCTTCGCGAGATTTGCGACAAGTACGATGTCCTGCTGATCGCCGACGAAGTGATGACCGGGTTCGGACGCACCGGCCGCCGTTTCGCGGTCGAGCATTGGGGCGTCACGCCCGATATCCTGGTCGGCGGCAAAGGACTCACCGGCGGTTACATGCCGATGGGCATGATCGCGGTGCGCGGCGAGCTGGTCGAAGAGATCGAGCGCGCCAAAGCCGACTTCATGTTCTACACCTACAGCTCGCATCCGCTGGCGTGCGCGATCGCCGACGGCGTGCTGGCGATCATGGAGCGCGAGCATCTGGTCGAGCGCTCAGCCGAGATGGGCGCGCGGCTGGGCGCGCAGCTTCGCGAGGAGCTGTCGGGGCATCCGATGGTCGGCGACATTCGCGGCAGCGGACTGTTCTGGGGCGTCGAGCTGGTGCATGACAAGGCCACGCGCACGCCGTTCGCACCGGACAAAAAGGTCACCAACCGGCTGCTCGGCGCTGCGGTTCGGCGCGGGCTGTTTTTCTATCCCGCCTCCGGGATGGCGGGGAAAGCGGGCGGAGACGCGATGATGCTGACGCCGCCGTTTGTCATCAACGAGCAGGAAATGGAATTCCTGGTGCGCACCGCGCACGACGCGCTCTAAGAACTGAGGCCGCAGCTATGATCGGCGCCGCGCGTATTCCATCGATGGAGAAATTTTTTAATGGCCGATAGCATCATCGGGCCCACCTCTCATTACTTCTACTCGCAGCGCCTGAAGTTGCACTATGTCGATTGGGGTAATACCGGCAAACCTCTGATGGTCCTGGTCCACGGCGGACGCGACCACTGCCGCAACTGGGATTGGGTCGCGCTCGATCTGCGCAGCCGCTACCACGTGATTGCTCCCGACCTGCGCGGCCACGGCGATTCGGATTGGGCGATCGGCGGCAGCTACTCGATGATCGATTACGTGCTCGATCTCGCGCAGCTCATGCAGGCGGTCTCAACCGAGCCGGCCACGCTTATCGGCCATTCGCTCGGCGGCAATATCGTGCTGCAATACGCCGGCGTGTTTCATCGCGAGGTCAAGCAGGTGGTGTCGATCGAAGGGATGGGCCCGCCGCCCGGAATGATCAAGGAGACACCCGCCTATGTGCGGATGAAAAACTGGATCGCACAGATGCGCGATCTGTCCAATCGCCAGGTGCGCGAGTACCCGAATATCGCCGAGGCGCTCAGCCGCATGCGCGCGGCCAATCCTCACCTGAGCGAGGAGCAGGCGCGTCATCTCACGATTTGGGGCGTGCGCCGCAACGAGAACGGTACTTACTCGTGGAAGTTCGACAACTACGTTCACGCTACTTCGCCGTACATGTTCAACACTCGCGACGCGCGCGAGATTTGGGAGCGCATCACCTGCCCGACTTTTCTGATTCGCGGCTCCGAGTCGTGGGCCGGCGACTGGGTCAAGGACGGCCGCTTCGCCGCGTTCAAAAACGCGCAGACGGTTACGGTCGAGCGGGCAGGGCATTGGGTGCATCACGATCAGCTCGCCGAATTCCTGACCCACGTGCATCGATTTCTGGAGATATGATCCCGACTCAAACGCGGCCGAGGACAAGCTCGTGAAGTCACCGGATCTTGGCCTGCGCGGCGATCAGTTCGAGTATGTTCAACTGATCCTGCTGGCGGTTGCGGTCGGAGTTTTCGGCGCACTCGGAAATCTCGGCTTCCGCGAGCTGATCGAATTCTTCTCCTGGCTGTTCCGCAATCTCGAATGGAATCTGCTCGGCATCAATCGCGGGGGGATGTTCCGTGTGCTCACGCCGATCATCCTGCTCTCCGGCGGCGTGATGATCCTGGTGCTCGATCGCTTTTTTCCCGGCGACATCCTGGGTTACGGATTCCCGGAGTTTCTCGAGCAGGTCAACCTGGGCAACGCGCGGATCAAGCGGCGATGGATAGTGCTCAAGGCTTTGGGCGCGGCGCTCTCGCTCGGCGCGGGCGCGTCGGTCGGACGCGAAGGTCCGATCGCGCAAATCGGCGGCGCGATCGGCTCCGCCGTGGCGCAGTTGCGCAAGCTCACCTCCGATCGCGCCAAGGTCCTGGTCGCAGCCGGCGCCGGCGCGGGAATCGCGACCACCTTCAACGCTCCGATCGGCGGCCTGATGTTCGCGCTCGAGATTGTTCTCCTGGGCCAGACCGAGACCGCGAATCTTGCGCTGTTGATCATTTCGACCTTCAGCGCGGTGGTGACCTCGCGCGCGATTCTTGGCAACGCCTCGGTCTTCCAGGTGCCCCAGTTCGATCTGAAAAGTTACTGGGAGATGCTGACGTACGCGCTGATGGGTATCGCGCTGGGCGGTCTGGGTGCGAGTTATATCCGCGTGTTCAACGCGACCGGCGCGTACTTCCGCCGCATGAGCATCCCGTCGTGGCAGAAGCTTGGCATCGGACTTTCGATCGTCGGCGTGATCGCGATCTTTCTGCCCGCCAATCTTTCCGACGGATATCCGATCATCAATCGCGCGATGGCGGGCGAGTACGGCCTCGCGATGCTCTTGGCGCTGTGCGCGGCGAAATACGTCGCCTCGTGTCTGTCGCTCGGCTCGGGCGCGCCCGGCGGAGTATTCGGACCGGTATTTTTCATCGGCACGATGGCGGGCGGCGCGTTCCAGAGAATCTCTGTGCTGTTCATTCCGCATCTGACCGGCGCGCGCGGATCGTACGCACTGGTCGGTCTCGGCGCGTTTCTGGCCGGCACCACTCACGCGCCGCTGACGGCGCTGTTCCTGCTCTTCGAGATGACCGGAGATTTCACGATCGCACTGCCCGCGATGATCGCCGCGGTGACCGCGCTGGTGGTCTCACGCGCGATCGAGTCCGAATCGATCGATACCTACCGCCTCGCGCGCGAAGGCAAGACGCTGCAGATCTCGCAGGAGCGGCTCGCGCTCACGCAGATCCCGGTCAGCGCCGTGATGACCAAGGATATAACCGTGGTTAGCGCGAACACGCGGTTGAACGACGTTTTGCACATCGCGGGGCAGACCGCGCAGTCCACGCTTCCGGTGGTCGGGTCCGACGGCGAGTTCGTTGGATTGATCGTCACGCGCGATCTGCTCGCGCTTTTGGGCGGCGGCGCCGAACTCGGTCCTCTGGTCAACGCGTTCGATATCGCGCAAATCAATTGTCCGCAGCTCACCGCCGATCGGAATCTGGATTTCGCCAGCCAGTTGATGGAGCAGGAGCGGCTCGACGAAATTCCCGTGGTCGAAAAACGCAGCGGTGGGCCCTTTCTCGGCCTGGTGACGCGGCAGCATATCGCGCAGGCGCTCAACCGGGTTTCGGTTTCGCTCTCGGCCCTGGCGACGCGCGATCAGAATATCTATTGGGCCACAGGCTATCGCGTGACGCGGCTCGAAGTTCCCGCCGCTGCCGACGGCCTTACCGTCCGCGCGCTCGATACGCGCGCGCGCTTCGGCGTTACGCTGCTGGCGCTGCAGAGCGGCGATGATCCGGACGCGGGATTCGTCCCGGTTGGCCCAGACCGCCGCCTCAAGACTGGCGATCTGGTTGTCGCCGCGGGACGCCCCGCGGATATCCGGCGCTTCGAGCGCGAGCTCGCGTCGCGCGCGCCCGCGGCGGCTACTCAGCCTGTGCCGGCAGCCGAGAAGACATAGGGCCGCGCCCGGCCGGCGCGAATCTCCGCGCACAGCCCGGCTACGTTTGTGACCTCGCGTTCGAGCTCGGTCGCGCAGGTGAGAAACCATTTCGCAGTCGAGAAATGCGCGTCGCTGCCGCCGACCGCGGCCAGCCCGAGCTTGAGCGCGGTGTCTTTCGCGCGTTCGTTCTCGATCGTCGAGTTCTGGCCGTTGAGCACTTCTATCGCACCGATCGCCGCGCCGTGGCGCGCGACCAGCGCGTCCAGCCGCGCGCCGAACCCGGACTCGCGAAACGGATGCGCCGGTATCGCAACGCCGCCTTCGTGATGAATCACGTCGATCAAATGCTCACTGCGCAGCATGCGCGAGGTCAGATCGAATCGGCGTGTGACCTCGTGATTGACGCCGTAGAGCAGCAGATGGCCGAGATCGGTATCGGCCTCGATTCCCTTGAACACCGCGATCCCAAATCGTTCGGAGAGTTCGGCGTATTTGCGATCGATCTCCGGGTCGTTCGGGAACAGGCGATGCTCGGTGAAACAGATCGCACCAAGTCCGGCGCCGCTTGCGTGGGCGAACTCGAGGTATTGCTCCGCGTCAACCCGCGAGTCGGCGGAAAGTTTCGTATGCACATGAAGATCGACGATCATGATCTCTCCGGTTTCGTACCGGCTTCAGCCGGTGCTGGGCCACAGGCTAAAGCCTGTGCCACCAATGAACAGCGCAGCAACAGAGTCAATCGAAAACCTTCGCAGCGGTCACGGCATGTTGAACGCATCGCGGGTTTGCAGATGATCGACCACTGAAACAATTCCGGTCACGCGCAGCACGGTCCATCGGATGTTCGCGCGGTCCCATTCGGTCGGAACTGTTCCCCACAGGATCAGCGTGTCTTCTTCGAGCTTGAACTGCACGCCCTTGTATCCCTCTGCATCCAGCTCGCGGCGGAGCAACTGCAATTGCTCGGGGGTCGCGCCGCTGTCGAGATCCGGCATCGGCATCGGCATCGGACCGAAGTCCGGCGCCGGCTGCTCCGCCGGTTGCACCGCAAGATGCGCGATCAGACTGGTCAGCAAAAATGCGCCGCTGAACAGTGCCGCAAGTGCCAGTAGCAGATAAAATCGCGAGCCGCGCGTACGCCGGCGCTCGCGCCGCGAGCTTCCCGGCATCGGCGCCGCCTCCGGAAAGCCGCCCAGCTCGATGGTCCGCGCCTGCGCGGATTCGCGCTCGGTTGCAGGATCGTAACTGAGCGGTGCGGCGCAGAATGAGCAGTAGCGCGAGTCACCGGGGATCTCCCGGCCGCACCGCGGACACGCAATCGTCGCGAGGTCGGAAAGGACCGTCGGCGCTGAAGGTGCCGCTGCGCCGCCCGAGCGTCCGAGCGGAAGCCGCATTTGCGGGCGCGATTCGTTGATCGTCGTCGGCGCGGGAGCCGGTTGCGGCGCGGTCACTACGCGCGGCTCGATCGCCGTGCCGGATTTGATCGCAATCAGCCGTGACTTGAATTCGCCTACATCCTGCGGGCGCAGTGCCACTTCGTAGTTGAGTGTCTGATCGACCAGATCGGCCAGCGCGGCGTTGACTCCCGGTGCGGCGCTGCGCAGCGGCGGAAAGCTGAACGGAGGCTCCGCCGCGGGATCGCGCCCGGAGATCGCATGATGCATCGTTGCCGCAAGCGCATAGAGGTCGGAGCGGAACTCGACACGCCCGCGATACTGTTCCGGCGGCGCGTAGCCCTGCGTCCCGATCATCGTGGCATTCTGCATCGGCAGAAAGTGCCGCGCGATTCCGAAGTCGATCAGCTTGACCTGACCGTTTGCGGTCAGCATCACGTTCGACGGCTTCAAGTCCCGATAGATCACCGGCGGCGAGAGACTGTGCAGGTACGCCAGCGTGTCGCAAATCTGCAGCGCGATATCGATCACCTCGCCCTCGGCAAGTTTGCCGCCCGCGTCGCGCAGCCGATCCTCGAGGGTCTGGCCCTCGATATATTCCATCACCAGGTAGTGGCGGTTCTCTTCGCTGAAGCGATCGAACACGCGCGGGATATGCTCGTTGCTGAGCGTCGCGAGCATGTCGGCCTCGCGCTGGAATGCCGCGACGGCGTCCTGCTGCTTCTCGGGACTGGTGAAGGTATCGACCATCTCTGCCAGCGCGCACGGGCGCGAGGCCAGGCGCAAATCCTCGGCGAGATAGACCATCTTCATCCCGCCGCCGCCGAGCGGACGGATCGCGCGGTAGCGTCCGCCGACAATAGTGTTGGCCGCGATCATTTCAGTAACGCCATGTGTCCGACGGAGCCGCGGTTCCGTGCAGGCCGCGTCCGCGCCGTCTCACGCGCGGATTGAAGATGCGATTATCGCGGCGCGTGCTTTGAAACGCCGCATTGAGCGCGCACACAAAATGCAGAATCGGTCCGAGCGGTCCCAGCGCGTACGCGACTATCACGGCGCAAAACCAGATCACCCCGCGCACTACACGTCCTCTGTATATCTGCCCCAGCCCCGGAATCACGCTCAGCACGAACGCCACGATCGGATTGAAGCCAGCGTCGGGAACAAAAGTTCGAGTCGCGGCGATCGGCGCACCGCAGTCTTTGCAGTACTTCGCACCGGCTACGACGATCGGTTGGCCACATCGCGCGCAGAATCGCGCCTCGTCGAATTGCAGATCAGGCACGGAAGGTAAACGGCGCTTGCCCGAGCCGGAACGAATCGCCGTCGGCCAGGGGCGCTTGAGTGATTCGCCGGTCTGCGACAAAGGTTCCATTTTGACTGTTCAGATCTCTGAGTTCGAATCCGCCGTTGGAGCTCACAATACTCGCGTGATGGCGCGAGACGGACGAATGATTCACCACAATATCGTTGTCCAGCGCGCGGCCAAGGCTGGTGGCGCCATCGGCCCGCAGGGAATGACGCTGGCCCGCGGAATCCTCGAGCGCGGGTCCGCTCATCTGTGCTCCCGGCGCATCGACGTGCGACTGGACCGGAACCGCGGCGGCGACCGATGCGCGCGCAGGAGCAGCGTAGGCAGCAGCTCCCTGCCGCAGATGGAACATCAACTCGTAGCCGCCAACACGGATCCGATCGCCGTCGTGCAGGTCGGCGCTCTCGACCCGTTGCCCGTTGACGAAAGTGCCGTCCTGAATCGCGAGGCCCTTGAGCACAAAGTCCGACCCGTGGCGCTCGATCACGGCGTGGCGCTGCTGGACTGCGGAATCGCCGAACAGCCCGATCGGATTTTCCTCGGCGCGGCCAATCGTTGCGCGCGTACCCTCGACTCTGAACTGACGTCCGCGCAACCGTCCCTGTTCGACCGTCACCCACGCGATCTTGGTCAGCTCCTGCACCAGTCCGATAAACAAGCCGATGAAAAATCCGATGAGGCTAAGCCCGATGAGCCGCGACCACAGGCCTCCGCCGGTGATCTGGTTTATCGGATCAAATAAAACTCCGCCGGCGAATCCGCCGACGAATCCTCCAATCGCGCCCTTGGGTATATTCGGCATCGAGAGCGACGCCAGCCCCACGCCCGCGCCGAGAATCGTGCCCATGATCACCCAGCTCAGCACGCGTCCCAGGAACAGAAAGAAGCCGGAGCCCGGATGCCCAAGGCCCCAGCCGCCGAAACTTAAGAGCGCGCTGAAAATGTAATTCGAGAAATAATCGGCCGGCAGCGCGAGCAGCAGGCAGACGACAAATCCGCGGATAAGGTTATTGCGCGTCGCCTGATTCCACTCGATTTCCTGGCTGCCGACCGCAAGAATAAATCCGCCGATTAATCCCGACAGAATCGCCATCGCGACGTAGGACATCGCGGCCTCGAAGCTCGTGATCTGCTCGGTCAGGCTATGCCCATGGCTCGCGAGCTCGACCGGGAGCCATCCAAGCGCGCCGCCGATGAGGCCCGCGAGTGCCTTGTTGAAAAGGTCGCGACGATTAATGGAGCCGTTCATTCAAGGTCGATCCTTGCGCCAGCCGCAATTCTCACAAAGCAATCCTCACAACACCAGCACGGATAAGATATGCCGTATCCATAATAGCCCGCTCGGCCGATTCATAAAATCGGCGCCGCCGACCACTCGCGCAGCCGCAACGCTGCAGCAAGCAATGATCTGGCGGCGCAGGCGTCGCAGCGACGACGCGATTCCGCTCGCCTGTTCAGCGCGGCAGACCCTCCTGTCCGCGCCTCAGTAATCGCGCCAAGTCGAACCGGGCAACTTGTTGGTGGCGCCGGCAGGGCAATGCCCACCCCGGTTCGCCCATTCGCCGCCGCATGGAAAATAAATTTACGAATCTAAGCGCGGCCGCGATGGGTTCTGCGTGCGGGGTGATCGCGGACGGATGCATGCTCCCATTTCGCGACGGCGCCTTCGATCTCATCTTCAGCAACTCAGTTATCGAGCACGTTGGCGATTGGGCAGCACAGCAGTGTTTCGCCGCGGAATGCAGGCGGGTCGGACGACGCTACTATATCCAGACGCC
>JBARDN010000305.1:0-10594 GCA_049795175.1 Binataceae bacterium (SeqCode) | reverse complement strand
CCAAACCTACTCGCCTGTGGAAGTAATTGTTATCGACGACGGCTCAACTGATCGAAGCCTCGAAATCATCAAATCGTTTGGCGACGACATCCGGTGGGAAACCGGCCCGAACCGCGGCGGCGACCGCGCGCGTAATCATGGATTCGCCTTGTC
The DNA here is from genome assembly GCA_049795175.1 of Binataceae bacterium (SeqCode). Lineage (GTDB taxonomy): Bacteria > Desulfobacterota > Binatia > Binatales > Binataceae > JBARDN01. The sequence goes on along the minus strand of JBARDN010000305.1, from coordinate 10,441 downwards.
GGCCGGTGAATATATTCAATTTCTCGACGCGGATGACTACTTGTTGCCAGGCAAGGTCGAGCGACAGATGCAGGTCTTCAGCAGCAATCGCGCAGATGTTGTTTACGAGGACAGTCAAGTTCTCATCGAAAGCGCCAACGGCAACCAAAAGTGGGGTTCGCTGGAGATCTCAGGTGCGCACGCCGACATACTTGAAAGGATGCTCAATGTTTGGGCGCCGCCGCCGTGTGCGCTTTTGTTGTCACGATCTGCAATCGATAGAGCTGACGGATGGAACGAAAGCCTGACCTCGGCTCAGGACAACGACTTTTACATCAGGCTCGCTCTTGCCGGATCTATTTTTCTGTACTCACCCGGATGTCAATGCGTGTACCGAAACTCCTCGACTCCGCGGGTATCAACCCGAAATGTACGAGCGACTGACGAGAGTCTGGTTTCTGTCCTCAGAGAAGCTAAAGACAAATTACTCCAGTCCGGCCGCCTGACTCCCAATTACAGACACGCTATTGCTCGATCTTATTCGAGAGTTGCACGCAAGTATCTGGATAAGGATTTCGATTGGTATTCCGACCTGCTGCATGAGGCCCTAGAGCTTTCGCCGTCAATCGTTGGAGAGCGATCACGCACGCATCGTATTTTGGCGAGAACATTAGGAAACCTTCACTCGTTGAAGCGTAAGGGAGTTAGGGGATTGGAAAAAGGGGCGCACACATTACCATCTCGCAGCCTACCGCTGCGCACATCAAAGGACGGGCCAAGCCGGGTCTCGGACGATCGGCTGCCGATACTTCTCTACCACAACGTCGGCCCTCGACCGGTCGAGGATCCATTTCACTTGACCGTCGCGACTGACCAGTTCGAGCAGCAGATGCGCTGCCTCGTAAGCCTGGGATACCAGACTATCTGGCCCTCGGATTGGATTGCGGCGCGGCGCGAAGGCAAGCGGCTTCCCGAGAAGGCGGTCATGGTGACGCTTGACGATGGATATGCGGACATAGTCGAGCACGCCTTTCCGGTTCTCCGGCGCTACAGACTGAAGGCGGCCGTTTACGTGGTGACCAAGAGGCTCGGCCTCACTAACACTTGGGATGAAGAAAATGGCCACCGAACGATGCGCCTGATGAGCGCGGATCAAATTCGCGAATGGGCGGGACAGGGCATCGAATTTGGCTCGCACATGCGTACTCATCCGCACCTCACCGCGCTTAGCGACCAGCAGCTCAACGACGAGATCGAAGGCAGCAGGGACGACTTGCAAAGTCTTCTTGGAGCCGAGGTCCTGTCATTCGCCTACCCATTTGGCGACGGCGCCGAGAGTAGCGTTATTCGCGAAAAGCTGGTGCGCACTTACCCAATGGGGATGACAGTGTGGGAGGGGCCGAACTACATCGAAACCAATCCTTATCAACTGCGTAGGGTAATGATTCTTCCCAGCGATTCGGTGAAGGACTTCGTGCGCAAGCTGCGTTTCGAGAAAACTCTGGCCACTTGGGCGCGCGCACATTTGCCTCGGCGTATAAGAACAGCCGCGCGCCTCGGTCTGGAGGCGCTGCGCGCGCGCTGGACGCGGCATGTTCGGACCGCGGCGATCTTCGCATGCGGCGAAGGGCCGGACCACATAAGCGTTGACGGCGGCTTGGATCGCACAGTTGCGCCGGCCGTACGCGGCACACGACCCGAGGATATGAAGCTCTGATGAAGTTTTCACTCATTGTCGCGACGCTTGGCAGAGTCACGGAATTAGCGCGCTTCCTGGCTTGCCTCGATCAGCAGACTTTTCGAGACTTTGAATTGATCGTGGTCGATCAGAATCCGGACGATCGCCTTGACCCGATCGTCGGGGCGTATGTGAACTCCTATCCGTTACACCATCTGCGCGCATCTCCAGGGGTTTCGCGCGCTCGCAACCTTGGGATGGGACAGGCTCGCGGTGAGATCGTCGGGTTTCCCGACGACGATTGCTGGTATCTACCCGGCACCCTCGAGCGGCTCGCTAAGGCTTTCGAGGAGCAGCCCGAAGCCGATGGTTTGACCGGCCCTTGTATCGATGACAGTGGCGTGATTCTGCGCCGCGGACCGCGTACGGCCGCCCGGCTGACCAAGTACAACCTGTTCCCCCGCACATGCGCCGTTACCATGTTCTTACGCCGCGACCGCATCGCAAGCTTGGGCGGGTTCGATGAAACTTTGGGACCCGGTTCCGGAACGCCGTGGGGATCGGCGGAAGATCACGAGTACATAGCCCGTGCGCTCGCGGCCGGAGCGCTAATCACTTATCACCCCGACCTTGGCGTGTGCCATGCCGACGCGCCGCACGCCTTCGACGAACACGAAATCCAAAAGGAGCGTGCGTACTCGCGTGGTGAAGGGCGTTTTCTGAAGATGCACGATTATTCCCGATGGTACTTGAGCTACCGGATCGCTCGTGCGCTCGGTGGCGCGGCTATAGGCGCGATGCGGGCCGACGGCGCCAAGGTGCGCTACCACCTGAGCGTCGTAGTCGGCAAACTCGAAGGATGGCGCGAGAGTTGCTTCGAAGTTCCTGCACTGCGCGATGCGGGGTGGGTTTCCACGGTAGTGCGAGAGGCCAAAGATGACCGATGAAATTCACGCTGATCATTGCAAGCATTGAGCGAAAATTCGGAAACACCGACGCGCAAATTTCCCCAATTGTCGTGAGCTCGGGCGCGTTGGCGACCGATTCCCTAGGCTGATCCGCAATGGCGACTATCACCACTGTAATTCCTACCTACCGCAGGCCCGCTCTGCTGGGCCGCGCGATCGAAAGTGTATTGGCTCAGACCTACCAGGACCTCGAAGTGGTCGTGTTAGACGATTGCTCCGGAGACGAAACCGGCGCGGTTGTTGAAGCGATCGCACGGCGCGATTCACGTGTGCGATACATCGCCCACAAGCGAAACCTGGGACTGGCGTACGGTCAGGCAGCCGCGGTCGACACGGCACGCACTCCATTCTTCACGATTCTCAACGATGACGATTTGATCGTGCCGGATTTTTTCGCGACTGCGATGGCAGAATTCAAGCGCTATCCTGCCGCGAAAGTATTCGTTGGACAGCTCGTCTATTGGGATCAGCAGGTCCCGAAATTGAGCCGCACGTTTAACGGAATCGGACGTGAAGGATACGTCAATCCCCCCGACGCCGCGATTGACCTCATGTCGAGCGATCAGAGTTCCACTTGGACCAGTATGATGTTCAGGCGCGAGGTCCTGGATGAGATCGGCGGCTTGGATTGCAATGTCGGTTACGCGCTCGATCTTGACTTCGAGTTGCGCGTGCTCGCGCGCTATCCCGCGGTTTTCAGCAACAAACCGTGCGCGGTCTACTGCATGTCGCCGATTTCGGGCTCATTCCACGACTGGCTGACGCCCTTCCTGCCCGGCATGCGAGTGATGCTGGCGAAGTTCGCGGCGGACGAAAGCCTGGATGTTGCCTCGCGCAAACGTCTGGTCGCCGCAATGAAGGGAGCCTTCCGGCGCACAACGATTATGGGCGCTGCGCGCGCGCTCACGATGGGTGATCTCGAACCGGCACGCCGTGCCGCTGCCTATTTGGCCTCTGATCTCGATGCACCTGTGGCGGCATTTGCGCTGCGCGCAGCCGCTATCAGCGGGCCGGTGGGCAACGCAGTCCGTGCCGGACTGCGTCAGGTGAAGAGGTTGCGGCGGAAGATGAGGGATGATTCGCAGTCGCGCGCGCTGATCGACGACGTCGCAAAAGTGCTCAGCACGCTGGAGCCGCGCGCGGCACGGCCGTCGAATCGAACTCGGGCCGAGGTTCGTCCTGGGAATGTTAGAAACCGGGCAACCGTTCAATGCAGCGAATGATTTCGGTCGCATCGGCACACTGATGGTCACGACGATAAGGGGTCACAAGCAGGCGTGAACGTTCTCTCAATAATCCACTACCCGATCTTCGTCGGGCCGCATAATACGAATTTGCGCTTGATTCCGCGGCTTCGCGAACACGGGATCGAGACCGTCGTGGTGCTGCCCAGCGAAGCAGGAAACGCCGCCGAGCGCTTTAGAGACGAAGGCATTGAAGTAATTCAGATTCCGCTCGGACGGGTGCGCGCGCGGCCGGACCCTCGTGTTCAGGCACGGTTCATCGCAGGCCTATGGCCGCAGGTGCGCGCACTGCGAAAAATAATTCGCGAGCGCGAAATTGACGTGGTCTGGCTCAACGCGATGATTCATCCACACGGAGCAATTGCCGCACGGCTCGAAGGCGTGCCGATCCTGTGGCATCTCATCGATACTTATCCGCCCATGATCTTACGCCGGGCGATGATGCCATTCGTCACCAGAATGGCCGCCTGTGTCATGACCGACGGCCTTGCGACTGCTCGCGCGCATCCGGGCGCGGTCGCGCTCGGCAACCGGCTGATTGTATTTGCTCCGCCGGTTGATAGCTCCGTCTTCAAGCCGGATACCGGACTCAAGGCGCGTATCCGACACGAACTCGGAATCGCGCAAGACGAGAGAGTTGCGGGAAACGTCGCCAACTTCGCGCCATATAAAGATCACTTGACCTTCGTGCGAGCTGCCGCGGAGCTGCGAAAAACTCATCCCAAAACCCGCTTTCTGCTTTTGGGCCGGCCTTACGAACAATTTCGGGCTTATGCCGATTCGATCACTGCCGAGAGCGAACGACTCGGTCTGCGCGTCGGTTACGACCTGATAATCCGCGACGCCGGCAATCGTGTGGCCGAATTCGAGCGCGCATTCGACGTCTTTTGGATGACCTCGAATGCGGTTGAAGCAGGTCCCTCCGCGATGTTCGAGGCGATGGCTTCGGGGCTGCCAATCGTCGCAACCGATGTCGGCTCTTCTACCCAGGTTCTCGAGGAGGGCGTGACCGGATTCGTCGTTCGCAGGAGCACTCCTGAAGCTATCGCCGCTGCGACAAGAAAATTATTCGACGATCCGCAACTGTGTGCCGCGATGGGAGCTCAGGCGCGACGAGTCGCGGTCGAGCGCTTCGATGTCACGATCTGTACCGAGCTTCATGCACGCGCATTTAAGATGGCGATGGGGAGCCGCGCAGAGTCGGGCGTTGTCGCGATGTCGGCATGACACGGTGCGTCTGAACGAAAACGATCGCGCCGCTCGGTAATTTTCAAACCTTCGAGCCCGCGAATCCTGGTCCCGTTCACATTTTAGATTCTGCTGCTGCCGCGATGACGGTCGTCGGCCGGTTGAAGAGGCGGCCAGCTCACGCTGACCAGAACAATGGCAAATGCAAGTGAAGCAGCGACCTCCCAAACTCCGGCAAGGAATCTCGCCGTGAACCATACGATGATTTCTCGAGCGAACGTTCTGGGCGTCGGCGTCAGTGCCATTAACCTGCCGATAGCGCTCGATACGATTGAAGACTGGATCGCGCGCCGCGAGCCCAACTATGTCTGCGTGACCGGGGTCCACGGCGTTATGGAAAGCCATCGCTCGCCCGAGTTGCGCGAAATTCACAATCGCGCCGGACTGGTAACGCCAGACGGGATGCCATTGGTATGGCTCGCTCGGCTGATGGGATTTAGCGAAGTCGCGAGGGTTTATGGTCCTGACCTGATGCTCGCGATCTGCGAGCGTTCGATCGTTCAGGGATGGCGTCACTTCCTTTATGGCGGTGCACCCGGCGTTCCTGAACTTCTGGCGAGAAAACTCTCCGAACGATTCGGGGGGATCGAGTTCGCCGGGATGTATTCGCCGCCATTTCGGACGCTGACCGCAAACGAGGATCTCGACGTGATCGGACGTATCAACGATTCCGGCGCCGATATCGTTTGGGTCGGTCTCAGTACGCCCAAGCAGGAGCGCTGGATGGCGGCGCACCGCGCGGCGCTCAATGTCCCGGTGTTGGTGGGATGTGGGGCGGCGTTCGATTTCCATGCCGGGCTGAAGGCACAGGCGCCGCGCTGGATTCAACGCAGCGGACTCGAATGGATGTTCCGGCTCCTGTCCGAGCCGCGGCGTTTGGGCCCGCGCTACTTGGTCAATAACCCGATGTTTGTAGGTCTGATCATTCGTCAATTTCTTCGCCGCCAGGCACTTCCAACCGACTAACCAGGCCGACCCAGATAGGTTTATTCATCATGACACCACCGGCTAAACCCAACCGGCGCGTTTCCCGCGCCGAGCGCGTCCATACTCTGAGCGCGGTACCCCGCGCGGCGGCGCCGATCGCGCTGCCGCGTCCGAATCGCCAGCTCTCGAGTCTGTTTCAGCTTGGTGCGCTACTTTTCGCCGATCTGTCTGCGCTTACACTCTCCGCGCTTATCGCATACGCGGTATGGGGGTTTGGCGAAGTCGGTCAGCCGTTCGAGATGTACGCGCGCCTATTTCCTTTGCTGGCGCTTTTCCCTTTTATCTATGCGGCGTTTGGGCTGTACCCCGGTTTCGGGCTTGGCGCTCCGGAAATAATCCGCCGCCTGGTCTCCGCAACCAGCCTCACCTACCTGTTGCTCGCGAGCGCGACATTTATGGTGAAGCTGTCGCCAGAGTACTCGCGCGTCACGTTTGGAATCGCGTGGTTCTTAAGCCTCGCGATGCTTCCGCTGGTCCGCTTTATCGTATTGACCGGAGTTCGCAAGTTCCCGTGGTGGGGCGAACCCACGGTCGTGATCGGCAGTCCTTCGCAGATCGAGTTGACGATGGATTTGCTGCGCGACGCGAAGTCGCTGGGCTATCGCGTGGTTGGGGTGTTGTGTTCCGATCCTGAATTCCGCGGCAAAGAAATCGATGGTGTGCATGTCCTGGGCGGACACGAGCTTGCCCCGGAGATTGCTGGCGGTGGTGTCAGCACAGCTATTGTTTGGGGCGGTTCCCGCGGCGGTTCTACCAGACGCAACGGAACGCCCGATCGCGCGAATCAAATCGGATGGCTGCAGCGCCAATTCCGGCACGTCGTCATCCTGCGAGGCGATGACGGCTTGCCAGTCGAACACGTTCAGGTACGCAACCTCGGCACCGTGCTTGGCATTGAATTCTCCAACGAATTGCTGCGCCCGGAAAATCGAGTCGTCAAACGTGCGCTCGATCTTATTCTGGGAACCATGTTTCTCGCGGTCGCCGCTCCAATCATTTTAGTTTGCGGGACGATCGTCAAAATCGTCAGTCCGGGGCCGATGTTCTATTGTCAGGATCGCGAGGGGCTGGACGGTAAGAAGATCAAGATGTGGAAGCTCCGTACGATGCACGTCGATGCGGAGCGCCGCCTGTCTGAGCATCTGTCCGCCGATCCCGCGTTGCGCGCCGAATGGGAAGCCAATCTCAAGCTAAAACACGACCCGCGCGTGGTCAGAGGTATTGGCACCTTCCTGCGCCGTTTTAGTATCGACGAGTTGCCACAGCTCTTTTGCGTGCTGTGCGGCACGATGAGCCTGGTCGGACCGCGCCCATTGCCGGACTATCACCTCGGAATTTTCCCGCGCGAGTTTCGCGAGTTGCGCCGCACCGTGCGTCCGGGTCTGACCGGCATGTGGCAGGTCACTGTGCGTAACTCCGGTGGATTGGAAGAGCATCAGCGCTACGATTCTTACTACGTGCGCAACTGGTCGATGTGGCTGGATCTATACGTGATGGCCAAGACGGCATTCGCGGTTCTGGCGGCCCGTGGCGCATACTAAATGATAGTCTCCCCAAATCGCGTTGAAATTGATAACGCCGCGACGCCGACGCCTAGATGGCGTCCGGCCCCGTCTTTCCCGCCAATGCGTCCGCGCCGAAGCGCGCGACGGTCGTCGCGGGTGCGCCAGATACTGTCGCTGCGTCCTTTTCGCATGGAGATCCTGCTGATCATCGGATACCTTGTCGCGACACGGATGTTTTCGCTCTCCGCGGCGAAGGTGGGAATCAATCTCGGACCGGTCCCGCTGTTCCTCACCGACTTAACCCTCCTTGCGCTTATCGGCCTTGCGATGCGAAGGCGTCCCGGGACACTGATGTTTTGGCTCTCTTCAGGACGCGGGGCGACTGCCGCCGGCGTCGCACTATGGATGCTATGCGGTGTCTCGGTGATCTATTTCATGCTCGCGTTTCCCGTCTACAAGGTTTTTGCGGTGCGCGACCTTGCGATCTTTTGCTATAGCCTGTTCTTCCCGCTAACTTATTTCGCAATTGGCAATCGCGGATGGGCCATCCGCGTGACCCGCTATTGTGTTTATTCCGGCGTAGTCCTTGCGGTGATGATCCTGGTGCAAAAGATGACCGGAATTGATCTGGGTCTTGGCGAACTGTCACGCAATATAAATGGATCGTGGGTAGCCTACGTCGGCGGTGACGACTACGGCGCGATCACCGCGAGCGCGATGATGGGCCTGGTTGCGTATCTGGTGCTGGAGCGCCACTTTCGCCGCTTTCATACCGTCGCCGCGTTGGTATGCCTTCTAGCGCTGGCTGCCAATGGCGCGCGCTCGGCGGTCGTCGGAGCGGCGGTGGCGGGTGCGGTTTGCTTCGCGCTGCTCTCGACGCGCTATCGGATTATTTTCGGAATGATCTGTGCAGTACTCATTTTCGTGGTACTGGCCGGTGCTACCCTGCCGGACACGGTTCCTGGGGCGGTCGAACTGCACAATCTATCCATCGGACTCACGAGCGCGGTCAGCGGCGGGTCGGATATGGACGCGCAGTTCCGTATCATGCGCTGGCACGATGTGGTTGGGACCTGGCTTAAGGATCCCGTGCTCGGGGTAGGTTACGGAAAGGAAATTCTCAGTAGCGCTTTTGTCGGATCCGACGCTGACGGGAAATTCAACCAGGGTATGCCGCACAACACTTATCTGTTCCTGCTGGCTCGGATGGGATTGGTTGGATTCGGACTGATTGGGTTCGCCATGCTGTTTGGGATCGGGAAACTAGTCGCATCGGTGTACCGTTACCGGCAACCCGACGACCTTGCGGCGCTCAATGTGCTGGTTACGCTCACGGTATACGCGGCGTTCGTACTGTTTTTCGAACGCCCGATGAACAACGCCGGCTTCTGGATCATGCTTGCCGTGGGAATTCGGCTCGCGCAGACCTCTCGCTCGGCGGCGTTCGCTGCGGTGCGGCGCGGACGGCCGATAGTCGCGCGCGAAGCGGATATTGCAGAGATGGCGCCGTATTCGCCGCAGCGCACCTGAGAATAGAGTGAAAGTCGGATATCTCAATCAGCCTTGGGATAGCAGTATTCCGCCCGATCTGAGGGGATCCATCTCGATCTGGACTTGGGAGGTGGCGCGCTGCATGACCAGCTCATCTGAGGTGGTGGTGGTTGGCGGTCGGCGCGTGGGTGAGACGAAACACGTAACGCGGGAAGGCGTGCGATACATCAGGTTCCTGCGGATTCCGTCGAAGGTCGCCCGCTGGCTGTCCGCGCCCGTGCGGCAATTGTATGGTTTGCGCAGTGTCCGCCGACCCTGGTTCGCCTCAAGCCTGTACCAACGGGTCTATGCGGTACGCGCGTCGCGAGCCTTTCGGGACGAGGCGTGCGACGTCGTGCACATCCACAATTTCTCCCAATTCGTGCCGATTGTCCGCCGGTTGAATCCGCAGGCGAAGATCGTACTGCATATGAACTGCGATTGGTTGGCACAGCTTGATCGCAAAATGATCGACGGACGCTTAAGTTGTGCCGACGCAATTCTCGGATGCTCGGAGTACGTGACCGAAAAGATCCGGACGCGGTTCCCGCATCATGCACACCGGTGCGCGACAGTATTCAACGGCGTAGATCCAAGCCAGTTTCATACCAACGGAAGTCAGCCCAAAGAATCGACTGGTGGGCGAATTGTATTTGTGGGGCGAATCTCCCCTGAAAAGGGCTTGCACGTCCTGCTCGACGCGTTTGAACGTGTGGCAGCGCTGCGGCCGGACGCCAGTCTCGATATAATCGGTCCTGAAGCTGTTGCGCCGCTGGAGTATATCGTCAGCCTGAGCGACGAATCTGTGGTGCGGAACCTGAGTATTTTCTACGAAGGCAACTATCTGGAAAACCTGCGGCGCCGGGTGCGCGGCCCGCTGGCAGGTCGTGTCTCGTTCGCGGGTGGGTTGACTCATTCGGACGTGGTCGAGCGCCTGCGCAACGCCGATGTGTGCGTCGTGCCATCCGTGTGGCCCGAGCCATTTGGGATACCGGCAGTGGAGGCGATGGCGATCGGACTGCCCGTCGTGGCCTCGCGCGGCGGCGGGTTAAAAGAGATTGTCATAGATAGGGAGACGGGACTGCTGGTGGAACCGGGAAATCCGTCGTCCCTGGCTGAAGCGATGTTGCGTCTATTGGATGATCCCATGCTGGCGCGAACGATGGGTCAAGCGGGGCGCGCGCGCGCTGAGCAGAATTTTTCGTGGAAGAGCATTGCCGAGATGCTCAATGCGCGTTACGCGGCGCTTTGCTCGGGCGCACTCTTCTTCAACGGAGATGCGAATGTCAAATGGAATTCCGA
>JBARDN010000304.1:0-3219 GCA_049795175.1 Binataceae bacterium (SeqCode) | reverse complement strand
GGTAAGGAGATGGTTCGCTTTACTGCAGTGGATGCCATCGTTCTAATCGTTCATAGAGTATGAATTATTACTACCACGACGCCATACCGCACACTAGCGGCCACCGTTCATACCAGGAACGCTCGATAGACTTTTGTCCGAGGCCTTGCTCCGCGGTACAGCAATCGGCGGTGACGCCTGCGGCAGCGCGGTGCGGAAGCCGCTTTGCAGCATCAGCGCGCCAACTGCGCGCGAGAGCGCTACCGATATCGATTCTCCGGGATCCGTCTCGAGCGGCAGAAAAACTTCTTTGCCGACCGGCGCGGGCGGTTCGTCTTCGGTCCCGAGAATTTCGCCGGTATAGAGGTCGGGATTCGCGCGCGAGGAGAGCGTGAACTTGATTCGCACCTTCGCCTTCATCTCGAAATACTGGCCGTGCACGGTTTGCTCGGCGCCGAAGCGCTGGTTGATGGACACAGCTTCGATCGAGGTCGCGAGCACATAGTCCACGCCAACCGGAAGCGAAGCCGCGCCATGCCTGAGCGGTCCGCTCGCAACCGGCTTTAGCCCGGCGTCGCCGAGCGCGCGGATCACGGCGACGGTAACCACCGCGCCAAGATCTTCGGCGTAGAACGATCGCTCGACCGACCCGTCCGCCGCATAGACCCCGCCGACGCGCACATGTCCCGACGCGATCGCGCCGCTCGCCGGCAGCACCGCTACGCGCACGGGACCGAAAATTCGCTCGGAGCCGGGCACGAAGCCGGGCAGATAGTGTAGCCGCAGCGTCGGCGCGGATTTGCATCCAAGCGCGATCGCCAGCGCGGCAAGCATCGCGATCGCGACTGCGTCGCTAAACCCCGCGCTATACCTCGGGCGGCGCAACCGGCGGATGTCTTTCACGCCACCACATGAATGCGAATGCGCCCACCACCACCAGGACCGCGAGCGTAACCCACAGAGAAGCGACGTGCGCCACGTGAAGCGCGTGATAAAGTTCATCGCCAACCAGATAACCTACCGTGCTGATAAGCGTACACCAGACCACCGCGCCCAACACGTTCCATCCGAGGAAGCGGAAGAACGGCATCCCCGCCGCACCCGCCATCGGACCCGCCATGAAGCGCACGCCCGCGATGAAGCGCGCCATGAAAACGGCCTTGGCGCCGTGCGTCTGGAAAAAAAGCTGCAACCGATCATAGCGCTGGCGGGCAAAACTGAAGTTCGCGGCCAGGCGCACGAGCAGCCGCTGTCCCCCGGTGCGGCCCAGGATAAAGCCGCAGCAATCGCCCGTAACCGCGCTCGCTATCGTCGCCAGATAGACGAAGCGCAGGTCAAGGATTCCTCGTCCGGCCAGAAATCCCGCCGCGAGCATCACCGTTTCCTCGGGCACCGGAACGCCGAGGTTTCCGACAAACACGCAGATGAAGATGCCGAGATAACCCCAGGTCGCGAGGACGTCGGCGATATGCTCGGGTTTCAGAATCTCATGCATGCGCAGATCCGCGCGTCCGATGCCGGCTGCCGGATGCGTATAGCTTGCCTAAGTGTGTGTCGGAACGTAAGAGGGCACGCCATGGCACTCTGAGAGAGGAAAGGAATCATCTCTCGCAGCAAAGAGAGTCTCGGGGTATCGCAACGGCTGCCGGAGACGTTCGGGCATCCCCGAAGCCATTCGCAAGGAATTCTATGGGCCCTTCAGGCCCCAGATGTGGATTTGCCAGATGCCGAAGGCAACCAGAAAGACTGACACACAAATCAGGATTTTTGTGAGTTGATCGGTGCGCCGCGGCATCCCGATCGCCATCATCACGAGCAGAAATGGAAAGGCCGGGATGTAATGGCGGGTTCCGAACTGCGCAAACCCGTTCGCGTAGCAGAGCAGACTGGGTATCGAGACCAACACCGCCGCGAGCCCCATCATCGCAATAGTCAATCGTTTGAAACTCGGCCTTAGCGCCAGCACGAAGGCGGGGCTGGTCAAGGTGAGCGCCTGTCCCGAGAAAACCGGATGAATATAGGGAAAGTTGCCATTTATCATCGGCGCCATGAACAGCACCGTGTACAGGTTGCCGGGCAGATAGCGCAGGGAAAAGACCGGCGCGCCTTTTGGGCCGGTGAGCATCACGCCTTGATCAAAGAAGCTGCCGAAGCGCGCTTCGTTCAATCCAACGAAAATAACTCCGACCACCAGGTAGCCGGGAATCATCTCGAGAATTTCGGAGAGCGTGCGGCCTTTCGCCAGCAACAAAATCGCATACACCGGCGCCGAGAGCGCGAGGTCGTACCTTCCCAGCGTCGCAATTGCCGCCCAGACTCCCACCCAGAGCGGACGCGCCTCTCCAAACAGCTCGATCAGCGCGAGCAGTGTGAAGATGATCGAGCTGTTCATCGGCAGCGCCCAGGTGGTGCCGAGCGTGGTCTCGTACCACAGCACGTTTCCCAGTCCGAAGAAGACCGTGAGCCACACCCGCGAATTGAGGGAAAGCCTGAATCGTCCGAGCAAGATCCACGCAAGCGCGATCGCGACGGCGCCGACCACGACCGAAAATTCTGTTTGGTTCGTGGCCATCCCCCAGATCGCCGTAAACGGCATCAGCATGATCGCCGGCAGCGGCGGATGCAGCGCGTAGCTGTACTTCCCGATCTGCACATGCTCGAGGAAGGATTGTGGCGCGTCGATATATGTATGACCGTGGATGAACGCGACCGCCTGGCGCACCTGCTCGTTGAACGGTGACGGCAGATACATTGTCACCGCGTAGAACGCCAGGAACGCGATGAATACTGCAACGCCGGTCCATCCTTCAGCCGACAGCGCTGAGCGGATCCTGACCACAACCGGGCCGCAGACGCCGCGTTCCGCTCCGCGGACAATCGCAAGCCCGGCCAGCGCGAGCACTGCAGCAATATAGATCAGAAAATTCGAGGTCCGATTCTGGCTCAGGAAATTTGGAGCAAAGAGCACGATCGCCGCAACTGCGAAGATCAAAAACCCGCGCCCTGTTGCAAAGAACCGCGCGTCCAGCGCGGCGCTCCGATCGAGATCCCGCCTTACCGAACCGGCGTCAGACCAGCGGACGGGTTGTGCGTGTGCCTGTTCCACGTCGCCGCGCAATCTAGCAGATTCGCGCCTGGAACTTTAGCGGCCCCGCGGCCGCGCGCGCTTCCGCTATCCTGCGAGTCTTGGCGGTCGGCAGAGCCAAGCTATCAGTGAAGCGCTCCGCACAAGAAAATTCC
>JBARDN010000303.1:0-6761 GCA_049795175.1 Binataceae bacterium (SeqCode) | reverse complement strand
GTATCGTCCGAAGATGTTCGACAGCACAGGATACCCTTGTGCCCGTTGAGCTTCGTGAGGTTCAGTGCTTCTCAGTATCGTCTGATGAAGAGTCGTCTTTTTCACCTCTAACGTCGGGAACGCGGGTTCGACTCCCGCTGGGATCACCAGTTCAAAGGCCACGCTTGAGACGCAAAATCATAAAGCATAGGCGGATGATTGGGCGCGGATCGTCGGCGCGGTCCGCTATTTCAATCCGTTGCCCCGATTTCCCGGCGCGGCTGCGTGCCGTCTACGGCGACAGAGTTTTCGAGGTCAGTTCGGCACCGCTTTTGGCGGAGCAGCGCGAGCGCTTTTGATCGTGCCGCGACTGTCTGGCGAACCCGCGCCGGCTGTGGTGTGATCCTTCGTCGTGAAACCGTTTGCTCTCCGTAACGCACTGGCGCGTACACGATCTCACGACGCTACGGAAGCGGCACAAGCAACCTCTCAACAGAGCCGGCGATTCGATGATTACTTTCCGATCGTCTCTGCTTTTGCTGCGGCGATTCTTGCTGCTGTCGCGGCTCTTCATATCATTCAAACTCTGCGGAGGTTGTCTGACCGGTACGCGCTCTACGATTTTGCCGGCTACTACAAATGGGGGCAGCATTATCGCAGTGGGATCGATTGGTGGGCGCGGTCGCATTGTAACTACACGCCGTTTTTCGTCGATGCGTTCGCGCCGCTCACGCGATTCGATGCGCCGTCGTTGCATCTCGGATGGCAGATTTTTCAGATCGCCTGCCTGATCGTTGCGACCATCTTGATTGCACGGAGTGCGGGAATTTTTTCCGCCGGCGTGATCGTCATCCTGGCCTCGGTGGCCGTACTCTCCCGCACCCTCGACCAGGTTTTGTTCTTCGGCCAGTTTGCTCCGCTGCTGCTCGCGCTGATGGTCGGATCGTGGACGCTTGCGCGAGCGCGACGCGACGCCGGCGCTGCGCTGCTGCTGGCCCTGGCTATTCTGCTGAAGCTCTACCCCGGCATCCTGCTTGGCTATTACCTCGTATGCGGGAAATGGCGGGTTCTGATTTGGACGGCAGTGTTCTTCGCGCTGGGAATTGCCGCGAGCGGTCTCGGGAACTGGCACGGGTTCGTCGTCTATGGATTGCCGCATTCGGGAGAGATACTCGCCAGAGGATTCTGGCGGGACCGGGTTTCGATCTTCAACCTGGTATGGGGACTCGAAGCGAGCATCGCGAGTCCATCGTGGTGGACGGTATTCGCGCCTACCGCCGCTGTGAGCCTGATATTGGTAATTGCAGCCGCGCTTGAGACCGTAGCCGCCGGGGCGCGGTCGCTCGACGGAATATATTTCAGCCTGTGGCTCGCGCTGGGGCTGCTGCTCGCGCCGATCGCGTGGCATCATGAGATCGTTCTCTTGTTCCCGCTGTATTTTTTCGGGGCGCTGTGCATGGCGCGCATCCTGCGCGAAGCGGATCTCACCACTTACGCCCGCGTCGGATTTTTCGTGGCCGCAACCGCGATGCTGATCGTCCTGGTCGGACGCGAGTACGCGGCGTTTTTCAAAAACGCGATGCCGACCTATCTGGTTCCGCTGTGCGCGTTTATCGCGGGCTTGATCCTGGTCGAAGAACAACGCGCCTCTTGCAAGGAACCTAACGCACGTTAGGTTGAGTGAGTGGCGGGAGCCGCGCTTCAGTGGCATCGGCTTTCGCCGTTGAAGAGGCACGGGCTGAAGCCTGTGCCATCCGGACGACAAGAGCACAAGCTTCTTGCTGGTGATGTGACTGGATTTCCATTTATGCAGAGAAGCAGCGATCTGCGAATCAGAAAGATGTTTTAACCATGGCTTCGTTCCGGCATTTTCTATTGGTCGAAAAATAGTGACAGCTTGTAGATGCTGGTTTATCCGGTGTTGTAGTCGGCTTCCTTCGGGTTTTTCGCCATCTGCGAATTGAACAAGGCTTCGAGGTTGAACGGACAGGTCTCTTCGCGTTTTACAAAATAGTAAATCAAGGTTATGGCGATTCAGATCCATCCGGACAGCATTGCATGGATTCGATTCGAGCATAAGGCTGAACAGTTCAGCCATGAACAAATCTGGCAAAAACCCGAACGAGTGTTAGGGTGGGAAAACCGGCGGCCGACCTCTGATTCAGTGGCGTCGAACTCGAGCCGGTGAAGGCCACGGGCTGAAGCCTGTGCCGCTGCGACAGGGCTACCCGATTGCGGCGCGGGCGGTGTAGATTCGGCGGTATCACCGGGAGCGCGGAGGTTCGCGATGGCTGAGTTCGTCAAGCTGGAGACCCCGAACGAGGGAGTTGCGCTGGTCACGATGACCAATCCCGCGATCAATAATCACGGCTCGTGGATCGCGATCGCGGAGCTGGCCGCGTCGATCAAGCAGGCGCGCGAGGCGGGCGCTCGCGTCGCGGTGCTCGCGTCGGGGGTGCCGGGGCATTGGTTCGAGCACGCATGGCTGCAGGACCTGGCCGACGGAATCGAGGGCAAGCCGACGACGGCCGAAGGGGCGGCGTGGTTTCACGCGCTGGTGGAAATCGGCAAGACCAACGTGGTCACGATAGCCGCCGTCTCGGGCGATTGTTCGGGCGGAGGCGCGGAGCTCGGATGGGCCTGCGACATGCGAATCGCCGAGGAGCAGGCGCGCTTCGGACAGCCGGAGGTGCAGATCGCGCTGACCACGGGAATCGGCGGGACCAGCAGGCTCGCGCGGCTTATCGGGCGCACGGCAGCGGCGGAGATGGTGATGCTCGGGCGGCCGATGACGGCGCGGCGAATCTACGAACTGGGCGGAGTGAACGAAGTGGTGCCGGAAGGCAAGTCGGTCGAGGTTGCGCTGCAATGGGCGCGGACGCTGGCGGGGCGGCCGGCGAAGGCGCTCGCGGCGCTCAAGCAGATTCTAATCGACAATGACGACCTGAATCTGACCGACGCGTTAGCCAACGAGCAGCGCCTGTTCCAGTCAGTCGCGACGACCCCCGAATCGATCGCGACGATGCGCCAGATTCAAGCCCGCTTCGATTCCGGCGAAAAAATCCGCGACGTCTACGGCCTCCCGCGCAAGGGATAGCGCCCGCGCTTTACGGCTCTGCGTCGCGCAGCGCGTCCAGAATCTATCGACCACACACGTTGGACAAACAATTGAAGTGCAGATCGGTCGGTGAGCTCGCTAATCTTCAAACGGTCCACAGCGCATCGGTGCTTAGCGCAAATTTATCAGGAATATCGAACATGCAGCGATCGTGAGGACCAACGCGGCGGTAACGGCAATTCCGATGGTCGCAACTCGATGGGCTGGCCTCGCTGACGTCAAAGCTGTGGCAAACAACCCACCGATTCCCGAGCCCAAGAAAAGTAGAGCGCTGGGCCACAATAATTGCCAAGACGCGGCGAAAGACGCAGCCAGGCTAACAAAGATCGCCGGAAAAGAGAGAATGCTGAGCGCCAGAAGCAAAACGCGAGCCGTGGTGTGACTGAGGCTCCCGGGAGGCGAGCATCCATTGACGGTGCCGTTCCCGGCGCGCCGCAGGATACGAAACATCGCCCATTCCACGACAATAAAGATCGCCGCGGTCAAAAGGATAATTAACGCCACGAGATTCAGCTTGGATTGGTCACTCATGTCATTAACGAACTGCGCCGATATGAACACACGCGATCGTGGGGTCTCCGTATCCGCTCCTAGTAACAGAACAAATTCGTAATGCCGGTTCTCATATGTTCGTCGTAGGCTCCTGATGGAGCGCCGGTAAGACTACTGACACACGCGCAAAGTTGTTCGTCGCATAGCCGTTGTTCTGGGGTGGGGGTCGCGCCGGATAGGCGACGAAGAACGTCCCATCCGGTTAGGCCACTCTTCCCGTAGCAAAGGTCGTGTTGTTTGCAGCAAGCATCCGTAGTGTTCGGCGTACTTGTGCCGCCGTTATTTCCGGGACCGCAATAGTTGTAGCCGGGAAATTGGACCGGGATAACTTGGCCGGAATATTCTGGCCGCTGGAGCGGAGGCGCGTTGGAAGGTGCGCTGATCGTCGAAGCCGGTGCTGAGGCCCCTTCCGTCGGGATCAACCCGCTATCGATGGCGAGAATCTGCCCATACAGCGGATGGCGTTTGTGCATTAGCTGGCGCGGGACCTCCGGAGAACTGGGGCCGCTGAAGAGGTCCTCGAAGAAGTTCACCAGGAAGTCAATTCCGTAAGCCACCGCCCCCAGCGGAGGCGCTATTGGTGCGCCTTCATCCGATGTGTAAGAGACGCCAGGAATCGCTTCGCTGACTTTCCACGCTTGCTGCAAGTCATTCTCGGTCTTTTGCCATGACGGTCCGCCGCTCTGGCCCGACGGCGGCGCGATCGCAGGCCCGGCAGGGTTTGCGCCCGAGCTCCCGCCAAGGCCCTGCGCGCCGACTTGGGACAGCGCGTTCTGAATTTGGGGGTTATACACGCGTCTTCTTCGGCTACTACCCGGCCCGCAAAGCCTCGCTCCTCCACCCTATCGACGCGCTGCGTTATGAATAGCGCGGTGGTCGGCATCGAATCCTAAATCGAGTCATTGGATCTCACTGAGCGTACGCGATTGGCCCTCCACCATCCTATTGGGATTCCAAAAAGACCCCATCCAAGCATCGGGAGCCCAGGCAAATAGGCAAAGGGAGCCTCGTCGAAAAACGATTTGAGCAAATGCTCAGGTATTACCAAGTGAAGAAGCAGGTACGGCCAAAGGGCAAGGTAGCTCACAACGGTTGCGGGTCCAAAGACAGAATTGTATCCCGAGAAGGCGATGCTTACCACGAACGCGCCGACACCGAGGGCCGCGCCGATCCCGACGAAAGCGAGGATCCAAAAGAGAAACTGTTTGAACATGACCTTGTGGTAGTTATTCACGGCATGTCTCCGATTCCGATCAATCGCTCATCAATTTTTCGAATGAGTATGCCGTTCGGTTGCAAGCGAACGTCCCAGTCACGCATTGAATATAAGTCTGAACCGGCGTCATATCGGTCCTTAGTAGCAGAAGAGTCCACGAATTCCCGACCGCACCAGTAAATCGTATGGTCCTGATGCTCGAGAATCATTAACGCACTGGCAGAGACCTTGATCGCATGATCTCTGGAGCGGACCGGCAACCATCCCTGTCTTTCCAAATCCCGGAACGTTGGTTGACGAAAGCCCGAACTGATCATAACACGCGTCGTGCGCCTGGCAGCAAAGATCAGTACCGTTAGTTGCCGGAGCAGGCGAATTATTTCCGGGACCGCAGTAATTGTACCGAGGCAACGGTTCGTTGACGCCGGGTATCTTAGTCTCCGAAACCGGCTTTTGCAGTGGAGGTGTGTTGGGAGGCGCGCCGGTCGCCCCAACCGGAGCTGAGGAACCTTCGGTCGGTACGATCGAAATCTCGACGCCCAAGATCCTCACATAGAGGGGGTGGCGTTTGTGCATTAGCTGGCGCGGGACCTCCGGAGAACTGGGGCCGCTAAAGAGGTCCTCGAAAAAGTTCACCAGGAAATCAACTGCGTAAGCTATGCCGGCCAGCGGCACAGCCACGGGCACTTCACCCAGAGTAACGAACGAGCCCGCAACGAAAGTGCCAGCAGCTACTTGCTCCGATTGGCTGAAGTCGTTCCGATAACTTTGCCAGGTTAATCCACCGCTCTGGCCCGACGGCCGCGCGATGCCGGGCCCGGCTGGGTTTGCTCCTGAATATCCGCCAAGGCCCTGTGCACCGTCTGCGCGTATTGTCCTAGGTGTGTTTGGTAGCCCGTCGCTCTCGCGCTAGCCAAGGCGTGCGCAGGTACGAAACAGACGCTAAAATTGCGAACAATGCGAGCAGATATCCTAAGACCGTGGACGGCGTCCGCAGCTCGTCGGCAAACTCAGGTCTCAGCGACGCTACCAGTTCGACGACGGCGAAAAGACCT
The DNA here is from genome assembly GCA_049795175.1 of Binataceae bacterium (SeqCode). Classification (GTDB taxonomy): domain Bacteria; phylum Desulfobacterota; class Binatia; order Binatales; family Binataceae; genus JBARDN01. The sequence continues at coordinate 841 of JBARDN010000303.1, read as the reverse complement.
AGGAAAATGATAGTCCCGCACCACGACCAGCGCCGCCAGCGGGTCGACGCACGCAAATAGCCAAATAACGCTGCGATACCTAGAACCGCATAAGGCAAAATGATCAACGCTTTTCCGCTGTTCGGAATCGGTATATCGAGGTTCAGATTAGGAAAAGGATTTAGCAACGCTAGGTACATTGCCACCAGGACCAGACAGGCCAGAAATATTCTTACAGCTATCCTAAGTTTTGATCGCACGAGATTGCCTCCGTGAACCGCTTACGGCACCTATGGAATGGGCGGTTCGAGAATCTGAAGGCATATGCTGCTGCCTTTACCTCTCGCTATCTGTTGGCAGCAGTGCTTAATGCCCACTAACGCCATGCATGCCGATCCCGAAGGGAGGCAGAGTACCGGCTCCCCAAGGTTAGCAATACACAAGCCGCCTACACCGACACACATAGGTATGATTGGGCTATTTGGTCCTGAGTAAAGATTCTTTGACAGGCACGCTTGGTATTTTGAGGCTACGCTTGGCGTCTTTTTTGGGGCTTCCGGCATCGGGGCCTTTTGCAGCGGAGGTGTATTAGAAGGCGCGCCGGTCGCCCCAACCGGAGCTGAGGAACCTTCGGTCGGTACGATCGAAATCTCGACGCCCAAGATCCTCACATAGAGGGGGTGGCGTTTGTGCATTAGCTGGCGCGGGATTGGCGGATTTTCCGAGCCGCTGAAAAGATCTTCGAAAAAGTTCACCAGAAAATCAATCCCGGTTGCCAGAATCGCGACCGGCAGCGCTACCGGCGCCTCTTCCTCGTTGTCGGAAATACCAGGGAACGCATAGTACGTTTCTTCTCCGACTT
>JBARDN010000302.1:0-5367 GCA_049795175.1 Binataceae bacterium (SeqCode) | reverse complement strand
GACGCTCTACCAGCGCCATCCGGGCGGTGAGGTTTCGGTCTGCGTGGTTTACCCGAACGTCTATCCGGTTGCGATGGCGAATCTCGGCTTCCAGGCTATCTTTCATATCTTCGATTCCAATCCGTCCGTCGATGCCGAGCGCGGCTTCCTGCCCGATCCCGACGAGCGCCCCGCGATCGCGTCGGGTGCCGCGCGAATTCTCTCGTTCGAGCGCGGCCGTCCGCTTTCGGATTTCGATATCCTGGCGTTTTCGATCCCGTTTGAAACCGACTACCTGAACCTGCTCGCGATTCTGCGCTCGGCAGGAATTCCGCCGCGCCGGGCCGATCGCGCCGGACGCAACTTTCCCCTCGTGATCGCTGGCGGCTCCGCGATTTTTCTTAATCCCGAGCCGATCGCCGATTTTATCGATCTGTTTCTGATCGGAGAGGGCGAGCAGATGGTGCCCGAGTTTATCGCGCGCTTTCTCGCCGCACGCGGTAACCCGGCACGCCTCGACGACCTCGCTCAAGTCGAAGGCGCGTACCGCCCCGACTACTTTCGTCCCGCTTACGACGAGCTCGGGCGCCTCGCTGCGGTAACCTACAGCGGCCCCGGCAAGCCCGCCGTCCAGCGCCAGCTCATCAAGGACCTGAATCAGTTCACCACCGCGTCGCTGATTCTCACCGAAGAATCCGTCTTCGGCGACATGTACCTGGTCGAAGCGAGTCGCGGATGCCAATGGGGATGCCGCTTCTGCGCCGCAGGCTTCATGTACCGGCCGATTCGCTATCGCTCACCCGATAATCTCATCGCCGAGGCAAAGCGCGGACTCTCCGAGCGCCGGGTGATCGGCCTGGTCGGAGCCGAGATGGCTTCCGTGCCGGGTGTCGCGGAGATCGCGCAAAGCGTCGCCGACGCCGGCGGGCGGCTCTCGCCGTCTTCCTTGAAGGCCGATTGCATCTCGCCGAAACTCGCCTCCGCGCTCTCGCAGGCCGGAAATCGCAGCGTCACGATCGCGCCCGAAGCCGGCAGCGAGCGGATGCGCAAGGTGATCAACAAAAATCTGAGCGAAGCGGAAATCCTCGAAGCCGCCGCAATGATGATGGGCGAGGGGGTCGAGAACCTGAAGCTCTATTTCATGCTCGGCCTGCCCGAGGAACAGGATCACGACGTTCTGGGGATCGCCCATCTGGCCGGAAAAATCCTCGAGCAGGCGCGCGCGCGCCGCCAGCATATCGGCCGCGTGACGGTATCGCTCAATCCGTTCGTGCCCAAGCCGTGGACGCCGTTCCAATGGGATCCGATGGAAGACCCGCGCGCGACCAAGCGCAAGATCGCGATGCTGCGGACCGCGCTCGGGAAGCTCGGCGCGGAAAAGTTCGGCACCATCGGGCTCGACGCCGAATCTCCGCGTGAAGCTTATTTCCAGACCCTCGTCTCGCGCGGCGACCGCCGCGTCGGTGCGATCCTCGAACGCCTCGACGCTAAAGGATGCGACGCGCCCGGCCCGATCTGGCGCGAGCTTGCGGAGATTCGCCGCGAATCCGACGACGGCGGATGGACCGCCAGCCCCAATCCTGATTTCTATGTGACGCGCCACTTCACCCACGACGAAATCCTGCCGTGGGATTTCATCGACCATCACATTCACAAATGGTTCCTGCTTTCCGAGCGCAAAAAAGCGCACTTCGAGCATCAGACCCCGCCGTGCGACGTCACGCGCTGCGACGTATGCGGCGCCTGCTGAGAATCAGAACAAACTATCTGTAGGGGGGAAGAGGATGGGTATGTTGAGGACGAGGCAGATACGCATGGAGACCGCAATCGCTCGAATCGCCGCCGCCGGCATCGCGATTCTCGCCGCCGCCGTGATCGCCAACCAGTTTGTGGCCACGGCTTTCGCCGCGCCGCCCGATTCCGGTGAACCCGCGACCTCGGTGGTGCCCGCAGGACCCAACTCGCCCCCGAGCGCCGCGTCTTCGATTCCCGAGCCGTCAGGAGAAACCGCGCCCCCTCCGGCCGAGGCGTCACCTGCCGCGCCGCCGCACAAGAAAGCCGCCGTATCTCATCCAAAATTCAGTCCGGGCGAGGTCGAGCCGGGCAACGCGCGCGCAAAACTACTCGAAAATACCTGGGCCTACAGCGAGCCCGCGAAATCCAGCGCGCACATCGAACCGGTCGAGCAAGGCAAGTACGTAATCGTGACCGGCTCGACGCACTACTTTTTGCAAGTCAAGCTCAAGTCCGGAAAGACCGCGTACGTCGAACAATCGGCGGTTGATCTGGTCAAGCCGGCCGACAAGATGTTCAAGCTGACCGCCAACGCGGCGGTCCTGGACAAGCCCAACCGCTGGGGCAAAAAACTTTCCGAAGTTCACGCCGGCTTCGACGTACATGTAATAGGAATCGCGCTAAGCTACGTACAAATCCGAATGAAAAGCGGCCTCGAAGGCTTCATCCCAACCTCCGCCATGCAGTAGCCGCGGAGCCGCCCCGCGATCCTTGCGGATACTCACCCTTCGGATGTGCTACGGGCATACGGGCGCCGCGGCACTGCGTATACCCTCGCCCTCCGGGAGAGGGCAACGCGGCGCGATGCTTGCGCTCTTTTCGCAAGCATCGTGACGCGTGGGTGAGGGTGCTGCTCTGGACGCAGTGACTATCGTAGCCTCAACCCAATTCCCGCTCGTCATTTTGCGCCAGATCCTCGCTTAGCGATCATTCCTGCACACACTAGCCGTTCTTTAGCTCGGCCAGCGAACCTTTATGTATTCAATCGCCTCTTCTGTGCCTAGTTCTTGAGTGGTTGTGCCTGCGCGACAATAGAAGCGTCCCTTCTCTACATAAATAGGTTTGGAACTCTCCATCACCTTCACGACACCGACCTCTTTATCATCGACTGGTTTTATTGCAATCGACAGATATGCTATTACGTCTTTCCCTAAGGTCGAAGTAATGAGGTTGACCAAGAATTGCTGATACCCGTCAGCATTAGGATGGCCGGAGAGCGTCGCGTAGTCTGGAGCCAACCCCAACACCTGCCCTTTGTCGTCGACCCCTATTAGTAGAAATCCGCCTTTGGCATTTAGCAGGCTGGCGATCGTTTTGACGACCACACTTTCCAGCGTCTTGTTATATTTCGCTTCGTGATAGTCCCATCGCGCGGAACTTTTGAACTCAACATCCTCAGCTTCGCCTCCTGCAATCAGCTTTGCGACATCAATCGCCTGACTGGGTGGTGAGATGAACTCGTTAATCGCATTTGCCAGATCGTTGCGCCGGTGTTCAAGGAACTTGCCAAAGTTGTCCAGCTTCCAAAGCTCAGGCTCGAGCGGGATGCAATGGCTCGTGAGAGCCTGTACTCCCTGCTCGGCGAGGTCCTTACCCTGGTTTGCCAGGACCTCCGCCAAGTATGTTTCAGGAAGGTGCGAACCTATCCATTTATTGGTGGCGGCTCCGATGAAGGCTAGGTTAGCCATATCGTTGATTTCGTCTCGCTTGTAATTCGCTTTTGTGAGACGTGTTTTCGGAAATATGTGATGAAATTCTATTGAGTTCCTCGAGCCGATAGTCGTCAATGATGGCGCTAACTTTGTCCGCCAATCTTTCGCCCCTCTGGCTCTCAGAGCGAGGAAAGCCATCGGAAACAGAGGGCTTCGTTGATTGCGGCCTGCTAGATCGGCGGCGGTAAATTCCAACCTTCCGTAGTCACGTTTCAGCGCCTGAAGCAGCCCTTCAACGTCCTCGCCATTTTTGATTCGGGTGAGGTCCGCATCGAGCACTGTCTCGGTGGAGCCTGAATAATGCCCGTGCGCATTTGCCACGTATAGCCAGTGCAGAAGAGTGCGCTCATCGTGCGAAGTTAATTTATATTTCTTAAAAGAAACCCAAAACGCAATTGTTATGACAAACAACGGTGAAGACAGCAGGGCCTCGCTGTCAATTCCCGCGTTCGCTTTAAGAAAATCAAACGAAAACTCCATTGCTCGCTTTGTTTCAGCCCAGGCACTTTTCAAGCGCTCAATCGAAATCGTGCTCACGCTCTTAAACCTGCTTTGTCCAGTGGCGAAAACGACGAGAGCGCGAACCAGCAGGCCAAGTTCAAACGAGAAATGACCTTTGTCCTCACAATGTTGTCTGAACTCTTCAAGCTCTCTGAGGGAGCCCTCCCACCTCGAAGTAATCAATGCCAGCGCGAGATCGGAGCCCCTAAGCCTTGTACCAAGGGAATTGACCCGCACGAAGATTACGGCGACCTCTTCGTATGATAATTCTCTTTCCAGAACGATCATTACGTACTGATAGTCTCTGATCTTTCTGAGCTGCTGTAGACGATTCGCATACCGTGCAAAATTGGGATCATCGAGAGACTGAACGAGCGGCTTCAGAATCTGGACGTCTGTCTTATGATTCGCTAAAACATCTGTGACATTCACCCAACGAGGGTCATTGGATAGCGCTTTCGTCGCCACCACAAACGTTTGTCGCCGTATCACCTTCTGAATGTTCGAACCCTCGTCTTCCTTTTCGTCATCTTCATCCGCTTCTTTGCCGTTCTGTTCCTCTTCTGCCACGTCAGCAGTTGAGTCGTCCGGATGATCCAGATTGAAGAGGATTTCGACCTTCTTATTGGCTCCCGTTCTCCTGTCGATTGGAAGGCCCATGAAGACTGCTGACAGCGAGGTTAGACGCTGTTGTCCGTCGAGCAAAAGTTGATGTGTCTTGAATGCACTCGAGTTGCCCCCGACCGCCATGTCCCTTTGCGGAGCCGACGCGGTCTCCCAAACCAAAATAGTTCCGGTCGGATATCCGCGGTAGAGAGAATCCAAAAGATCGCGTACCTGTGAATCTCTCCATATGTACCCTCGTTGCATCTCCGGAAGCCGGAGCTCATTACTCGCGACCTTCGATACAAGAGCACCTACCGTAATGTCAGTCTTCGACATCCGCCTCTCCCGATTTCATGTTTGGCTCGAACCTCTCGCCTGAATTACAGCGAACCGCACACCCGCGTTAGTTTACTGCCTCGACGGTAACTTCGCGTCTGAACTATAGCTGGAGTCGAGACGCTAAACACAAGAATCAGCGTACACTGGTCGTCAAGCCGGCCGACAAGATGTTCAAGCTGACCGCTAACGCGGCGGTCTTGGACAAGCCCGACCGCTGGGGCAAAAAACTTTCCGAAGTCCACGCCGGCTTCGACGTACACGTAGTAGGAATCGCGCTAAGCTACGTACAAATCCGAATGAAAAGCGGCCTCGAAGGCTTCATCCCAACCTCCGCGGATGCAGTAGGCAGACGACGCTTCGCGTCAGCCGACAACCGTCGGCGGCCACTGGCAGGCAAGAATTGCGGCGCGGCGCGATGCTGTTTTTTTCAAGCATC
>JBARDN010000301.1:0-3670 GCA_049795175.1 Binataceae bacterium (SeqCode) | reverse complement strand
ATCTATTGGCTGGCGACTCGCGACCGTCCGGTCCCCGATGCGAAAGTCGCAATCTATCCCTTCAAGCGCTCGTTTGTCGTCGGCGCGGTCTCGACTGATGTGCAGTCTGGCTTGGCCACGATGTGCTATCTGCCGGGTATCGAGACGCCGGAACGCGAATGCTGGTACATCAACATGGGCGCGGTGGATCGGGATTTCTTCACCACCGAGGCGATGTTCCGCGCAGCCTCGTTCTAAGCGTGAGTTAGCCGTCTAGCCTGCTGGCATCCGCCAATCGGCCACGAAGGCACAAAGACACGAAGCAGCAGCGGGTCCTTCCGAAAGGAAGGGCCCGCTCTCTTTTTCTTGGCGTCTTTTTTCTTGGTGTCTTGGTGTTTTGACTGTTGGTGGCGAGCTTTAAACTCCGCAGTCACAGAAGCATTAGCGACACGAACGAACCTCGGCTATGAATAGCTGGGTTCACGGCTTACGCAAACGAAGCTATCGCTATCGCTCGTTGCCTCTACGGTCAGTTTGCGAGGAGCTTTAATGGCGAAGATCAAAAGCTTGTTTTTGGTTCTGGGGGCCGCACTATGCCTGGTGATCGCGGCTAGGATCGCGCCCGCATGCGCGCAACAAATCGATCGCACCCAGTTGCCGATACCTGACACGCAATATAAATATCCAGGCAAAGTTCCGCTGGACGCGCGCGACGCAAAGTTTCCGCCGATCAAGCTGCTCCAGCCGCCTGAGGGTGCGCCCAACGTAGTCGTAATTCTGCTCGACGATATCGGCTTCGGCGCACCCAGCACATTCGGTGGCGGCGTCAACATGCCCACCCTGGACGCGCTCGCAAAGGATGGCCTGCGCTATACACAATTCCACACCACCGCGCTCTGCTCGCCGACCCGCGAGGCGCTGCTGACCGGGCACAATCATCATTCGGTGGGGATGGGATCGATTACCGAACTGGCAACCAGCGCGCCGGGAAACACCGGGATGCGGCCGAACCAGGCGGCCACCGTCGCCGAAATCCTCAAGTTGAATGGGTACAGCACCGCGGCCTTCGGCAAAATGCATCAGACCCCGGTGTGGGAGACCAGCATTTCGGGACCCTTTACCCGTTGGCCGATCGGCGACGGGTTCGAGAAGTTCTATGGCTTCTTGGGCGGCGAAACCAATCAGTGGGCGCCGCTAATCTTCGACGGCGTGACCCACGTCGAGCCTCCGCATATTCCCGGCTACAACTTCATGACCGATATGACCGATCAGGCGATCGCCTGGATGCGATTTCAGCATACGATGACGCCGGACAAGCCGTTCTTTGTGTACTTCGCGCCCGGCGCTCTGCATGCTCCGCATCACACGCCCAAACAGTGGCGGGACAAGTACGCGGGCAAGTTCGACGAGGGCTGGGACAAGTATCGCGAGGAGACGCTGGCGCGCCAGAAGCAGCTCGGCGTCGTGCCACAGGCGACGCAACTCGCGCCCTGGCCCTCGAGCGTCCAGCACTGGGACCAGCTAAACGCCGGCGAGAAGAAGGCCGCCGAGCGGCTGATGGAAAACTACGCCGGCTTTGGCGAATACGCGGACCACGAGACCGGACGATTGATTGATAGTCTCAAAGAACTGGGAGTCCGTGACAATACCCTTGTCATTTATATCGCCGGCGACAATGGCATGAGCGCGGAGGGCGGCCTGCTTGGCACTCTCAACGAGATGGCGGCGTTCAACGGGGCTCCGGACACGACTCAAAATATCCTCGCGCATCTCGACGATATCGGCGGCCCGAACAGTTTTCCGCACATCCCCGTCGGATGGGCGCTCGCGGGCGATACTCCCTTCCAATGGACCAAGCAGGTGGCGTCGCACTACGGCGGCACGCGCAACGGCATGGTGATTTCGTGGCCCGCAGGCATCAAGGACGCCGGCGGTATCCGCACCCAGTGGCATCATGTCGTCGATATCACGCCCACTATTCTGGCCGCCGCAAAACTGCCGCAGCCGAATACCGTCGACGGTATCAAGCAGAAGCCGATGGAAGGCGTAAGCATGGCCTACTCCTTTGCCGATGCGAAAGCGCCGACAACCCATACAACTCAATACTTCGAGATGTTCGGCAATCGCGGGATCTATCACGACGGCTGGACCGCGGTGACCCGGCATAGCATTCCGTGGGACGTCACCGGCACGCCGCCCAAGTTCAGCGAAGATAAATGGGAGCTCTACAACACCAACGACGATTTCAGTCAGTCGCAGGACCTCGCCGCGAAATTCCCGGACAAGCTCAAGACGCTTCAGCTCCTCTTTCTCGCAGAAGCGGAAAAATACAACGTCCTGCCGCTTGACGATCGGCGGATCGAGCGTTTTGTGCCGACACTGGCTGGCCGGCCTTCGCTGATGTGGGGCCGGACTTCGGTGACACTCTATCCGGGTATGACCGCGATGCTGGAAAACGCGACCCTCGACATCAAGAATCGCTCCCACGTCATCACCGCCGAACTCGAGATACCGCAAGAAACCGCGCAAGGCGTGATCATCGCGCAGGGCGGACGTTTCGGCGGCTGGAGCCTCTACGTTAAGGATGGAAAGCTGAAGTACTGCTACAACTGGCTTAACCGGCAGCGCTATACGCTCGAATCAAAAGAAGCACTTCCGCCCGGCAAACTCACAGTCAAGTACGAGTTCAACTACGATGGCGGCGGGATCGGAAAGGGCGGCGCCGGACAACTCTTTGTCAACGGCCAAAAGGTCGCCGACGCCCGAATCGAGCGCACCCAACCGTTCATCTTCTCAGCCGATGAAACCGAGGACGTCGGCGAGGACCTCGGCACCCCCGTTAGCGAAGACTACAAACAGGGCGACAACAAATTCACCGGCACGATCGATAAGGTGACGATCGCGGTGACGCCCCCTCCCGCACAGGTGCAAAAAGAAGAGGAACGACAGGACGCCGTAATCGACGAGGGCATCAACTGAACCTCGCGCCTGGCTGAACCAAATATGCCAGATCGAATTCCGCTGCGCCGACCTTTCTTAGATCGAGGAGATTCGTGATGAAGTATGTAAGCCGTATCGCACTGTGTACGCTCGCCCTGATCGTTGTAGCGGCGTGCGCTTCAACCAGCGTGACCCAGCAAACACCGATGAGCACCCCCGGGCTCGCGCGGCCCAATCAGATCTGGGTCTACAACTTCATCGCCAACCCGGCCGACATGCCGGCCGATTCCTCGATCAGAGGTGAGGTCGGTGCGCCGAGCACGCCTCCTACGGCCGAGCAATTGGAAGAGGGCCGCCAACTCGGCGCGCTTATCGCCGCGGATCTGGTTGCGGAGATTCAGGCGATGGGACTCCCTGCAATACAAGCTGCACCAGGCTCGTCCCCGCAAGTCGGCGACGGCGTAATCCGCGGTTACCTTGTCTCGGTGCAGGGAGGCAGCGCGGTTAAGCGCTTCGTGATCGGATTCGGCGCCGGTACGTCGGAGATGGATACAGTTGTGGAAGGCTACGCCGTCACCCCGCAAGGATGGCGCAAACTCGGCTCAGGAACGCTCAGCGCCTCCGGAAACAAAACCCCCGGGATGGTGGTGCCCGCCGCGATCGCGATTGCCACCGCCAACCCGATCGGCCTGATCGTCGTCGGCGGGGCGAAAATCTATAGCGAGGCCAGCGGCCGCAACGGCCTCGAGGG
>JBARDN010000300.1:0-5974 GCA_049795175.1 Binataceae bacterium (SeqCode) | reverse complement strand
AATGGCGTGATCGCCGCCGCCACGATCGAGGCGATCAACTGCGGCCTCAATGTTCTCGGGCTGCGCGACGGCTACAAGTGGCTCGCCGAGGGCGACACCTCGCACGCGGTGCCGCTGCGTATTGCCGATGTGAGCCGCATCCACTTCACCGGAGGCTCGATTCTGCGCACCTCGCGCACCAATCCCGCTCGCGACGATGCGATGCTTGAGCGCACGGTCGGAGCGCTGACCACGCTCGGCGTTCGCTACCTTATCTGTATCGGCGGCGACGACACGACTTACGGCGCGCTGAAGATCGCCGAGCGCTCGAAGGGACGAATCGGCGTCGCGACGGTCCCCAAGACCATCGACAACGATCTGCCGCTGCCTGAGAATGCTCCCACGTTCGGCTTCGAGACCGCGCGCGCTGTCGGCACCACGATCATCGAATCCCTGATGGAAGACGCGCGGAGCACGCGCCGCTGGTATCTGGCTGTCACGATGGGCCGCAAGTCGGGCTCGCTCGCACTCAGCATGTGCAAGTCGGCGGGCGCGACTCTGGCGGTCATTCCCGAGGAATTTGTCGGCGAGCGTTTCGACCTCGCGATGGTCGTCGATACTATCGTCGGTGCGATTATCAAACGGCGCGCCGCGGGCCGCGACGACGGTGTTGCCGTGGTCGCTGAGGGGATTGCAGAGCGCGCCGACGCAAGCGCGCTTCAAATCGCCTCGGGCGCCGAGCACGACGCGTACGGCCACACCCATCTGTCGGATCTGTCGTTCGGCACTGTCCTCCGCGACCGCGTGCGCGCGGCGCTCGGGGAGCTCGGCTCAGACCTGACCGTGGTCGCCAAGGATATCGGCTACGAACTCCGATGCGCCAAGCCGGTTCCCTTCGATGCTGACTATACGCGCACTCTCGGTTACGGCGCGGTGCGCTATCTGCTTGGCGGAGGTTCCGGCGCGCTTATCGCTATTGCGGGTGGCCACGTCACGCCGGTCAACTTTGCCGATCTTGCAGATCCCGCGACCGGCCGCGTTCGCGTGCGGCTGGTCGATGTCTCGACTGAGTCCTACCAGGTCGCGCGCTCATATATGATCCGGCTCGAGCCTGAAGATCTCCATGAGCCCGCGCTTTCGCAGTTAGCCCGGTATACCAATCTCTCGGCTGCGGATTTTAAAGCCAGATTTTCGCCTGCGGTCGCTGCGACTATCGGCGCGCGGACGCCGCGGATGGCCGGCGCCGACGAATAACTTTCGCATTCAGGCGCGCTCGACGAATTCGATCATCGCGTCGGCGGTGTCGCGCGGATTGTCGAGCGGAACATGATGGAACGCGCGCGGAATTTCTTTGTAAACCGACCCCCGAATTTTGCGATGCATTCGTAGCGAGGGCCGCGCGCCCATCAGCGTGCTCTGCGCGCCGCGCAGGATCAGCACCGGCATTTTGAGCCCCCGGATCCGAGGTTTGCGTGCGTGTCCCTCGGTCTTGCGCCACGCGCGCGTGCGCGGATCGAGACGAAACGCCCAGTTGCCGTTTTCGAGCTGCAACGAACCCATTCGCGCCAGCCGCTCGAGGTCGTCCCTGGTCAGATAGGTGTCGGGCGGCGAGAGCCGGAACTTGCGCTTGATATCCTCGAACGACTTGAGCTCCGGACGCGGGCCGCCACGCGCGCGCCGCCGCCATCGCCACATCAATCGCCGCATCAGCGGCGGCGGTCCGTTGGGCGAATCGATCAAGATCAGGGCCTCGATGATTTCGGGATGCAGAGTCGCAACCCATTGCGCGACCGCGCCGCCCATTGAATGACCTACCAGGATAACCGGCTCGCCAATGTGATCGATCATCCCTTTGACGTCGCGCGTGTACCATCCTGGCCCGTAGTGCGGCGGATCGGCCCATCCGCTGCGACCGTGCCCACGAAAATCCAGCGCGAGCACCCGCCCGTATGGCGCCAGCAATGGCGCCACGCTGTCCCACCAATGAACGTGCGCGGCGCCGCCGTGCAACAAAAGAAATGTCCGTTTGTTCTGATCGCCGCCCCAGTCCAGGTAATGAAGCTTGATGCCTTCGACTTCAACGAACCGGCTGGTCGGCTCCGGCGCTGCGGTAGCCGCTTGCTCTTGTGCCATTCCCTCAATCTTATTTGACGCGCTCCTCCGATCATAGAATATAAGAAGGATCGCGCGCCCACCCCGGCCGGATGCTGGCAGCGGTCGCCGCGTGCGTGATAACTACCGGAGCGTGCGGCGCGAAGTGCGCCGGACGGTGCAGATATAAACTTTGGAGAGATCCGATGAGCCTGAGACTCGAAGCAAAGAACGCAATCATCACCGGCGGCGCCAGTGGAATCGGCCGCGCCACCGCAATTCGATTCGCTGAGGAAGGCGCCAACGTTTTTGTCGCCGACCGTCATCTGGCCGCCGCCGAGGAAACCGCCGGCATGGTCCGCGCGCTCGGCCGCAAGGCGCTAGCCTTCCAGGTCGATACCAGCAACGAGACGCAAGTCGCCGCGATGGTGACGCGATGCGTCGGCGACCTCGGGGGCGTAAACATCCTGGTTGCCGCCGCCGGAATCTCGCATGCGCGCTACGGAGAAGAAGGCACCCCCGCGATCGGGCCGCTCGCCGAGAAGCCTCTGGCTGACTGGAAGAAAGTGCTGAGCGTCAACCTCGACGGCGTGTTCATCACCGATCGCGAGGTCTCGCGCGCGATGATCGCGGCCGGCAAGGGCGGCAGGATCATCAACATCGCTTCGGGCGCGGCCAAGCTTCCGACTCCCGGCGTCGGCGAATACGCGGTCAGCAAAGCGGGCGTGTGGATGCTAACCAAGGTGCTCGCGGTCGAGCTCGCGCAGTACGGAATCACCGCGAACGCGATCGGCCCCGGATTCATCGCCACTCCAATGACGGCGAATCTGACCAGCGCCGAGGGCTTCATGAAACGCCTCATCGAGCGCGTGCCGCTGAAGCACGTCGGAGAGGCAGTGGACGTTGCCAATACCGCGCTGTTTCTCGCCAGCGAGGAAGGCAGGTACTACACTGGCTCGATCCTCCATCCCGACGGTGGAGTAGTGATGCAATGAGCGCTCGCGGCCGTGCGGACAGGCCGATTTGCAGATTGATTTTTTCGCGATTGGCCGTTGCGCTCGCGGCGCTCGCGATCTGCGCATTGCCGAGTGTCCCGCGCGCTCAGGATTCTGGCGCTCAGATGGGCGGCAGCGCATCGATGCCGCCGATGCAATCCGCTCCCGATCCGAACGGCAATCCGGCGGCCGCGTCAACGGCTGCGATCCAGTTTCCGAATATCCCGCGGATCACCTTGCAGGTGCTGCCCGGTTACGGTCCGGCGCCATTGCTCGTAGGTTTCCTGGTGATGAGCGCGAATCCGGATTCAGCGCCGTTGGTCAGCTATCGATTCAGCTTCGGCGACGGACAAATCTCAACGATGCCGCCGAGCACGCTGTTTCACAGTTACACTAATCCCGGGACTTATACCGTGACCGTGACCGCAACCACCGCCGACGGCCAGAACGCAAGCGCGATCGCTGGAGTAACCGTCACCCAGGCTGCCGATTGAATCCTGCCGCGCTACTGGTTGAGCAGCGTCACTTTTCCGGTATCGATATCGTAAATCGCTCCGACGATTTTTAGCTCTCCACTCTGGATCATCGGCGCGAGCGGACCTTCCTTCGAAAGATCCTTCACGATCAGCATCACGTTTTCGCGCGACGCGTTGTCGAATATGTTGCCGGGCAGCGATTTTGCCGCATCGACTGCGGGCCTGAGCTCGCGCAGCATTGGACCCACATCCTCATCGGGCTCGTCGTGTCCTTCGACCGCGGCCTTGATCGCGCCGCAATGCGTATGCCCCATCACGACCAGCAGCCTCGCGTGCAGATGAGTAACTGCGTAATCAAGGCTTTCGATCACGAGATGATCGGCCACGTTGCCCGCCACGCGCACCACGAACAAATCGCCCAGCCCCTGGTCGAAAACGATCTCCGGTGCGGTGCGTGAGTCCGAGCACGCCAGCACCGCCGCGAACGGGTATTGCCCCTTGGCAACCTCGTCGCGGCGCGCGGTCGTCTGCCGCGGATGCTCCATCTTGCCGCTGGCGAAGCGGCGATTCCCGTCGAGCAGGCGCTGCAGCGAAACCGCTGCGCTGACAGGAGGAACCGTACTCGGCGCGCCGATCGCGCGGATTATACTCGCGGCCATCACCAACCCCGTAACGGCGACTGCGATCGCCAGTTTCTGGTTTTTCATTGAAGTCGAACCCTGTTTTCGCGAACAAAAAAATAGCAGAATTCGCGCGCGTGCGCACTGGGTCCCCGCCGAAACCGTTCGCGACTTCCGGATTGACATTCGCCGCCCGCTTCGCCCATTTTGAAGCGCATATGATTTCGCACGACCCCATTCACGTTGCCCTCGTCGCCGCAGCCGCCCTCGGACTCGCTCTCACGCTGTCCGCGTGCGAATCGGCAACCCTCAAAGCCAACGAACAGCAGGTCCAGCAGCAGCAGGCGCAGATCGAGCAGAATCAGATGGAGATTCAAAAAATGCTCGCGCAGCAGCAGAGTTACGGCGGTGGTGCTGCATCCGGTTCCGGTTCTGCGCCGCCCCTGGTCGCGTCCGCCGGCGGATGCGACAAATCCGTGATGGCCGAGGCGACCCGCCACGGCGGCGACAAGCTCGCGTCGGGAGATTTCACCCACGCGATCGGCTACTACCAGGACGCGCTCACCGCCTGCCCCAATAATCCTCGCGCCGAACTGAACCTCGCGCATGCGTACGAGGCCGCCGGCAATCGCACCTCCGCCATCGACCATTTTAGAGACGCGGCGCACAGCACCGATCCCGCCGAGTCGTCTGCCGAAGAGGAAGCACGCAACGCCCTGGTCCGTCTCGGCTCGAATTGAGGGTCGCGCCAGTGCAAGACGATCGTGGCCTGCCAAAGGGGATACTAGCTCGCGGTTTCATCGCGGGGACTTTACTGGCGCTGACGGCGGTTGTCATATTGAGCGGAATTGCGATTGCGACCTCGCCGATCAGCGCACTACCGAACTACTGACCGCGCTGCAGACCAGTGATTATGCGGCGGCACAGCGTCACTGCAGCGCGCGCGTGCACGCTGCATTTGCGCAGGTCGAATCGAGTTGGCGCCGATAAGTTCGACGTCGCCGAGAGTCATTTCGACTCTGCGATGCAAAGGCTCTTGCCGCCCAAAGCCCTCGAAGACGCCTGGAAGCTGCGGACCGATCCGCTGGGAGATCTGAAGACGTGGCGAATCGTGGGCCGAAGCGAACCATCCTTTCAAAGACCTTGCCTGCACGGAGCGCGCGATTACCACGTGGTTGACGGCGATATCGACTACTGGCGCACGGGTTTAAAGGGCACGCCCGGCGTCACGATCGAGACCATCGCAAAATTGAATCATCTATTCATCGCGGGCTCGGGCCAGCCTGGCCCCGACGAATATTCTGCCGGGCTATGTCGCCCCGGAGGTGGTCGCGACAATATCGTCGTTCATCAAGCAGTAGAAAATCTTCTAAGGCACTGGCGCCGCGTTGAGCAGGCCGGCGGCTTCGTCGAAGCCCAGCATCAGGTTCATATTCTGAATCGCCTGCCCGGCCGCGCCCTTGCCGAGGTTGTCGATCGCGGTGATCACCACCAGCGTATTTGAACGACGATCGAGCACGGTCGCGATCTCGCAAAAATTTGTCGCCCTGACGTTGCGCAGCTCCGGCAGATCTCCAGGCTTGAGCATCCGTACGAACCGCGCCTTGGCGAAGCTCGCCTCGAACGCGTTACGCACGTCGTCCTCAGTAGTGCCCGCCCGCGGCTTCATGAAAATCGAAGTCAGGATTCCACGCGTAATCGGCAGCAGATGCGGCACGAACATCAGCGCGATCTCGCGTCCGAGCACGGCGCCGATCTCCTGCTCGATTTCCGGCGTATGGCGATGATTCCCCACCTTGTAGGCGCGGAAGTT
>JBARDN010000299.1:0-1872 GCA_049795175.1 Binataceae bacterium (SeqCode) | reverse complement strand
GATGGGCTCGTCGACGCTCGAGGAAATTAATAAGGAACTTGGAAAAGACCCGAGCTTTACGTCGCCCGCTTCACCTCAGAGCACATCCGGCGCAGAGCCTGCCGCCGACACATTCAGCCCGCAGGCCTCTGCCGAATCCGTATCACCCGCCGACACCGGCACGCTGCAGGATTGCCTCGATCACGCCGCCGCCGAACGCATCAAGGCCGCGTTGGCGGCGGTTGACGGCAATCGCGTCGAGGCGGCGTCGGCCCTCGGCGTCGATCGCACCACGCTCTATCGTCTAATGAAGCGCCTCGGCCTTTGAGTCGCCGCAAGCTTCGCACAACTCAAAGGCACGCGGTCACCCGCGTGCCTTTTTTCATCCCCAGCATCTCGCGAGGCGCCCATCTTTGCCGGATACCCTCTCCCTCCGGGAGAGGGCGACGCGGCGCGGCGATTGCTCTTTTTTGGCAATCGCCGTGACGCGTGGGTGAGGGTGCTGCTCTGCTCTTTAAGCGCGGCGCGGCGCGCTGCGCTGAATCAGGATTTTTTTGAAGCCCGTTCCTTTCTCCCAGGCAAAGAAAAAGACAACTCATCCGGCACGAGCTTTTAGAATCACCGGCATCCCGTCCGACGGCCCGATCGCTATGCTGACCCGCACCGGCCGCGGAGTGTGACCGCGCACTGGCGCAATATCGAAACGCCGGATCACTTCGGCCAGCACGATCTTCATCTGGTAGGTCGCGAATGCCGCTCCCAGGCATCTGCGCGTGCCGCCGCCGAACGGGAAGAACTGGTAGGGATTCGGACGCGAATCGATGAAGCGCGAGGGATCGAATTTTTCCGGATCGGACCAAAGGTCCGCACTCCTGTGCACGAGGTATATACAAAGCGCCACCACGACGCCTTTCGGCAATTCGCACCCCGCGATCTCCATCGGAGCCTGCAGCTCGCGTCCGATGTTGGGAACGACCGGACAGAGCCGCATCGTCTCGTTAACCACGGCATCGAGGTAGTGCATCGACGCCGGGTCGGCATCTTCGGGCATCCGCGCCAACTCCTCGCGCGCGGCGCGCGTGGCGTCGGGATGCAGCGCCAACTGATGCATCGCCCATGCGAGCGATGCGGCCGTGGTCTCGTGGCCGGCGAGCAGGAGCGTCATCATCTCGTCTCGCAGGACCATGTCGCTCATCGGATTACCGTTTTCGTCGCGTGCGGCAAGCAGAATCGAAAGGATATCTTCGCGGTTGTGATCCGGCGACGCCCGTCGCTTCGCAAATTCGGCGAACAGCGCGCTTTCCATCTCGCGGTTCAGCCGAACCACACGCCCCCATGGACTCCAGGGACCAAGGTCGAGGCGAAATGCGGATACCGGGAACAGGCTCGCGAAGCGGCCCGAATAGAGCGCGAACAACCGTGCGATCAGGTCCTTCAGGTGTCCCGATTCCGCGGATTCGTCCAGGCCGAAAGCCGCGCGCATGATGACGTCGAACGTAATCGATCGCATCGACGGATAAACCGCGAAGGCCTCGCCAACCGGCCACTTCGCGATAGCGGCGCGCGCGATCGATCGCATCGCCGGCCCATACGCGCGCATCCTCTCGCCCTGAAACGCCGGTAGAATGAGCCGGCGGTCGTGCAGATGCGCCGCGCCATCGAGGAACAGCACGGAGCGCTCGCCCATGAAGACGCCTAGCGGACGATTTGCCTTGCCCGCGTGAAGCAGCTCTGGATTGCCGAGAAAGATTTCACGGATCGCGGCCGGCTCGCTGGTGAAGACGAACGGGGTGACGCCGGGAACGCGAATCGTGAACCAGTTGCCGTAGCGGCGCGCGCACTGGTCGAGAAAACGGTACGGGTTGCGCACGAAACCGAACGTCGCGACGATAC
>JBARDN010000298.1:0-18838 GCA_049795175.1 Binataceae bacterium (SeqCode) | reverse complement strand
ATTCGTAGGGGCGCGTCGGGACGCGCCCGTCTTCGCACGCTGATGATCCCGTCCGCCATCTCCATAGCCGGTGGCACGGGCTTTAGCCTGTGTCTTTTCCGGTCGGTGGAAGCGGACGGCCCGTCCGCCATCGACGGGAGCCGACGTTGGCCGCGTCAGAGGGTCCGTAAATCGATGTCCGAAAAAGCTGCTCGAAGGAACCCATTGCCGCAAACTCGGCAGCATTTTCAAGGAGTTTATTTTTTTAGCCACTAGAAAAGATACCAAACGAACCCACCGCAAAACGCCCGATATCCAAAAACCCAAGGCCTGACCTTGCCCAGAGCCGCGCGCACCGCGTACACAACCATGCTCTCGCATCGTTTTAATTCTTGATAAGGTGCCCCTCTACCGAACCGCATGTAACCGATGAAGTATCTTCCCCTGATCTTCCGCAACCTGCTGCGTAATCGGCGGCGCACGCTGTTGACTGTGCTCTCCATCGGCGTCTCGATCTTTATCTTCGCCGCGCTCATCAGCCTGCCCGCGGTGGTCAACCAGATCCTGCACGATTCAGCGAACGATCTGCGCGTGATCGTCCACAACAAGGCCGGCTTCTCATATGGCCTTCCCGCCGCGTACCAGCCCGCGATCGAGGCGATGCCTCACGTCGCGGCGGTCACCGGTTACGAAGTATGGGTCGGTACCTACGGCAAGGCGACCGATCTAATCGCGGGCGCTGGGGTAGACCCGGATTCGTTGCGCGAGATTTTCCCTGACTGGGGCGTCTCGGCTGCAGTTGTGGACCAATTGAAACGGATGCGCTCCGGATGTATTGCGTCGGCGGCGACGATGAAGCGCTACGGATGGAAAGTCGGCGACACGATTACGCTCAGCGGCATCGAGGGCACCCTGCAAGTCAAAATCCTGGGAGCGCTCGGGGCCAAGGGCCCCCGCAGCGCGCTCATCATGCGGCGCGACTTTGTTGACCAAGCCTCACCGGTGCAGGGCCAGGTCATTCTCTATTTCGTCAAGGTAGATAGCTCGGACTCGATTGCCGCGGTGATCAATGAAGTCGATGCCCGCTTCGCCAATTCCGCATTCGAGACCACCTCGGAGTCCGAGATCACGCTCGGCCTCAACACTCTGCGCAGCTTCCGGCTGATGTTCGACGGAGCAAAAATTCTCGCGTTCATCGTCGTGATCGTGATCGGGATGGTCGCCGCGAACACGGCTGCGATGGCGGTGCGCGAGCGCAAGAGCGAGCTTGCGGTGATGCGCGCGCTCGGCTTCCCCACGCGAACAATTATTCTGATGCTGCTCGGCGAGGGCGCGTGCATCGGATGCGCCGGCGGCGCGCTGGGCTGCGCGTTGGCCTACGTCGCGCTGGCGCTCGTACCGTATGCGGGAAAGGTGCTGGGACCGGTCGCAGAAATTCTGCGGCTATTGCCGATCGTCGCAGTCGAGAGCTTTCTGATCGCCGCCGCGATCGGCCTTCTGAGCGCGACGGTGCCGGCGCTCCTCGCGATGCGCCGCGACATCGCCTCCGAACTCCGCGCCCTGTGAACTGCGATTGAGAATTCTGCGCGATGCATAGAGGGGCGCCTCGCGAGCCGCCCATACGAAGATTATTTGCCGTGATTCGAGGAAAAACCAATTCCTCTTCCGATCACTTGCAGAAATTGTCTTCGTAGGGGCGCGTCGAGACGCGCCCGCCTCCGCGCTGCGCAGGCTTGACGATTCGTGCCGGACTGCGCGAATGATCATCCGCAATCGCATGCTGATCGATCCGAACTCTCCGCCGAAACGGCGCTCAATTCGTTTGCGCGATTATGATTACTCAAATGCCGGTGCGTACTTCGTCACGATTTGCACCTATCATCGCCAGTGCGCGCTCTCCGAGGTTGTTGGAGAAACAATCGTGATGAATCCGGTCGGAGAAGCAATCGCGCAAATCTGGCAGTCACTGCCCGAGCGTTTCCCGAATATCGAGATCGATGCGTGGGTAATCATGCCGAACCATCTTCACGGTGTCGTGGGGATCACGGACCGCGCGTCATCAAAACCGCTCGGTCAATTGATCGGAGCGTTCAAGGTCTTGTCCACGAGGCGGGTGAACGCGATTCGCCGGACGGCGCGCGCGATGCTCTGGCAGCACAATTATTACGAGCATGTCGTGCGGACCGAAGCGGACCTCGAGCGCATACGCGAGTATATCGCGATGAATCCTGCTCGATGGTGGGACGATCCTGAGAATCCTGAGATGAGACGTCGTTCTTGAGCGATGCATAGACGGGCGGCTCGCGAGCCGCCCCTACGAAGATCTTTTTTTCGCGATTTGAAGACGAATCGAATCGTCCTCCGATCACAGCAAAAAATTGCCTTCGTAGGGGCGCCTCGGGACGCACCCGTCTCGGCGTCGAGCACCCGCGTCGTGCCTTACCGACGCCTCACGCGTCGCGCCTACTTGTCGAACTGAACGGTGGCGGTGCCGGTTACCAGGCGGTCGGCTTCTTCGTTTTCTATCCAGACGTCGATTTCCGCGGTGCGTTCGGCGGGCGTCGAATGTGTTACGAATCCGCTGATCGTCAGCGTGTGGTCGGGCTGCACCGGCACGCGATAGGTCGTGCTCATCCGGACAAGCCTTGCGCCGCCTTCGACGCCGATCCAGTCGGTCACAAATTTCGAGAGCAGGCCCAGGCTCATGTTGCCCGGCAGGATCATTCCGGGCAGTCCTTCTTTCTTCGCGCCTTCATCTTCCATGAAGCGCGGCGCTTCGATTCCGCCCGCGCGCGCGAATGCGCGGCATTGGTCCTTGCTCACAAAATGCTCGTACGGTCCGAGCGTGTCGCCAATTGTAACGTCCGAAAAACTTTTCATGGTTCTTGGTCGCGATGCGCAGATTCAAGAGTTATGGGCGGTTCATGAAGCGATGGTCGATATGCGCGACGACCTCGCCTTTCTGGTTTTTAAGCGTCGAGCGAATCACCACGAACACCATCGTGCCTGTCCGTCCGGTCTTCTCATAGATTTCCTTGACCGCGGAACTTAGCGTGACCGCGTCGCCCGGATGGATCGGCTCGACGAATTCGACATCCTTGCCGGCGTCGAAGCCGCGCCTGCCGAAGCGCGGCACATTCTCGAAAAAATGGCGCCCGTTACGGAACATGGTCGCGAAAGACGGCGGCGCGACAATCCCGCCAAAGGGACCTTTCTTCGCCGCTTCGTCGTCGGTGTAGAGCGGATTGGTCTCGCCGATCGCAACGCAGAACTTCGCGATTTTCTCGCGCGTGACGGTAACCGGATCGGTAATCTCAAAAACTTTGTTGATCAGCGCCGGATCGTATTCCACAGCCATCGCGATTTATCTCGTTTCCTCGGCCACCGCATGCGCAACCGGTTTGCGCCTGGGACGAAAATCCACCGGCTCGTAGGCGCCGGTCTTGAGTTCGCGCACCAGGTCATCGATCGATCGAATCTCGGCCGCAAAGCGCGTCGCGCACAGGCCGATCAGACTCACCAGGTGGCTGTCCGATCCGCCCACCGCACGGTAGCCGAAACGCGCGACCAACTCCGCGCTGCGCTCGTCTTCGCCCCTGCGAGAGCCGCCGTTGAGCACCTCGACCGCAACCAGATTATCGAGCGCAGGCTGCGCGGCATAATGCTCGTACAGTCCGATATTCGGACGTCCCGGATGACACGGCACCGCGACTCCGCCCAACCGCGCGACTTCATCGACCAGAGTCTGCGCGTCGAGCCGGATATTGGCGAAATCGAAACGCGCCAGGATATCGTCGTTGACCCCGTACACCAGCACGTGACCGTAGTTGGTCTCGACTTCCGACGCGCGCAGCACCATCACTCCGAACTGGTCTTCGAGCGCGCGATAGTCGGCCTCGCGGTTGAACTGGCGATGCTCGGTCAGGACGATTCCGTCCAGCGGACGTTCGGCACGCCGCAGCCGGATCCAGTTGAGGTACGCCTCGACCGGGGCGCGGCTGTCTTCGGACGCATCGCTATGCGAATGCAGATCAAGAATTGTGCTCAAGCGGATAAGTTCCTTACCTCGCCGGGCGAAACTTCGCGAGCGTCACCTCCGCGGTGACATCCTCGTATACGACCTCGACGGGCATCCCTATTTTAACCTCTTCCGGGCGGCATTCCACCAGATTGGTGAGCATCTTAAGGCCCTCGTCGAGCTCGACGTAGGCCATGATGTAGGGCAGCGACTCGCGAAATCCGGCGGCACCATTCTGATAGGTGGTGGTGAAGGTATAAACCGTTCCTCGCCCCTTGGCGCGAATCCATTCGGTATTCGCCGACAGGCAGTTGGTGCATAGCGCGCGCGGGTAGTGGCGGATATCGCCGCAGTCGCGGCACTTCTGGATATACAGCTCGTGGCGCTTCATCGCTTCCCACCACGGGCGGTTTTCTTCGTCGAGATGCGGGAGCGGCTTCGCGTATTTTTTTTCTTTCTGTTCAGGCATGGCGGTAAACCCTACTGGTTCGACCTATTGATTCGACAAGATGAGCGTCGCGCCCGAGTGGCGCGTGCCGAGCGCTCCGCCGGTGCCGTGCACCAGCGCGGTTTTGCAATTCCTGACCTGGCGCGAACCGCATTCGCCGCGCAGTTGTTTGGCCGCCTCGATCACCAGGAAGATTCCACGCATCCCCGGATGATTCGACGACAGGCCTCCGCCGTCGGTGTTGATCGGAAACGCGCCGTCGTAGCGCAGCCTGCCGCCGCTGACGAACGCGCCGCCCTCGCCACGCTTGCAGAAGCCCAGGTTCTCGAGCGTCGAGAGCACGGTGATCGTGAACGAATCGTAGATCATCGCCATGTCGATATCTTTGTGCGCGACGCCCGCGCGCTCAAACGCGAGCTTGCCGGATTGCGCCGCCGCGATATCAAGATAGTCGCGCTGGCCGCGCGCCGCGTGGCGCACCGCCTCGCCGACGCCCAAAATATACACCGGCTTCTTCTTGAGGTGCTTGGCGCGCTCGGCCGAGGTGATAACCAGCGCGCCGCCGCCGTCGGAGATGATGCAGCAATCGAGCAGATGCAGCGGCGACGAAATCACGCGCGAGGCGAGCACGTCCGCCACCGTGATCGGATCGCGATATTTCGCCACCGGATTCATCGACGCATGCAGCCGCATCGTCACTGCGATCTCGGCGAGCTGCTCGGAGGTGGTGCCGTAGTCGTGCATGTGGCGCTGCGCGATCATCGCATACGCGCCAACCGTGGTGACGCCGAAGGGCGCGTCGTACTGATCGGGCGGGTCGCCCGAGCCTCCCGCGCCTCCGGTCCCGATCGCGAAGCGCGACGAGGCCGCGGTCGAGCCGTACACGACCACGCATACTTCGCACAGCCCGGCGGCGATCGCGGCGGCGGCGTGCGCGGTGTGCGCGACGAAAGACGATCCGCCGATCGCGGTCGAATCGACGTAGTTGGGCGTCAGGTTCAGGTAATCGGAGAACCCGATTATTCCCATCCCGCCCATGCCCATGCCGGTGGTCGCGAGGCCGTCAACGTCTTTGATCGTAAGGCCGGCATCGTCGAGCGCGCCGCGCACGCTCTCGGCCATGATTTGGAACATCGACTTGTCCGGAGCGAAGCGGGTCGGATGCTCGAACACTCCGGCGACTGCGGTTTTTCGGGAAAGACTCATGGCGAGGTCCTTACTTGAGCGCGCGTTACTTTAGTTCAGCCCGGCGAGAAACGAATCGACCGCGGCCTCGAGCTCGGCGGGGCGCTCATGAATAATCACGTGGCCGGAATCGGGAATCGTCACCAGCTTTGCGCCGCGGATTTTGCCGCGAATAATTTCCGCGTCGGCCGGCGGAGTGCCGAGATCGTCTGCGCCGGCGACAATCAGCGTGGGCTTGTCGATCTTCGCGATCGCGCCCTGCAGATCGACCTTCATGCACGCGGCAACGTCGGTGTAGCGCACGCGCGGGTCGGTGCGGATTTGCTCCATCCAGCCCTCGCGAATCACGTCGAAGTTTTCTTTGATCGTTTTGGGCGAATAGCCGTCGGTCGTGAACCCCTGCGGCGCCCGCCCCATCATCACCGCGCGCAGCGCCTCGACCATCTCGGGCGGGAGATTGAACTTCGCCGCGGTGGCGACCAAGACCAGCGCCTGCACGCGCGCCGGATGCCGCAGCGCCATCTCCATCGCGACCGCGCCACCCATCGAGTGGCCCATGATTACGGCCGAGCGCAAGTTCAGCGTGTCCATGAATGCGGCGACGAAATCCGCGTAATCCTGCACCGTCGCAAGGCCCTCGACTCCGGCCGAACGGCCGTGGCCGGGCAGATCGAGCGCGACCGGGCTATTGTTCTTGCCAAGCGCTTCGACCTGGCGATGCCACGAATGCGCGTTGGAACCGGCGCCGTGGATCAGAATAATCGCGCGCCCACGGCTGAGATCCGGCACCACATCGGGCAGGCAAGTTGCGCCGTGATAGAAATAGTAAGTCGCGTGGCCCTTAACGTCGGTGTACTTGGTCGGCATCGCCGCGTGTCACTCCACTCAAGCTTCGTTTGAAGGTTAGGTATTAGGTTAGACGCGCGGTTGTCAAACGGCGCGGCCAGCGAACCAGTCACGACTTGTCCAACGGACACGGCTCGAGCCATGGGAAAGCGTGGGCAAGTTGCGGCATCCGGCGGGTCACGCACGCTCGGAATCACAAGCCAGTGCTGTTTTCTGATTTCAGGTGCGAGTGAAAGATGTTTAACGCACCGGGCCAGGGCGATGATCTACGCAGGACTGTGCGGCGCGGAAATCCGCGCTTGCAGAACGCATCGGCTCTGCGCTCTACTTTCTGGCACGCGCGACTTTTGTGCCTGCAACGCGCGAGCGGCGTCCACGCTGCGGAATGTCGAAGTCGGTGATGGGTCCCTGGGTGTGTTCCCATTGTTCGATGGCGGTCTTGTTGAACCGCCACGCGCTGCCAACCCGAAATCCGGGAATACGCCCTTGCCGCAGCAGGCGATAAATGGTGGTGGGATGAACCCGCAAATGCCGCGACAACTCGGCGATTGTCAGTATGTCACTGTCTCCAGCCATCGAGTCTCCTTACCTCGTGCTGACCTCGCAAGCGATATTGCGCAAACGCCGCGAATCGAGGATAGGCAAAGACTCCGGTCCGGTCAGAGTTATGTCAAGGGACAATAAGGGGCATTAAACGCCGCGCTGGCGAGGGATTTAGCGCGAATGGGCCGCGCCTTCACGGCGGCATTAGAGAACATCAGGACCAACGCGGTAGTGCGCTGCAATCAGAATCCATGCGGGAGAGCAAACAAATGGCTTATGAAGCAATAGAAACCAGAAATGACGGAGCAGTCTGCTGGCTGACCTTCAATCGTCCGCACAACCTGAACGCGCTCAGCGGGCAGATGGTCGCCGAGCTCGAAGATTTCCTGCGCCGGCTTCCGGGTGACAAACAGACCCGAGTGGTCGTGATGCGCGGAGCAGGACGCGCATTCTGCGCCGGGCTGGACCTCAAGGAGCAGAATCGTGGAGGGACAGGGCTTGGAACCTCGACTACCGACACGGTCGAGTCGCAGCGGCGCATGAGCGATCTGGTGGTCGCGATGCGCCGGGCGCCGCAGCCGTTCATCGCGGCGGTGCGAGGACCGGCGGCGGGCGGAGGTTTCGCGCTCGCGCTGGCGTGCGACGCGCGAATCGCCGGCGAATCGGCGCGCTTCAACGCGGCCTTCATCCGCATCGGCCTCACCGCATGCGATATGGGCGTCAGCTACCATTTGCCGCGTGCCGTTGGAACGGCGGTCGCAGCCGAGCTGATGCTGACAGGGCGGTTCATCAACGCGCAACGCGCCTTGGCAACCGGACTGGTTTCGGAGCTGCACCCGGACGCGGAAGTTGACGCAGCGGCCGCGAAGCTCGCGCTCGAGATGACGGAGACCTCGCCTCTTGGACTGCGGATGACCAAGGAATGCCTGTGGGCGAGCGTCGATGCGGGCAGCCTGGAGCAGGCAATCGCGATGGAAGATCGCAACCAGGTGCTATGCGTGCGCGCGGGGTATATCGAAGAGGGCGCGCGCGCCTTCGTCGAAAAGCGAAAACCGCACTACAAAGAACGCGCATAGGCGCGAGACGGGTCGCGGCGGGAAATAAATGCCGCGCTCATGCGGATGCATCAGCGCGGCTTTTTTTTTACGAATTCGATGTCACGCAAAAGCTAACGCATCGCGACTTCGGTTCGGGGCTTCGTCGACAGGCGCGCAATCAGGAACTGGTTGGCGTTGTCGCGCCAGACTCGAATCTGAATTCTCTGCCCCGGTTGATGCTCAGAGACCGCGCGTTGCAACTCGCCCGCGTCGGCGATCATTTTGCCGTCGAACCCACGGATCACATCGCCCGCGCGCACACCAGCCATATATGCCGGCGAGCCGATTGCGACGTAGGAGATCTTCGCTCCCCAGACCGATGGCGCGTATTGCGCCGCTGCACCGAAATATCCCGGTCCTTGCGCCGGAAGCACATCCGGATGCAGGAAGAATACGCTCGCCGCGTGGGTGGCGTGGCGCGCAACTGCCATCACGTACTTGGCTTCGTCGATGCTGTAAACGTCGCCCGCCAGGTAGACATCGCCGCGGCTGCCAGCCGATACGCCGATATCCCAGAAACCCTGGTCCGCGAGCGCCTGATGAACCCGCTCGTCCATTTCGTCGGGAGTAGCCGCCTGACGCCTGGGCGCAATCGCTGCGACCTCGACCTGTCCCGAAGGCATCGCAGTCACGTTTTCATCAGTGGCGACCTCGCTATAGGGATCGCGGCCGGCGGCCAGATTCGCCATACTACGCGAGATCGTGTCGTTCGGCCCCGTCCGCAACGCAGTGCCCGCGATGAGTAGCGCTACGATGCCGACCGCCGTGGCGGCGAGGGCGTAACGCTCAAGGCCCCACTTGGCAAGAAAGCCGGCCGGTGCGTCACGCCAAGGCTCTTTGCCATCGCTCTCGTCGTAGAGTTCCGCATCAAGTTCAAGCTCGGAGGGATCGGCGGCCTCGAGATGCACGGCCATATCGTCGCCCATCCAGACGTAGGCCGGATCGGAAAAACGCTTGGTGTCAGCGGATTGGTGCGCGAATTCGGCCATACCGCTCGCCCGAGGCGACTCACTCCAAGGGACGGCCACGGACTCCGCGAGTGCCCAGGCCTCATATTGTCCAACGTAATCAGGGTTTTGCGCGGCTCGCGCTTCGATTAGCTCGCGCTCGGTTCGAAGCTTGTCTATCCGCAGGAACATCTCGTCGATGTTCAAATATCGTATCCGGGTTTCGCTCCGCCGTTCCATAAAAATGCCTTCCGCCATGGATCAGGCCTCCCGCCCCACTCTACCTAATACATGTCTACTCTTTTTTAGCAAGCCGAGCCACTTTATACCACCCCTACTCTGTCAAGTATTCACTTCGGATGCGTATGTACGCACAGCCCTCGGCCGTAGGCTCCCGTGACCTAAATTGCCTCGCTGACGGCGTCCTCGCGCATCGTCGGTTTGGGCCGCGCGTCGATCGAGGTGTAATGGCGGGTTTGCTCGCCGATATAGATTTGGCGGGGCCGGGCGATGGCCTGTTCGGGGTCGCGCACCATCTCGGCCCACTGTGCCATCCATCCCGAGGTGCGTGGAATCGCGAACAGCACCGGGAACATCTCCATCTGAAAGCCCATCGCCTGATAAATAATACCGGAATAGAAATCGACATTGGGATAGAGCTTGTGCTCGATAAAATAGTCGTCCTGCAAGGCAATTCGTTCAAGCTCGACAGCAATATCGATGAGCGGGTTGCGTCCAGTGACCTCGAATACCTGCTCAGCCATCGCCTTCAGAATCTTCGCGCGTGGGTCGTAGTTCTTGTACACGCGATGCCCAAAGCCCATCAGGCGGCGCTCCTTGTTCTTCACCGCCTTGATGAAGGCCGGGATATTCTTGACTGAGCCGATCTCCATCAGCCCGCGAATCGCCGCCTCGTTGGCGCCTCCGTGCAGCGGACCGTACAGGGCGGCAACCGCGGCCGCCGCTGCCGCATAAGGATCGGGCTGCGAGCTGCCGACCGCGCGCATCGCATTGGCAGAGCAGTTCTGCTCGTGGTCGGCGTGCAGGATGAACAGCACGTCGAGCGCGCGCTCGAGCACCGGGTTGGGTTTGTATTTCAGCTCGGTCATCTTGAAGAGCATCGAGAGAAAATTTCCGGTGTAGCTCAAGTCGTTGTCCGGATAGACATACGGCAGGCCGCGCGTGTGGCGATAGGCAAACGCTGCAAGCGTGGGAATTTTGCCGATCAGGCGGCGAGTCTGGAGCCGGCGCGATTCGAGGTCGTGGATATTTTTCGCGTCGGGATAAAACGTCGAGAGCGCTCCGACCGTCCCCACCAGCATCCCCATTGGATGCGCGTCGTAGCGGTAGCCCTCCATAAACGTCTTGATCGACTCATGGACCATCGTGTGAATCTTGATGTTGTGCTCCCAGCGCAGGTAGTGCTCGCGGTCGGGCAGCTCGCCCTTGACGATCAGATACGCGGTCTCGAGGTAGTTGCTCTTTTCCGCCAGCTCCTCGATCGGATAGCCGCGGTAGCGCAGGATCCCCTTGTCGCCGTCGATAAAGGTGATCCGGCTGCGGCACGAGGCCGTGTTCATGAACGCCGGATCATAGGACATCAGTCCGAAGTCGTCGGCCGAGGTTTTGATTTGCCTTAGCGCCGCGGCCCGGATGACGCCGCCTTCTTCGATCGGAATGTCGTATTTCTTGCCGGTGCGATTGTCGGTGATGCTGAGCGTTTCCTTGGCCATTGCGTTATCCTCTTTCGGTTATCGAAATCACTGTACGGTTCTTATCGTTCAACATATATGCAGTAGTCGACAACGGGAGTTTACGATAAATGCGCGCCGCCGGGCAACCGTCCGGTACTCGCTTTGCCACAATCTAAATGGCACCCTCGAACGCGGACCGAATCCGGACTCGGCGCGCGCAAAAAAAAAATCGCACGCGCGCCACAGGGAACCTGACCAGATGATAGACAAGCTGCTCGGCGGCGTCTCGGCGTTTATTATCGGGACGATTTCGTCGCTCGGATACGGCGGCGTGTTCCTGATGATGGCAATCGAGAGCGCCTGCATCCCGTTCCCGTCGGAAGTGATCATGCCGTTTGCCGGCTATCTGGTGCATACCGGGCGCTTCGGCTTGCAGCCGGTCGCGATCGCGGGGACATTTGGATGCCTGCTCGGCTCGTACGTCGCGTACTACATCGGCGCGAGCGGCGGGCGCTGGTTTCTGCTCAAGTACGGACGCTTCGTGCTGATTGCGCCGCACGAAATCGAAATGGCTGACCGCTTTTTCGCGCGCTGGGGATCGCCGGCCGTGTTTATCAGCCGGCTGTTGCCGGTGGTCCGCACCTTCATCGCGTTTCCCGCCGGAGTTGCGCGGATGCGCCTGTTGCCGTTTACGATTTATACGCTGGCGGGATCGTATCTGTGGTGCCTAATCCTCGCGTACGCGGGGATGAAGCTCGGGCAGCATTGGGAAGACCTCGCACCGTGGTTTCATCGCTTCGACGGGGTGATTGCACTTTTAATCGTCGCGGGCGCCGCCGCCATCATCTACAATCGAGTCAGAGGCATCATGGCAGCGCCCCAAGGCGGCGCGGCCGGTGAATGACTTCAAGCTTCAGGAAAACGAAAAGAGGAAACCCGCGATGGCCGAACAGCAGCAATATGCGCCCGACGAACTCGAGGAAGTTTTCACGGCTATCGACTCGACCCAGGTGCAGATGGCCTACGATTTGCTCTCCGAGGCGGGCTTCGAATGCTGGGTCTTCGACGGCGACGGCTCGCGGATGCTCGGTTCGACCGTCGCGATCCTGGCGCGCCTGATGGTGCATCGCGACCGCGCGCAGGAAGCACGCAAAAGCCTCAAGGATTTAGGGTTCGGCGACTAGCCATCGCGCCGGCGTTCTTGGTCTCAAGCATCGCGAAGGCCAGCACCGCAAACGCCGCAAGCGCGATCGCGCCCAGCGCGATAGAGCCGGTGTTGAAGCCCGCGTGCTGCACGATAAATCCCGTCATCATGTTGCTTAACGATGCGCCGATTGCGACGCCGGTCGAGATCGCACCCGCGATCAGGTTGAAACGGCCGGTGCCCTCCGCCAGGTCCGCGACCACGATAATCCATGCGACGCCAAAGATGCGACGCCAAAGATCCCCGCGCCGACTCCGTCGAGCGCCTGAATCGCGACCAGCAGCTACGAATCGCGCGTGAGGGTGTAAAGGATCGCGCGCGGCGTGCGGCGCCTGGGAGGGTTGCAGCGGTCTGTCGTGGTCGGACATCATGAAGCGGTGGCGCCAACCAAGTACGCCAGCCGCGACGGGACCAGCGGTCCATGAACTATGTTCATCGCACGCGCGACGGTGCCGATGTGGCCGGACATGCGCTCGCTCTGCACCGAGCGATAGATTACGCTCCCGATCTCGCACCTGATTCTGAGCTTTCGACTCCGGAGACTTTTAACGTGAAGCAAACCGCTAACCATCGGCCCTACTTCGCAGGCCTGATGGCCGTCTGCCTGCTGACTATTATTTCGTCGGCGGCGCGGGCCGAGCAGGCCAAGCCCGTTTCTGCCCAGGCGCCGTCGGAACAGACCAAGCACGAAAACTTCCAGGGATTTACGAAGTATGAATGGTATCGCGCGCACTATGACGTGAATCCCGACGGCACCCACGTCGAAGAACAGAGCTGGGCGATGAAGGTGTTGGCCGAACAGGGGATCTCGGACGCGAACCAGGTTGCGGTGACCTTCAGCGACCGGCTCGAGAAAGTTGATTTCCTCTACGCATACACACTTAAGAAGGACGGACGCCGGATCAACGTCCCGGCTTCCAATTTTCAGGATCAGACCAACACCGGCAGGGGCGCGGCCGCTCCGATGTTCTCGGACCTGCGGACCAAGACCGTCGCTTTTCCGGACGTCGCGGTCGGCGACTCGATTGTAGTTTCGTACAAATTGACCCAGAGGGAGCCGACCTATCCTGGTAACTTCTCGCTGTTGCAGTCATTCTCCAAGTTTGAAGTGTATGACAAGGTCGAAATCAGCCTGAGCGCGCCGCAAGCGCTGCAATTGCAAATATATACTCGCGGAGTAAAAGGCGGCGAGGTAGCGCGCAAGGACGGACGGCGGAACTGGCTATGGACTTACCACAACGAGCAAATCGCCAAGCCGGAACCGGCTTCGGTT
This sequence comes from Binataceae bacterium (SeqCode), assembly GCA_049795175.1. GTDB lineage: Bacteria > Desulfobacterota > Binatia > Binatales > Binataceae > JBARDN01. Next base: position 5,604 of record JBARDN010000298.1, on the reverse strand, counting down.
TCGGCCTATGACTATGGGCCGCTGATTGCCGCCACCACATTCAAAGACTACGGCGCTATTGCCGCCGCGTACAATTCGAGAGCGGCAGACAAGTCCAAAGTGACTGAGCAGACGCGAAAACTGGCGGACGAACTGACCAAAGGACTGACTACCCCGCGCGAGCAGGCCAAAGCGCTCTACCAGTGGGTATCCGCAAACGTCGATTATGCGGGAAACAATGTTGGAGTCGGCGCCGTGGTCCCGCACGAAGCCGACCTGATCATGACCAACCGGATGGGCGATTGTAAGGACCATGTGACCCTTCTTCAATCGCTCCTGGCTGCGAAAGGAATTGCCAGCACGCCCGCGCTGATCAACGCCAGATCGGCGTATACTCTGCCGAAAGCGCCATGCCCTGAATTGTTCAACCACGTTATTACTTATATACCGAGTCTCAACTTGTACGTGGATTCAACCGCCAAATATACTCCATTCGGACTGCTGCCGCCCGAAGAAGCCGGCAAACCTGTTATTCATACGGCGGCTTACGACGGCATTCAGCACACCCCGCTATTCGATTACAAGCATGAGGGCAAAGACTTCAATACGGTCCTGACCATTCATCCCGATGGTTCTGCCACCGGAGTAACCAATATTCAGACGGACGGATACAGCGCTGTGATAGCCAGATTCGCAATTAACTATCTACAACCTAATACAGAAGAGGACCTGCTTCAACGCGCTCTCGCGCGCAGCGGCTACACGGGCACGGGATCTTTCATTCGGGGCAAGAACAAGGATTTTGCTGATAGTTATAATTACGGCATTCACTATCAACTAAATGACGCGATGGACTTGCCGGGTCCCGGCGCAATACCCATTCGAATACCGTTTCCGGACTGGGGCAGCGTCGCAGCCGCGTTGCAGGGATTCTCTGACTCGGATCGAACGGTGGATTTTGCGTGCAGTGGCCAAACCTCAAAAGAAGAATTCACGATTCACTTTCCGCCCGGAGTGAAGGTCATGGCGATGCCCAAGGACGTTCACTTGAGCGGAGCGGATTCAACCTACACCGCGACGTACAGGCAGACCGGCGAGACGATAACCGTCGCGCGAAAGCTCGCCGATCGCACCCCCGGACCGGTCTGCACTCCACACGACGCCACCCAGTTCAAACCGTTCGCGGATGCGGTCCGCAGAGACCTGCGCGCCCAGATCCTCTATGAGTGAGGATGGAGGCTTTGACCATGGCATCGGATTGGTGGCGGCGGGCGATCTTCTATCAGATTTATCCGCGCAGCTTCGCCGACTCGAATGGCGACGGGATTGGAGATCTGAACGGGATCACCGCGCATCTGGACTACCTCAATAACGGCGCCGCGGGCTCGCTTGGAATCGACGCGTTGTGGCTAAGTCCGATCAATCCGTCGCCGCTGCGCGACTGGGGCTACGACGTCAGCGACTACTGCGATGTGCATCGCGAGCTTGGCGATCTTGCGGCGTTCGATCGGCTCATCGCCGAGGCGCATCGTCACGGAATCCGCATAATCCTGGACCTGGTGCCCAATCACACCTCGGACCAGCACCAATGGTTTCGCGAGGCGCGTTCGTCGCGCACGAATCCCAGGCGCGACTGGTACATCTGGAAGTCGGGCCCGCCGGACCGCCCACCGAACAACTGGGTCAGCATCTTCGGCGGCCCTGCGTGGAAGTATGACGACGTGACGGGTGAGTGGTATCTGCATCTGTTTCTCGAATCGCAGCCCGACCTGAATTACCGCAATCCCGAAGTCGTGGCCGCGATGCAAAACGTGATGCGGTTCTGGCTCGACCGGGGCACCGACGGATTTCGCGTCGACGTGATCCATGGGATGATCAAGGACGCGCAGTTCCGCGACAATCCCGCGCTCGTCACCGCGGAACCTGGTACGCAAACCGATGTCGCGCTCAAGCAGCAGCATCTGTACGACGTCGATCAGCCCGAGGTGCATGAGATAGTGCGCGGGTTTCGCCGCGTGCTCGAGGAATACGGCGGCGACCGCGTTCTGGTCGGCGAGGTCTGGCCGCGCGACAATCGCTCGCTCGCCGACTATCTGCGTCCCAACGAATTGCAGCAGGCGTTCAACTTCCGCTTCCTGTTCTGCCCGTGGAGCGCGGCGAGCTTCCGTGCGCAGGTCGCGCAAGTCGAGGAATTGTTTCCGCGCGGCTCGTGGCCGACGTACACCCTCTCGAACCACGATTTCCCGCGCCACATCACACGCTATGCCGACGGCGATTTCACCGCGGCACGCGCCCGGCTCGCGGCGGTGATGATTCTCGCGCTGCGCGGCACGCCGTTTCTCTACTACGGCGAAGAACTAGGGATGCCGAACCTCGAGATTGCGAAACCCGAGTGGCGCGATCCAGTCGGTCGCGACGGATGCCGCACGCCGATGCGGTGGTCCAGCGCGGAGCACGGCGGATTTACGATTGGCAAGCCGTGGCTCAAATGCGGCGACTATTCGGCGGTGAACGCCGCCCGGCAGATGGAAGACCCGGCCTCGATGCTCTCGTTTTACCGGCGGATGATTCGCGTGCGGCGCGCGTCGCCCGCGCTCGAAAGCGGCGACCTGAAGATTCTGGATTCGCCGGAAGATGGTCTTGTGTTCGCGCGCACAGCCGGCGCGAGCCGCGCGATCGTCGCGATGAATTTCTTGAACACATCGATCGAGATCGACGTTCCGCGCGCGAGGACTCTCATCAGCAGCGATCCTGCGCGAGCGTCCGACACGATTTCCGGCACGGTGAGGCTCGGGCCGCTCGAGGCGATCGTGCTCGCGCTCGAGTGAGGCGCGGTCTATCCGTGTTTGCGCCAGCATGCGGCGCTGTTTAGGATTCCGCCATGCACAAACCGCGTTTCCTCGACCAGATGGCGCGCGAGCTCGGCGATCGCTACGCCTTCACCGGCGGCTTCGCTCGCGGACGCCGCCCGTTTCAGCCCGCGCACGTCGAGCCGAACTGGCCGCGCGATCGCGGCGCCCAGATCAAGCACATCAAGATCGAGCTCGCGCTCGATTTCGAGCATCAGCGAATCTCCGGCACGGCAACGCATCGCATCGCCGCGATTGCCGACGGACTCGCGACGCTCGAATTCGACGCGACCGAGCTCGCGATCGCCGGGGTGCGCGCGGGCGGAGAGCCGGTCGCGTTCGAGACCGCGGACCGAAAGCTGCGCGTCACCTTCGCGCGCGCGCTGGCGGCGGACGACGAGACTGAAATCGCGATCGATTATTCCGCGACGCCGAGGCGCGGACTATACTTCGTCGGTCCCGACGACGCCTATCCCGATAAGCCGGTGCAGGCCTGGACCCAGGGCGAGGACGAGGATTCGCGCTACTGGTTCCCGTGCTACGACTACCCGAACAACCGCAGCACGAGCGAAGTTATCGCGACCGTGCCGGAAAAATTCACCGCGGTGTCCAACGGCGCGCTGATCGAGAACCGCCGCGACGCCGCGGCGCACACCCGCACTTTTCATTTTCGGCACGATGTTCCCCATTCCGCATATCTGATCACGCTGGCCGCCGCCGAGTTCGCGACCATCGAGGATCGCGCAGGCGCGACTCCGGTCCTGTATTACGTGCCACCGGGGCGCGAGGACGACGCGCGCCGCGCATTCGGCAACACGCCCAGGATGATCGAGTTCTTCGAGCGCAAGATCGGCGTGCCCTATCCATACGCAAAGTATGCGCAGGTCGCGGTCAGCGATTTCATTTTCGGCGGGATGGAAAATACTTCGGCCACCACTCAGACCGCCGACACGATGCACGATGCGCGCGCGCATCTCGATTTCACCAGCGACCCGCTGGTCGCGCACGAGCTGGCGCATCAATGGTGGGGCGACTTGCTCACCTGCCGCGACTGGTCGCACGCGTGGCTGAACGAGGGCTTCGCAACCTATTTTGAAGCGATGTGGTGCGAAGAAAATCTCGGCGCCGACGAATTCGCGTGGAACCTGCGCCAGGATCGTGGCGGCTATTTCGAGGAAGACGGACATCACTATCGCCGTCCGATCGTGTGCAACCGCTATCGCGCTCCGATCGAATTGTTCGATCGGCATCTGTATGAGAAGGGCTCCCTGGTCCTGCACATGCTGCGGCGCGAGGTCGGCGACGGTTTGTTTTTCAGGGCGCTGAATCTTTACTGCACGCGGCATCGCGGGCAGAACGTCATCACGCAGGATCTGCAGCGCGCGTTCGACGACGCGACCGGACGCAATCTGGATTTTTTCTTCGACCAGTGGGTGTACAAGGAAGGCCATCCCGAAATCGAAGTCACGAGCGCGTTCGACGACAAGCGCAAGCTCGCGAGTGTCACCGTCAAGCAGACGCAGAAGACTTCCGAGGCGATCGGGCTGTTCCGCCTGTCCGCGACGATCGCGCTGATGGACGCGGACGGCAACGAGACGCGCCATCGCGTCGAGATTCGCGAACGCGAACATGTATTTTTCTTCGCGTGCGAGAAGGCGCCCAAGGCAGTCCGGTTCGATCCCGAGCACGATCTGGTAAAGACGCTCAAGCACAAACGCGGACGCGAAGCGCTCGAGCTCGAGCTCGCGCATGCTCCTGAAGCCATCGGGCGCGCCGCCGCCGCGCACGAACTCGGAATCGAGGGCAGTCCTCAAGCCACCGCAGCACTGCGCACCGCGTTGCTCGGCGATTCGTTCTGGGGCGTGCGGGGCGACGCGGCCGCGGCGCTGGGTGAAATCAGAACCGATGCTGCCCTCGACGCGCTGCTCGAAGGAATCGGCGTGGCGCATCCCAAGGCGCGTCGTTCCGTGATGCGCGCGCTGGGCGAGTTTCGCGCAAATCCGCGCGCGGCCGAAGCGCTGGCCGCAGTTCTGGAAAAAGGCGACCCGAGTTATTTCGTCGAGGCCGAAGCGGCACTCGCTCTCGGCAAGACTCGCGATCCACGCGCGTTCGCGCAGCTTGAAAAGGCGCTCGAGCGCCCGTCGTATCTCGACGTGATCCGCACGCATGCTCTGGCCGCGATGGCGGAGACACGCGACGATCGCGCTCTCGCCGTCGGTCGCGAATGGTGCGTGTACGGACGTCCTCCGCGCGCGCGAGTTGCCGCAATCGGCACGCTCGCCCGTGTCGCGCGGCACAAGGAGCCGGTGCGCGACGAGATCATCGAGTTTCTGACTCCGCTCGCCGACGATCGCGAGTTCATGGTGCGGATGCGATTGCCCGCCGCGTTCGAGGAGATCGGCGACGCGCGCGGGATCGCGCCGATGCGCCGGCTGGCGGAGCGCGACCTCGACGGCCGCATCCATCGCCGCGCCAGCGAGGCGGTCGCGATCCTCGGCGAAGGACGCAGCCATATCGAGGAAGGCAACCGCCTGCGCGAAGACATGGACAAGCTGCGCGAGCAGAACAAGAAGCTGCAAGAGCGGCTCGAGAAGCTCGAGGCGGCCACGCTGCCGCGCGAGAGCTGAGCAGCCCGATTCCGTCGTCGGCTGCTCTGGCGCTGCGCGCTCGATGCGTGGCATACGGAGGTCATGGACGCCAAGATTTCCGTATGCCTGAGTTTCGACTTCGACGCATTGTCGCTATGGATCGGCGGGTTCCGCGCGCGCTCGCTGAG
>JBARDN010000297.1:0-3214 GCA_049795175.1 Binataceae bacterium (SeqCode) | reverse complement strand
CGGTAATACGGCGAGGTGTAAATCCATCTGATCGTCCCCGCGCTGTCGACAACGAAGAAGGCGGGAATCGCGCTGTCGGGCTGGCCGTCGCGATGCCGCTGTACCAGGTCCATCGGCGCGAGAATCGTCTCGTGCTCGTCGCTGAGCAGCGGAATATTTGTTTTTAAGTAGCCGGAGAGCATCTTCGATCGATCGACCGGATCGGCGCTGATTGCGACCACATTTGCGCTCGCGCGTTTGAGCTCCGGGGCAAGCGCCGTCAATTCGGCCAACTCGTGCCGCGCGAACGGACAAAAATCTCCGCGATAGACGAACACCAGCGTAGCGCGGTCGCCCGGCGGCGTAAGCCGGTCAACCACAGCGCCGGTTTGATCGGCGAGCGAAAATTCCGGAAAACGGTCCCCGACCGCAAGCGTGAGATGATACGGCGGGTTGAGCGTCCCGCGGATGATGTAGCTCACGAACCTTCCACCGCCGACTCCAATCACGACGCAGGCGAAAAATGCGAGCAGCCCAAAGGCGAGCTTCGCGTGTGGCGACCGAATCCCGAGTGCGGTGCCGACCGCCGCCAGCGCAAGCAGCATCGCAAGGGCGAGCGCGCCGAATGCGGGCCATGGAATCCGGTCGTGAATACCCATCGAAGGGGATGACCAGAAGTTCAACAGCACAAACTGGTAAAGTCCGAAGCCGCACGCGGTCAGCAGAATCGCCGCGATAGCGCGGACCGGCTGAAACGGCGGCGTGACCCAGTCGTCGGCGCCTTCGTGCGGTGAGAAGCCGGGAGATTCAGCGTTCATCGTGGAATTTAAGATTCAAAAATGTTTCGGTTCGTGCTCGAGACGGCTGTCGCGCTCGAGCTGCACAGTCATGTGATGAATGTTGAAATTGGCGCGCAGCATTTCCGACATCTTATGCAGCATCAAATCCTGATCGATATCGGCGCGCACCACGCAGTGCGCGGCCAGTGCGAACTGATGCGAGGTCAGGCACCAGACGTGCAAATCATGAACTTCCTCCGCGCCATCGACCGCCAGCAGATCGCCGCGCAAGCGCTCGAGGTCGATATGCTCCGGCACCGACTCCATCAGGATGTCCACGCCCTCGCGCACCAGCCCCCATGAGCTGTACAGCACCAGCGCGCCAATCAGAATCCCGACGGCGGGGTCGGCCTGCCAGGTGCCGGTGAAGTAAACCAGCGCGCCGGCGATCAGCACGCCGAAGGAGCCGATCAAATCCGAGATCACATGGACGAAAACCGCCCGCACCGCCATCCCGCGTGTCCCCTCGCCGGAGGCGGACGGGTCCGCGGTGATCCATGCGGCCAGCGAGTTGACGATAATCCCGATAACCGCCACGGCCATCACGCCGAGTCCATGCACGTGCTCGGGATGGCGCAGGCGCGCGAATGCTTCGATCCAGATGAACGCGACCAGCAGCCATAGAAACAGCCCATTGAGCAGCGCGCCCAGAATTTCCGCGCGCAGGTAACCGAACGTCTTGCCCTGGTTCGCGGGACGCGCCGAGATCCATAGCGCCAGCAGGCTCAGGCAAATCGCCGCGATATCGGTGAGCATGTGGATCGCGTCGGAGAACAGCGCCAGGCTGTTGGTGAGCCATCCGCCGACCAGCTCAAGCGTGAAATAGCCGACTGCGATCGCCAGCACCAGATAGAGGCGCCGGCGATCTGCCGGAAGGCGGGCGTTATGCTTGGATGCTTCCACGGCTGATTGCTTGAAGCGTCCATGCCGGACGCGGTGCTGCGATCGAAAGCCCGCACGGCGGCGAGTGCCGGGCGGAGAAGCTGCTAGTAGCTGACGAGCGAGAAGCTTTTCGCGGGCGCGATCCGCGCAAGCCCGCCGAGCGCCGCCAATTCGACGATAAACGCGCACCCGACCACGACGCCGCCAACTCTGCGCACCAGCTTGAGCGCGGCTTCGGCGGTGCCGCCGGTCGCGAGCAAATCATCGACGATCAACACGCGCGCGTCCGGCTTGATCGCGTCGCTATGCATCTGCAAAGACGCGCTGCCGTACTCGAGGTCATATGATTCATCCACGGTGTCAAACGGCAGCTTGCCCGGTTTGCGCGCGATCGCAAGGCCCACTCCCAACCGATACGCGACCGGCGCCCCGATAATGAAACCGCGCGACTCGATTCCCAGCACAGTATCAACCTGCCCGAGGTAGGGTTCGGCGAGTCCGTCAACGATGGCGGCGAAGCCGCGCGGATCGGCGATCAGCGGAGTGATATCGCGGAACAGAATTCCGGTCTTGGGAAAATCGGGAATGTCGCGAATGAATTTCTTGATTTCTTCTGGAGTCATTTCAACTTCACTTCTGAATTTCGCCTGCGCGCTGGAGCATGCGCCGTGCGAACCGCAGAGCTTACTCGGCGCCGCGCGGAAAATCCATTTTGATGAGTATGGACTCGCGAGCTGATTTCCGGCGTCTCACATGGCTCCGCCGGCGGCATAGGTGATGCCCGGCGCCGCAGGAGGTTCGGGCAGAAAGGCAAGGGGATTGTGTGCGACGTTGTCGTGCCGAACCTCGAAGTGCAGGTTCGCGCCAGTGGTGCGCCCGCTGGTGCCGATTTCTCCGATCATCTGCCCGCGCGATACGTGGTCGCCTTCGCGCACAAAATTGCGCTCATCGTGGCCGTACACCGTCGCATAGTGATCGTCGTGCTGGATGATGACGGTGTTGCCATAGCCATGAAGCCGGCCCGAGAACACCACCACGCCGTTGTCAGCGGCGCGCACGGGCGTTCCGGCGGGCGCTGCAATATCGACTCCGTCGTGCATCGCGCCATTTCGGATTCCAAACCCGGAGGACACCACGCCCTCGGCGACCGGCCATGCGAATTGCCGCGACTCGCGCATCCCGCGGTACGGCATCGCGTTGGAGTGTCCGTGAGCGGCGTTGCTGAGTGCGGTTACCGGATGCGATCCGGGAATCGTGAGGGTCTGCCCAACGCGCAACTCGCGCGGGTCGGAAAGTCCGTTGGCGTTCATCAGCCGTCCGACGCTGACGCCAAATCTCATCGCGATATGATAGACAGTGTCGCCGGGCTGCACCGTGTACGATCGTTCGGCGCCCGGTGCGGAGACTACCGAGGTGGCCGCGCTGCCACCGCATCCTGAGAGTGCCAGCGCAACGCACAGCACGAGCGCCGCGGATATCGCCGCTCGCCTGATATTCGCCGCGCTGTCGCGCAC
>JBARDN010000296.1:0-1654 GCA_049795175.1 Binataceae bacterium (SeqCode) | reverse complement strand
ACTACTCCGATCAGAACGGAATGCGCGCGGTCAGGACCACGTTGTGGTTGTAGTTGTGGTATTTGGTCACCGCGACCTGGTAGCCGGCGCCGAAGGTCAGTCCCACGCGGTTGTGAATCGGGATCCTGCCGATAATGAATCCCGGCGTTATATACAGTGTGTTGTGGCCGATGTCGCTTCCATAGGATTGCCAGCTATAGTTGGTTTCGACCTCGGGCCAGAAATATTTCGCGATGCGATATTGAAACGCGGTGTTCCACGCCACCGGCATTCCCAGCCGATCCAGGCCGCCCGCGGGAAACGTCACCCCGACCGTCGATTGAAAATCGAAATCGCCGAAGCCCTTGCCGAACGCGAGCGTCGGCGTGAACAGCCCGTGACCGTTGCCGTTGACGTTGGATCCGGTCGGCACGCTGAAGCCCATGAACGCGGTCACGATATAGTTGCCGTGCTCCTCGTCCGCGGAGATCAGCCGCAGCTTCACCAGGAGCGGCCAGTCGGCAAAGCCGTCGGTGTTGCGCGGGATGTTGCGCTTGAGAAATCCGGGCACGCCGATGATGGTCTCGATATTTTCCTGCGGGATCAGCTCGAGTCCTTTGCTGCCGCCAAAATTGTCGGTCGCAACTCCATTGCGCGCGGACTGGAAGAATTGATCGTAGCGATACTCTTGTTCCAGCCGCGGAGTTACCGTCACCAGCGGCGTGATCCAGTGGGGTTGGTCGGCCTGGGTCCGCGAGACCATATTGAGCCAGCTATTGACGAAGCGCATCAGCGCGCCGCTGAACCCCGGTTCCGTCGGCGTCTCTGCCACTTCCGGAGCCGGAGGCGCCGCGAGACTCGGGATGACGTAGCGAAGCACACCGCCGACTCCCGGGTTGGGTGGCGGCTCCGAAGCGGCGGCCGGCGGAGCTGACGCGGAGGGCGCTGCGGATTGCGCGCTGGCGGGCGCGGCGAATGCGGTGGAGGCTATCGATGCGGCGAGCATCGCGAGTAAAAAAAATCGCGCCGACATTTTCATTGCGGTGGTGTTATGCCAGTATTATGGCGAAAAGGCAAGAATTATGGCTTCTTCTCATGAGCAAATCCGGCGCGCCCGCGCCGCTCACGGATTCAGCCAGAACGAACTCGCGCGCCGCGCGGGTATCTCACGACAGGCGCTAGGTGCGATCGAGGCGGGGCAGTACCAGCCTGGCGTCAGCGTCGCGATCGCGCTCGCGCGCGAGCTCGGCGCGACCGTCGAAGCGCTGTTCGGCGCCGAGTCGCCCGACGATATCGCCGTTGCCGTTCCCGCATCGGTGAAGCTTGCGCCCGGGGCGCACGTAGCCCTTGCGCGAGTGGGCGGCCGCGTTGTCGCGGTGCCGGCTGCCGCGGTGCAGCATCACTTGATGGCGGCCGACGGAATCGTTAGCGCGGTGGCGGCGCGCAGCGCGTCAGTCGCGGCGTATGGATCCGCGGCTGAGATCGATGCGACGCTGATTGTCGCCGGATGCGATCCGGCCGTGTCGCTTCTGGCCGATTGGGTTGCGCGGCGCCACGCTCCGGTCAGGATCGTCGCGCTCGCGCGCGGGAGCATGGGCGCGCTCGACGCGCTTCTCGGTGGACGCGCGCACGTTGCGGGAGTCCATCTGCGCGACACCAAAAGCGGCGAGTACAA
>JBARDN010000295.1:0-3547 GCA_049795175.1 Binataceae bacterium (SeqCode) | reverse complement strand
TCGCCTGAGGCCGCATCGATCTTCCATTTGTTCGTCGCGATTCTGCTGGTGATGCTCGCGATCTTCGCGCTGGTCGCGACGCTGATGACAGTCGCGATAATTCGCTATCGCGACCGCGAGGGCGCTCCTGAAGCGCGCCAGGAGTTCGGTAATCCGCGGCTCGAAATAATCTGGACCGCGGTTCCCGCACTGCTGCTGGTCGTGATCTTTGTTTTCACCGTCCGTACTATTCACGCCTCGGATCCTCCGGCTGCCGGCCACGCGCCGTTTCTGCGCGTGACCGGACATCAATGGTGGTGGGAGGCCGACTATCTTGGCTCCGGAGTTGTCACCGCCAATGAGATTCACATTCCGATTGGCCGTCCGATTCTGATCGACGTCGAATCCGCCGACGTGATTCACGATTTCTGGGTGCCGGAGCTGGGGCGCAAGATCGACGCGATACCGGGTCATCCGAATCACATCTGGATCAGCGCCGATAAACCCGGTGTGTACCTCGGAACCTGCGCCGAGTTCTGCGGCAATCAGCACGCGTGGATGCGCATCGTCGTGATCGCGCAAACGCCCGCGGACTTCGACGCATGGCAGCGCGCTCAACTCGCGGTGCCCACGCTTCCCACCGTCGGCGCGGCGGCGCAGGGCGCGCAAATCTTTCGCGATCAGACCTGCATCAATTGCCATTCGATTTCCGGCACGCCGGGTAACCAGCGGATCGGTCCGGACCTGACCCATCTGGCGCGACGAAGCACGATCGCGGCGGGCGCTGCCGCGAACACGCCGGCCAATCTGCTCAAATGGCTCGAAGATCCGAACTCGATCAAGCCTGAGACTCACATGCCGAACTTCCAGTTGAGCGCTACGCAGGCGCAGGATCTGGTCGCGTATATGGAGACGCTCAAGTGAGCGGCCTTGCGATCAGAACCCGCGCCGGCGAGCCGAGCGAGGTCGCGGCCCGCCGCGGACTGCTGGCGTGGGTCGCGTCGGTCGATCACAAGCAGATCGGGATCATGTACATGCTCTCGTCGCTGCTGTTCTTCGGAATTGGCGGGATCGAGGCGTTGTTGATCCGCATCCAGTTGGCGGTGCCGAACAATCACTTCCTGGGTCCCGACGCCTTCAACCAGGTCTTCACGATGCACGGCACCACGATGATCTTTCTGGTGGTGATGCCGATGCTGGCGGGGATGTCGGTCTACGCGATACCGCTGATGATCGGCGCGCGCGACGTGGCGTTTCCGCGGCTCAACGCGATGAGCTTCTGGCTCCAGCTATTCGCGGGAATTCTGCTCTACTTCAGTTTCTTTGCCGGCGGCGCGCCCAATGCGGGATGGTTCAGCTACACGCCGCTGTCCGAGCCCGCGTTCTCGATCACCAACGGGCTGACCTACTGGGTGCTTGCGCTGACCTGCCTGGGAATCAGCTCGATCGCGGGCGCGATCAACATGATCGTGACGATCGTGAACCTGCGGGTGCAGGGCCAGACCGTTCGGCGGCTACCGCTGTTTGTCTGGATGACGCTGGTCAACTCGTTTCTAATCCTGATGGCGCTGCCGGTGCTCAACGGCGCGCTGGTGATGCTGCTGATCGATCGTCTGCTCAATGCGCAGGTGTTCGCGCCGGCATTCGGCGGCTCGGCGCTGTTGTGGCAGCACTACTTCTGGGGCTTCGGGCATCCCGAGGTTTACATCATGGTGCTGCCCGCGTTCGGGATGATCTCGGAAGTGATTCCGGTGTTTTCGGGCAAGCCGATTTACGGCTACGGATTCGTCGCCGCATCGACGGTCGCGATCGCGTTCCTGTCGTTCACCGTATGGGCCCATCACATGTTCGCGGTCGGCATGGGCCACGTCTACGACCTGTTCTTCGTCTTCACCAGCATGTCGATCGCGGTGCCGACCGGGGTCAAGATTTTCAACTGGACCGTGACGCTCTACCACGGACGGATTCGGTTCACGACCTCGATGATGTTCGCGCTGGGGTTCCTGGTGATGTTCACGATGGGTGGACTGACGGGCGTCAGCTTTGCGGTGATTCCGATCGACTGGCAACTCACCGACACCTACTACCTGGTCGCGCATTTCCACTACGTGCTGTTCGGGGGAACGGCGCTCGCGATCTTCGCCGGACTCTATTACTGGTTTCCGAAGATCTCCGGCCGGATGCTCAACGAGCGGCTCGGTATCTGGCATTTCTGGCTGACCCTCATCGGATTCAACCTGACGTTCTTCCTGATGCATCCGCTCGGCATGATGGGGATGCCGCGGCGCGTGTACACCTATCCCGACTTGCCGGGATGGGCGCTGCTGAACATGCTCTCGACCATCGGCGCGTTCATCCTGCTCGCCTCGGTGCTGGTGTTTCTGTGGAACGTCTATCTGAGCCTCACGGCGGGCGAGCTTGCAGGCGACAATCCATGGGATGCGTGGACGCTGGAATGGGCGACCTCGTCGCCGCCGCCGCCGGAGAATTTCACGCTGGTGCCACCCGTGCATGGGCGGCGTCCGCTGTGGGATTTAAAGCATCCCGACCGTGCGGATGAGCGCGTCGCGGCGGCGGCCAAAGGGTAGGGCGATGCGCAAGGCGAAACTCGCGGTGAGTCTGTTCATCCTGTCAGAGGCAAATTTCTTTTTGCTGCTGATAATCGCGTACGTCTTTTATCATTCGTATCCCGGTCCCGGTCCGACCGCGGCGACCGCGCTCAATCCGCTGCGCACGGGACTGTTCTCGATTCTGCTGTTCGCGAGCAGCGCGACGATGATCATGGCCGCGAGCAGCTACCGCGCCCGGGCCCGTCGCGCGACGCTGGCATGGCTGGTCGTGACCGTCGTGCTGGGTGCACTGTTCTTGTCGGGGCAGGCGCTCGAATACGTCGGGCTTTACCAACACGGCATCGTGGTCAATCGCAACCTGTTCGCGACCACCTTCTTTACCCTTACCGGATTTCACGGCTTGCACGTTTTCGCGGGTCTGGTCGCGATCGCGATCGTCGCCGGGCTTGCGGCCAGTAACCGCCTCTGCGGCAGCGAGCGCGAAGCCGACGCCTTCGAGGCGGTCGGGATCTACTGGCATTTCGTCGATGCGGTCTGGGTCGTGATTTTCAGCATCGTGTACCTGTGGGCGATCCTGTGAATGCAGTCGGCAAGCTGCTCGGCGCGTGGGATTTCGATCCGTCGATCGTGATCGGATGTATCGCGCTGCTCGCGGCGTATGCATTCGCGCATCGTGGCGACTATTCGCGCGCGCCGTGGTTCGTCGCAGGGGTCGCCGCGATGTTCCTGGCGCTGGTCTCTCCGCTCGACGCGCTGTCGGATGAGTACCTGTTCAGCGCGCACATGCTGCAGCATCTGATTCTCATTCTGATCGTCCCGCCGCTCTTGATTATCGGCCTGTCGGAAAAGTTCGTGCGGCAGGTCCTCGAGGTGCCGATGCTCGCGCGAATCGAGCGCGTCCTGGCGACGCCCGCTCTCGCATGGACCCTCGCGATGGCGGTTATTTGGATTTGGCACTGGCCCGCGCTCTACAACGCGACCATCGCCGACGAGGACGT
>JBARDN010000294.1:0-15446 GCA_049795175.1 Binataceae bacterium (SeqCode) | reverse complement strand
ATCTATGCCGAGGACTTCCGCAAGGCGATTCACGATGCGAAAGTAGAAATGATCCCCGGCGGCGCCCACATGATGACGGTCGAGGACCCCGGCAAAGTAGCCGCCGCCGTCACGAAATTCTTGAAGTAGGACGCGCTTGCGCGCACGTGCGAGGTCGAATAGTCAAAGGAATCTACGTGCAACGATGACGATCGGAGATCTCAGAGTGAAGCTTAAACAGCTATCCTGCCTTGCCGCCTTTGCCGCGATACTGATCGTCGCTTCGGCCTGCAACGGCTCAACGGACGGACTACCATTGAGAAACACCGGACATTACGCAACCGTTACCACCGAACACGGCGCCTTCGTAATTGAACTCTATCCAAAGGTCGCGCCCAAAACTGTCGAGAACTTCGAAACCCTGGTCAAAAAGGGTTTCTACAACGGACTGACGTTTCATCGCGTCGTGCCTGATTTCGTCGTTCAAGGCGGCGACCCCGACGGCACCGGCACCGGCGGCCCCGGCTACACCGTTCCTGCCGAGATCGACAAGAACGAGCATCATCTGCGCGGCAGCGTCGCGACCGCGCGCACCGGCGACCAGGTGAATCCGAAGCGCGAATCGTCGGGCAGCCAGTTCTACATTTGCCTTAAGCCGCAGCCCGGCCTCGACGGCGACTACACCATCTTCGGCGGCGTGGTTAAGGGCATGGACGTGGTCGATCAGATTCAGAAGGGCGACCATATGAAGACGATCACGCTATCGAGCGAGCCGCCAAAGTAAGCGCGCTAATTTCGCGATGGCGGCCAACGCAAGCGGGCACCACGCCGGGCCCTACTTCAGCGTCGATCTGCACCTGCATACCAACCGCGGCAGCTCGGACTCGAACCTCGCTCTGCCGGATCTGGTCGAGCGCGCGCGCAAGACCGGCATCGGCGCGGTCTGTATCACCGAGCACGACACGATGTGGGATCTGCGCGAGGCGCCTGCTCTCGGGCGCGATTCCGGCCTCCTGTTCCTGCGCGGGATGGAAGTCACCACCGACATGGGGCACATCGGGGTGTTCGGGCTGGATCACTATATCGGCGGAATCTACAAGCTGGCCGAGCTGCGCAGGATTGCCGATCTGAATGGCGCGCTGCTGGTCGCTAATCATCCGTTCCGCTACAAGCTCGACCCGCGCTTTTCGTTTATCAATCCCGATCACGAACCGATCGACGCCGGATATCCCGATCGCGCGGCGAGGCTCAAGATTTTCGAGTTGGTCGATGCGATCGAGGTGCTCAACGGCGCCTGCTCGGAGGACGAAAACGTTTTCGCGCTCCGGGTCGCGCGTCATCTCGGGATGCCCGAGGTCGCGGGCTCGGACTCGCATTCGATGAATTCAGTCGGATGCGTAACGACGCTGCTCGACACCCCGGTCAGCGATGAACGCGAGCTAATCGACTCGATCAAGTCCCGCCGATGCCGCGCCGGCCGCGGCCTCCTACAGCACGCGCTGGTGGAATTCGATCTGCCAGTGTAGGAAAAAAATCAGGCGGCCACTAAGACACCAAGACACGAAGAAAAAGGACGGCTCCGGATTCTCCCGAGACTTTTTTCTGGTGTCTTTGTGTCTGGTGGCCGCCCGATTCTGGCCGCCCCGATTCTCTGCTCGCGTTTGTTTGCGCTTTCAATGGTACGATACAATTCGCGGGCTGATACGCGGCTTCATTGATGGCAACCAATCGAGATCGCTTCTCGCTGATCGAGGAAATTTCTTCGATCGGCGGCGAAGACCACGACGACCTGCGCTCCGCGCTCGATCGCATCGTCGCCGCAATCGCCGAGGGCATGCAGGCCGAGGTCTGCTCGCTCTACCTGTTCGAGCCGCAGGGCGAGCGCCTGGTGCTGCGCTCGACCTTCGGCCTCGACCGCGACTCGGTCGGCAAAGTTTCGCTGCGCCCGAGCGAGGGGCTGGTCGGGATGGTGATCGAATCGGGCGAGCCGGTCTCGGTGCCCGACGCGATCAGCCATCCGCGCTACAAATATTTTCCCGAGACCGGCGAAGAGCGCTTCCACAGCTTCCTCGGCGTGCCGGTGCAGGAGAGCAGGCAGAAAGCGATCGGCGTGATGGTCGCGCAGACGCTCTCGCGCCGCAAATTCACCCGCACCGACGAACGCCTGCTGCGCACCGCCGCGACCCAGGTCGCGCAAATTCTGTCGCACTTCCGGCTGCGCGAAACCCTTGCCACCAAGGAAAAAGAACGCGCCGAATACCGCCGCCGGATGATCGAGGCCAATCGCCAACTGAAGGACTACGAAAAAGTCGGCGGCAAGGCGCGAATGAAGCCGCCGCAAAAGATCCGCCGCCCGCGCCTGGTCGGATTGCCCGCCGCTCCGGGCTTCGCGCAGGGCCTCGCGCATGTGGTCGGAACTTTTCTCAGCACTATCGATCGCAATCAACGCGCGCGCGACACCAAGGCCGAACGCAAGCGCCTGGACGAAGCGCTCGAGCGCTCGCGCGCCGAGCTCGAAGTGCTCAAGGCCCGGATGGCGCCGCTGATGCCCGAGCAGGACCTCAAGATTTTCGACGGCCATCGCCTGATTCTCGAAGACGACGAATTCGTCGGCCGAATCCGCGACACCGTCGAGAAAAGCTTCTCCGCCGAGAGCGCGTTGTTCCGCGTGATCGACGAGCTCTCCGCCCAGATGCTGGCGGTCGCCGACGGCTACCTGCGCGAGCGCGCTACCGACTTCCGCGACGTCGGGCATCGCGTGCTGCGCCATCTGCGCCAGGAAGATCGCCGCGGCGCCTATGCCAAGCCGACGATCCTCGTTGCCGAGGAGCTGACCCTCTCGCAGCTAACTCTGGTCTCGCATGAGAACCTTGTTGGTATCGCGCTCCAATCGGGCGGCGTCACCTCGCACGCCGCGATCCTCGCGCGCTCGTTCGAAATCCCAACCGTGGTCGGCGTCGAGCATCTGATGGAGTCCGTGATCGAAGGCGACCATCTGGTTCTCGACGGCAACTCCGGCGTAGTTTACGTCAATCCTCCGGCCGACGTCGAAAAAGATTACCAGGGGATGACGCGCCGGTACGAGGCGTTCAAGCGCGAGCTGATGGAGCATGGCAGCGAACCCGCGGCGACGCGCGACGGGCATCGCGTCATGATGCTGGCGAATATCGCGCTGCTGGCCGACGTGCATCTGGCCAAGCGTTACGGCGCAGAGGGTATCGGGCTTTTGCGCTCGGAGTTTTCGTTCCTTACCTACGAGGATTTTCCCGACGAGACGCAGCAGCTCGCGCTCTACAACCAGATGCTCGAAGCGGTCGGCGGACGCAAGCCCGTTACGATTCGCACGCTCGATATCGGCGCCGACAAGTACCCGCCCTACATGCGAGTCCCGCGCGAAGAAAATCCGTTTCTCGGATGGCGCTCGATTCGTATCTCACTGGAAATGTCGGGCCTGTTCAAAGTTCAGTTGCGCGCGATCCTGCGCGCTGCCGCACGCCACAACGTCCGCATCCTGTTCCCGATGATCTCCTCGCTAGAAGAGTTGCGCCGCGCCAAGGAGCTGCTCGCCGAGTCGCAGGCCGAACTGTACAAAGAGGGCCTCGAGCACAATCCCAATATCGAAGTCGGGATCATGGTCGAGGTGCCGTCCGCCGTATGGCTCGCGCCGCGCCTGGCACGCGAAGTCGATTTCTTTTCGATCGGCACCAACGACCTGATTCAGTATCTGCTCGCCGCCGATCGCAACAATCCGAAAGTCGCCCATCTGTACGAGGCGTTTCATCCCGCCGTCATCTCCGCGATCGCCGAAGTCGTCAATGTCGCCCGCGCCGCCGACAAGGAAGTCGGCCTGTGCGGAGAGATGGCGAGCGACCCGCTGGCCACTCTGCTCCTGGTCGGGATCGGACTCGACGAGCTCAGCCTTTCGCCGCTATTTATCCCCGTGGTGCGCAAGCTGGTGCGTGAGGTGGATTTTCAAACCACACGGCTCATCGCGCGTGAGTGCCTGCAGATGGCGTCGGTCCAGGAAATCAAAGGCTACCTGGTCGAACGCTATCGAGATTTGGGGTTGATAAATCTGGTCGAGATGTATCGATGACGCGGAGCTTCAAAGTTCTTCAAGGTGCGTTAAAGCGTCGCCATGACGGGCATTTTCTCTACAATTTCTTGACTTCTATAGTCGCGATTAGTTATTCTCTAACCGGTCGGTTAGGTGTCTCGGCCAGACTTTGACCGAGACCCTTTCCGAGGCCCCGTGCCGAGGCTGGGGGTTGGGTTACTGAAGAGGAATTATCTATGGTATTAACTCTAGTCGCACTTGTGAGCTTTCTGGTCTTCGCGACGGTGGTTCTGTACATGTTGCTCGGGCGCAACCGTTACGGCGGAGACAGCTCCGCGGTTCCGCTGCAGATTGCCGCGTCGCCCAGCGCGCTGGCGCATGCCGCCGTCAAGCCTGAGCCGGTCAGGACCATTCGCGTCTATTTCATCAAGCCCTCGCGCTACACCGAAGAGGGCTACGTCCAGTTTTTCCGCTTCGGGGTGCAGCCGAACAATACGTTGACGGTGCTGACCGCGCTCAACGCGGCCTTCAACAACAAGTTCGCGGCCGAGCGCAACGTGCAACTCGAAACCGTTATCTGGGACGAGATCTGCGACGGCGTTATCAGCTCCGACACGATCAAGGCGATCAAGGAAAAAGCCTACGAGGACGGCGTCGAGTTGCTGGTCGGGATGGCGGGGGTGCAATCGAATCAATACCCGCGCGGCCGCGATATCGCGCTGCAATTCAAGGCGCTGGAAGTGCCGGTGATGATGGGCGGGTTCCACGTCAGCGGTTATCCCGAGTCGGTCAAGTTTCTGAACCAATGCGGCATCACCACGATTGTCGGCGAGGCCGAAAATCTGTGGGGCGGAATCGTCGAGGATTTTCTGCGCGGCGAGTTGAAGCTCAGCTACTCGGTCACCGAGGGAATCCGCGCCAAGACCGGGCGCGAGGATATAATCGTCCCGCTCATCACTGAGTCGCTGCTGCCGGTGCTCGATGATCGCTATCTGACGCGCTTCTTTAACACCACGATGACCACGATCGACACCTCGCGCGGATGCCCCTTCACCTGCTCCTATTGCAGCGTGAAGAACGTGATGGGCCGCACGATGCGCTCGCGCGAGCCCGACGCCGTTGTCACCTGGGTGCGCGACGCCTGCCGCAACCACGGCATCCAGTCGCTGTTCCTGGTCGATGACGATTTCTTCCGCTCACCAAGATGGGAAGAAATTCTGACCGGGCTTATCGAAGTCAAAAAAGAATATCCGGACTTCTCTTTCATGATGCAGGTCGACGTGGATGCGTCGTGCTACGCGACCGCCGCACCGGGCGAGACCGAGACCGCAAAGCATCGGCGCTCCAAGCGCTTCACCGAGCTGTGCGCGGCCGCTGGATGCTATCAGGCGTTCGTCGGGATCGAATCGCTCAATCCCGATAACTTGAACTTCGCGACCAAGTACCAGAACACCGACGATCGCCAGCACAAGATGAAGCTCGAAGAGTCACGCGCCCGCGTGATCGACAAGTACCGCCGCGTAGTTGATAACTGGCACAAGGTCGGAATTTCGGTTCACGCCGGCTATATGCTCGGCTTCCCGTTCGACGGGCCCGATTGCGGCCGCGTCGCGGCGGAGACGCTCAAGAAGATTGGCTTCGATATCGTCTCGTTCTTCATCATGACTCCGCTTCCCGGCACCGAGGACCAGGTGCGCTACGCCAAGGACGGCGACATCACCGACTGGGACTTCAACCAGCTCGATTCCCAGCACGTGACGCTCAGGCATCCGAAGCTCGACAGCGCCGCCTGGATGCAGGCGTATCGCGACGCGTTCAAGGGCTTCTATTCGATTCCGAAGATGCTCCACACGATCTTCACCGTCGCGGGCGGACGCGGCCTTGCGCCGGAATCGCGCCGATCAACGTTGCGCCAGTTCATGTACTACTTTTTCTCGTACCGGCAGGGGCGTCATCCGATGGTTGGCGGCATCTGGCCGATCCTGCGCCGCGACGTGCGCCGCGTCGCCGTGACCGACGACGAAGCGCGCCGCCACTACCTGGGCGGAATGCGCTTTGACGCAATCCTGCGCGGCGATTCAGACGGCGGCTTCGCCGCCGCGCCGGCGTAAGCCAAAGGCCACCAGCAAAATTCAATCGGCCACCAAGACACGAAGACACCAAAAATACAAAGCGGGCCTTTCCTACCGGAAGGGCCCGCTTCTTCTTCGTGTCTTGGTGTCTTGGTGGCCGCCTGGACTATCTTCGCCGCCCGCCACTTGATCGCCACCGCCTGACCGCCTTCTGCGACCGCCCGACTGCCCCGCGCTTGCCTGTTGCTGCCCAAAGCGGATACGAATTCATCACCGGTACCGCTATGGCGAATATCTCCTACGCTCCAGAAATCATCGCCGCCGTCATCATCCTGATTCTGATCTTCGTGCGCCCGATCCGACGGCTCGTCTTCCTGCTGCTGAGAATCGTCGTCGCGGTCGTCGCGATCATCGTCGCGATCGGCGGCGTCTCGATGCTCCTGAACAACGAGACCATCTTCGAGAAGCCCGGCGTCGCGGCGCGCTCGATCCGCTTCTTCACCCAGAGCGGAGCCGCCACCAGCGAGAAAGGCCTCGGCTCCGCGACTTGTAAATGGCCCGACGCTGTCGCTGCTTCGCCAGCCTCTGCGGCGCAGCCGGCGCCGGCAGCCGAGCCCTTGCCAATCAAACGCGAGGCGCGCCACAAGCGCGCGAAGGCCGAGCCTGTCTCCGCGACGAGTCCCGCCGCCGCGGCGAGCCCGGCAGCGGCCGCGTCAAATCCCGACGACGACGTCTATCCCGAGCTCGTCACGCCGAGCTATCCGGGAATCGGACAGGCCAAGCTCTTCGCGCTCTCGCAGCAGGTGATTAACTCGCTCGGCGGATGGAAGATCGTCCATGCCGATGCCCGGACCGGCGTGATCGATTGCATTTACACTTCGCGGGTTCTCCAGTGGCAGGACGATATCCGGATCACTGTCACCTCGAAGAGCGAGATCAACCTGTGCTCGCGCTCGGGCTCGTCGCGCCCCGATTCGACCTCACTCGCGCGCTACTTTCCCGGCGACTTCGGCGCGAACATCGGCCATATCAAGCAGTTCACAGAAACGCTCGAACCGATGATGGACGAGGTTTACCAGAAGGAACAAGAAAAAGAGAACGCCAAGAAACCGCCCGGGACGCGCTAGGCGTAAGGCGGGAGGAGTCAATCTTGGAAAGCATCGAAAGCCCGCGTCCGCCGCTTCCGCCATTCACGCTCGAAACCGCGATCCAGAAGGTTCGCGGCGCCGAAGACGCATGGAATTCCCATGATCCGGTACGAGTCTCGCTCGGCTACAGCGCATCGAGCCGATGGCGCAATCGGTCGGAGTTTATCGTCGGCCGCGAACAGATAGTCGCGTTTCTTGAGCGCAAGTGGGCGCACGAGCTCGACTACCGGCTGATCAAAGAGCTGTGGGCGTTTCGCGATAACCGAATCGCCGTCCGCTTTGCTTACGAATGGCACGACGATTCGGGAAACTGGTTTCGCTCCTACGGCAATGAAAACTGGGAGTACGATGAACTCGGCCTGAACGCCGTTCGCCACGCCTGCATCAATGATTTGCCGATTCGCGCGGACGAGCGAAAATATCATTGGCCATTGGGGCGCCGGCCCGACGATCATCCCGGTCTCAGCAGCTTCGGATTCTGACCGCGCGGCTTTGACACACGTATCGCGATCAGGGCAGGTTGAGGGCATATGGCGATGCGCGAAACACAGATCGATTCGCTCGCGAGCTTCCTGGTCCAGGGCCTGATCACGAAGGGCATCATCAAGCCCAAGGCGGATGAGAAAGATCTGATCGCCTGCGTGGTCGAGCTGATGTCGTCGAACTTCGAGACCGAAGCCGCGATCGACCTCGAGACCGACAACATGGTCGAGGATCTGATGCGCAAGGACACGCGTCTGGACGGCGAGCGGCTGCGCTCGATGATCCGCCAGAAAATCGCCGAAAAGAAAGGGTTTACGCTCTAGCCGCATAGCGATGAAACTCAGCGAAGCACGAATTCTGTTTCTGGCGCGGGAGTCGCTCGCGCGCCTGCGCGACGAGGGCCTGGCCGAAATCGCGAACTTCCCGCTCGCGCTGCGCCAGGGGCGCGAGCTTATCGCCGAGTGGAACGAAAAGGGCGATGAGATCGATCAGGTCGTGCGGCGCAAGATCATCTCGATCAAGCGCGGCATCGTCGAGGGCAGTAACGAATGGACCATCCTGTTCCGCCGCTACCGCGATGAGGAACTGCGCAAGCGCGGCCTGTTGCGCTGATGGCGCCGCGCCGCGCTGAAAACTCCTCCGCCCCGATCCCCGGCGATATCGCCGTCCGCGCGCGTGGCGGCATGCACGGACTCTTCGCCGCGATGCCTCCCGGACTCGTGCTCGATATTCCGGCCGGCGGCGGCGCGCAATCCGCCGCCCTCGCGCAGCTCGGCTACCGGGTCCTCTCCGCCGATCTGTTCGCCAACGGACGCGCAACGCCCTCGTGGTCGTGGGTGCGCGCCGATGCCAACGATGCGATGCCGTTTGCCGGCGCCGCATTCGACTACGTCCTTTGCCGCGAGGGAATCGAGCATCTCGAGGATCAGATGGGCTTCGTCCGCGAATGCGCCCGCGTGCTCAAGCCGCGCGGCAAGATTATTCTGACCACGCCCAACGTGATGCATCTTGCGGCGCGCGCCAGCGCCTTTCTGACCGGCCAACGCAACCTGCGCCGCGGTTTGGTCAACGAAGTCCAGACCCTGCGCGCGCGAAGCGGCTCGCGCCTCTATCATGGCCACGTCTTTCTGCTCGACTACTTCAGGATGCGCTACATCCTGCGCGTGTGCGGCTTCGACCATCTCGCGATCCACACCGACCGCCTGAGCCCGACCTCGATCGCGATGGCGCCGCTGGTGCCGCTGCTGTGGACGTCGATGAAATTCGCAGTCGCGGTCTCCGCCCGCAACGTCCGCCACGGCGGCCAGCGCGCCGCCGACCCGCGCGTAACCCGCGAGCTCTTTGCCGACGTGCTATCGCCCGCGCTCCTCTTCGGCCGCAGGATGATAGTAGTCGCCGACCGTGCGGACTAATGTAGGACAAGAAAAATTCCCCTCTCCCTGACCAGAAGCTGTCGATAAATACCGAATTCTTGTCCGTCATCCTGAACGCAGGTTGCCGGAGTGAAGGATCTCCGCGAAGCGATTAGTGCGAATAACCCGGATTGGTTGCACTAATCGCTTCGCGGAGATCCTTCGCCTGCGGCTCAGGATGACATCCTGAGGGCATTTGCGAGAAAATCGACAGTCTCTGACCAGCGAGAAGGATCAAGGGAGAGGGTTCTTAAAGCGCCTGCAGGAGAGCCTCGAACGGGCAGCCTCGTCGTGGGTGTGATCGTCCTCGGCCTGATACAATCGCTGCATGGACGATCGCGAATTCCAAAAAGCCGCCGATGCGTGCCTGGCGCGCGTCGCCAAATGGCTCGAGAGCCTCGATCCCGACGATGCCGACTACTCGACCGCCGACGGCTCGGTCACGATCGAGTTTCCCGACGGAATGAAATTTATCCTGAGCCGCCAATCCGCGACCAATCAAATCTGGCTGGCCGCTGCCGCGCACGGATACCACTACGACTACGACCCCGCGAACGATGCGTGGCGCGACGACAAAGACCATCACGAGCTCTACGGGCGAATCGCGGAATTGGTCGCGGAGCAGGTAGGTCATCCGGTGGAGTTCGACGCGTGAAAAGAATCCAACCGGCCACAAAGACACACAAGAAGAAGAATTCTCCCTGTAAACCTTGAGGAATCCTCGGTTTCTTGCGTGCGGTTGAAATGATTGGCGGCAGGTACTCGCGCTTGCGTTTGTGATCGCCACATGAGAAACTGAACCGGTTGGCACTCTCAGCGCGAGAGTGCCAATTGACATATGGTCGGTCGTGGTTATATTTCACCCGACCCGATCTATTCACAGGCCGGGTAACAATCGAAATTCCACTGTAGGAGGCGGCTAGTGCCAATGAAATTCAGACCGCTGGGCGATCGCATTCTGGTCAAGCGTATCAAAGAAGAAGAGAAGACCAAGGGTGGCATCATCATCCCCGACACCGCGAAAGAAAAGCCTCAAGAGGGCAAAGTAGTCGCAGTCGGCAAGGGCAAGTATGGCGACGATGGCAAGCTCATCCCGATCGAGGTGAAGACGGGCGACAAGATCCTGTTCGGAAAATATTCCGGCAGCGAGATCAAGCTCGAAGGCGATGAGCATATCATCATGCGCGAGGACGACATCCTGGGCATCCTCGACTGAGCGAAACTCCGTAAAGAAGCTTGTGTCCGATGCGCTTAACTAAAATTTGAACTGAAGAGAGGCAAGAATCCATGCCCGCGAAGATACTTCGTTTTTCACAAGAGGCGCGCGAGAAGATCCTGAAAGGGGTCAACGTTCTCGCTGACGCCGTTACCGTGACGCTCGGCCCCAAGGGCCGCAACGTCGTTCTCGAAAAGAGCTTTGGCGCTCCGACCGTAACCAAGGACGGAGTCACCGTCGCCAAGGAAGTCGAACTCGAAGACAAGTTCGAAAATATGGGCGCGCAGATGGTCAAGGAAGTCGCCTCCAAGACTTCCGACGTCGCCGGCGACGGCACCACTACCGCGACCGTCCTGGCCCGCTCGATCTACACCGAGGGCATCAAGATGGTCGCCGCGGGACACGATCCGATGTCGCTCAAGCGCGGGATCGATCGCGCGGTCGAGGCGATTACCGGCGAGCTCAAGAACCTGTCCAAGCCCACCAAGGATCGCAAAGAAATCGCGCAGGTCGGCACCATCTCGGCCAACAACGACTCCACCATCGGCGACATCATTGCCGAGGCGATGGAGAAGGTCGGCAAGGAAGGCGTCATCACGGTTGAAGAGGCGCGCGGACTCGAGACCCAGCTCGAAGTGGTCGAGGGGATGCAGTTCGACCGCGGCTACCTGTCGCCGTACTTCGTGACTGATCCGGAGCGGATGGAAGCGAAGCTCGACGATGCGTTTATCCTGATCAACGAGAAGAAGATCTCCTCGATGAAGGATCTGCTGCCGATTCTCGAGACGATCGCGAAGGCGGGCAAACCCTTCCTGATGATCGCCGAGGATATCGAAGGCGAAGCGCTCGCGACCCTGGTCGTGAACAAGATTCGCGGCACGCTGTCTTGTATTGCCGTCAAAGCGCCGGGCTTCGGTGATCGGCGCAAGGCGATGCTCGAGGACATAGCGATCCTGACCGGTGGCCGCGCGATCTCCGAAGAACTCGGAATCAAGCTCGAAAACGTCACGTTGCAGGACCTCGGCCGCGCCAAACGGATCGTGGTGGACAAGGACAACTGCACGATTATCGACGGCGCGGGCAAAAAGGCCGATATCGAGGGCCGCATCAAGCAGATTCGCGCGCAGATCGAGGAGACCACCTCGGACTACGATCGCGAGAAGCTGCAGGAGCGGCTGGCGAAGCTGGTCGGCGGCGTCGCGGTGATTCGCGTCGGCGCGGCGACCGAAATGGAAATGAAGGAAAAGAAGGCCCGCGTCGAGGATGCTCTGCATGCGACGCGCGCCGCGGTCGAAGAAGGCGTCGTGCCTGGCGGCGGCGTAGCGCTCGTGCGCGCATCGGCGGTGCTCGACAACCTGCGCGCGGGAGAAGCCGAAAAGGTCGGTATCGGGATCATCAAACGCGCGGTCGAAGGACCGGCGTGGTGGATCGCGCACAACGCCGGCTGGGAAGGCTCGGTCGTGGTTGACAAGATCAAGAGCAACAAGGGCTCCTTCGGATTCAACGCAGCCAGCGAAGAGTTCGAAGACCTGACCAAGGCCGGGATCATGGATCCGACCAAGGTCGTGCGTAGCGCGCTGCAGAATGCGGCGTCGGTCGCGAGCCTGCTGCTCACCACCGAGTGCATGATCGCCGAGAAGCCCGACGAGAATAAGGGCGGCGGCGGCGGACCGCAGATGCCTCCGGGCGGCATGATGTAACTCTCGTCCGAACACGTAAGTAATTGCCAAGCGGCGGGGCCGGATTATCCGGTCCCGCCGTGGTTTTTTCGGCGATGCGATTGGCGCCGCGCACCGTGATTATCGTCGGCGGAGCCTGTCACGGGTATGCAACAATTCACGCGGCTGCTACGCCATGATGCTAATCATTAGCGCCGCTTGCACATTTCCGCATAAGTGCGTCGCATCGCAAATAACCATCCCCTGTCTTTCCTGATAGCTTCCCGCGCGTCCCGGAAAACAAATCGGTAGCCGACGGCGAGTTTGTCCGTATTGGAAGATACAGGCGAATTTACCGAATCGATGTACCAATTCGAGGAACGCGAGTTTGTCCCGCGATGCAACTTGCAGCCGGAAAGTCGTGGGACGGCCGCGTAAATTTGACAATTGATGACTAAATTTGCGTTGCAGCGCTTACACATCGCTATTGGCCTGCCGCTTGCTACCTTTTCCTCCGATGACGCGTGAAGCCGTAATGATCAAGTCAGGCCCGGGGGTGGGCAGGAGGTCGTCCCGAATGTCTGTCCGTGTGCTGATAGCAGATAGCTCAGGTGAGGGCCGCGAGGTGATGCGGCATCATCTGGACTGCATGGGATGCGACGTGATCGCCGAGACGGACAACGCGGTGCAGACCGCAAACCTTTTCCGAACTGTGCACCCGCAAGTAGTGATCCTTGATAGCGCGCTCAAGACCGGCGGCGACCTCGATGCGCTCGGCCTGGTCCGGATGATTCGTCACGATTCGCCCGACACCGCGATTATCGCGGTGATCCCCGCCAGCGACGCGGAACGGGCGCGTGAGTTTACCGACGAAGGTGCGCTCGAGTGCCTGGTCCAGCCATTTCTCAGCGGCGGGTTCGAGCGCGTATGGCGCAAGCTGCTCATGCGTTTCCCGGAACTCCGCCCGGTGGAACTACCGCACGCAAAAGCCGCGCGCCGCAACGGCAGCAATCGAGCGTAATAATCGCGCGGTGCGATCGCGCCGCGGTAAATCTAAACAAGGTCCCTCACCTAACCTTCTCCCTTGCAGCGAGGAATCAGACAGAGGGCGAGGGATCAGACGGCTGGATCTTCCGGCTGTCCTGGCGTGACGACTACGCGCTCGATGCGCACCGGCTCGCCGGGGAGGCATTCCACCCACGCGGCCCATCCGCAATGATCACCCGAGTAAAGCGGCGCCGGCGTGCCGCAATAAAACGCGCGGGTCCCGCCGTGCGAAACGTCGCTCCAGATGTGCACGTGCCCGAGCGCGATATAGTCGTCGCCCGACGCCGCGATCTCTTCGCCCGTGATCGGCGACGAGCGATAGCTGTCGCCATCTTCCATGTAGAAGCCGTGCGCGAGCGCGATATTCCACAAATTCGGATCCGGCGCCGGAATTCCCGCCAGCGGCCGATACTCCGGCGTGTGCTCGACCAGCGCTCGTCCCCATAGCTTTACCGCCAATTCTGGAAACTCGATCGTGCGGCCTTCCGGCTCGAGGATCAGGTGCAGATTCGGGGGCAGGGCTGACGGCGCCAGGCCGGCGTAAATCGAGCGCTCGTCGTGCGCGTCGTGATTGCCCGGGATCATCACCACCGGCATCCGCGCGCGTCCTATTGTTCCGAGCGCGAATGCAAGACCCGCTTCGCTGACGCGCGCCGAGTCGAACAGGTCGCCGACGATCAGCAGCAAATCGGCAGATCGCTCGTTGGCCAGATCGATCACCCGCGCGAACGCGCCGCGCACGCGATCGCGCAACTGCTCGCCGCGCGGTCCCGCGCCGAAAGTATCGGTCTCGAGATGCACATCCGAGGTATGGAGCATTCGGAGCGCGCGATTGGTGCGATTGTTCACGAGGTATAAGCAGGAGCGGCGGGGGTTTCGGCATTCCGCGTGTGCTATACACTTAGATACTAGACTTTCGCCGCGCATTCCATCGCTTTCATGATCCGCGGGCGCAGAAGGACCGCCGGAGCAATCGGGAGAATCGCTTGATCGTCGTACTCAAACCGAAGGTTACTGAAGAACAGATCGGCACGATCGTAAAGATGGTCGAAGAACTCGACTATCGCGCACATATCATCCGCGGCGTCGAGCGCACCGTCGTCGCTTGCGTCGGCGAGGAGCGCGGCGAGCATCAGCTCGAGCATCTCGAGGCGCTCAGCTACGTCGAGCGCGTGATGCCGGTGCTGCGATCGTTCAAGCTCGCGGCGCGCGAGGTCCGTCCGGAGGGCTCGATCATTGACGTCGGCGGCGTAAAGATTGGCGGCAACAAGCTCGCGATCATGGCCGGCCCGTGCGCGGTCGAAAGCCTGGAGCAGGTCGAGGCTGCGGCCGACGCGGTCAAGGCGGGCGGAGCGCATCTGCTGCGCGGCGGCGCGTTCAAGCCGCGCACTTCTCCCTACGCTTTTCAGGGCATGGAGGGCGAAGGGCTGACGCTGCTCGAAAATGCGGGCAAGCGGGTAGGGCTTCCGGTCGTCACCGAGATCATGGATCCGCACGATATCGATCTGTTCGTCGAGCATGCCGATATGCTGCAAGTCGGTGCGCGCAACGCGCAGAATTTTTCGCTTCTGCGCCGCCTTGGGCGAACGAAAAAACCGATCCTGCTGAAACGCGGGATGTCCACCCGGCTCGAAGAATTCCTGATGGCCGCGGAGTATATCTTGTCCGAAGGCAACCCCAACGTGGTGCTATGCGAACGCGGAATCCGCACCTTCGAGACCGCGACCCGCAACACGCTCGATTTGACCGCGGTCCCTCTGCTCAAGGAATGGACGCATCTGCCGGTGATTGTCGATCCCAGCCACGGCACCGGCATCTGGTCGCTGGTCGCGCCGATGGCGCTGGCGTCGATCGCGGCCGGCGCCGACGGCTTGCTGATCGAGGTGCATCCGAACCCTGCGGTCGCCCGCTCCGACGGTCCGCAGCAGCTCAAGCCCGAGCGCTTCGCCGACTTGGTCAGGGCGGCCAAACCTGTCGCCGCCGCGGTTGGCCGCTCGCTGTGACAATTCGACTAGCGCGCGCGTATCGCTTAGCCTTGGGTTGAACGGAGGAACACGCCGGTGGAAAATTCCGACCCGCATCGCATCTCGACCGAGGAACAGTTGGACGCGCTGCTTGGCGCGCCGTCTTCGATGACGCGCAGGAAGCTGCTCACCGCGCTCGACGAAATGGCGGTCGGCTTTATAAAGCGCTCGCCACTGCTCGTGATCGGCACCGCCGACGCGGACGGCAACCAGGACGCCTCGCCCAAGGGCGATCATCCCGGATTCGTCCAGGTCGCTGGGCCGAACGCGCTGCTGATTCCCGAACGCAAAGGCAACAGGCTCAAGTTCGGTTTTCGTAACATCCTTGCCAATCCGCACATCGGACTGAT
>JBARDN010000293.1:0-12408 GCA_049795175.1 Binataceae bacterium (SeqCode) | reverse complement strand
GTCGCGCGTACGCCGAATGGAAGAAGCGATTGAGATCATGCGGCTGACCTCGTCAGGCGAAGGTGTTAGCTACGATGGCAAATACACGAGTTTCCGCGATCTAACGATTCTGCCGCGTCCCGTTCAGCAGCCCCTCCCCATCTGGGTGACGGCCAATCCGCGCTTGCCCCGCGACTTTCCGAGCGCGTTCCGCCGCGTCGCGAAGCTCGGCGACGGCTGGATGACCACTGGCGGTACACCCGACACCTTGCGCCAATCGCTCGCGATGATTCGCGGCTATGCGCACGAGCTCGGTCGCGATTTGCCAGCGAACTTCGAGGTCTGTGTCTATTACAACATCAACGTAAACGAGGATCGCGAGGTGGCGCTGGCCGAATCCAAGCGCTTCCTCGATGTCTACTACTCGACAGACTATTCGCGCGACTTTCTGGAAAACTGGGTCGCAATGGGATCGCCCGCCCAGTGCATCGAGAACATCCGCGGCTTCATAGATGCAGGCGCCACCACGATCACACTACGAATAACCGGCTACGATCAGAAAAAGCAGTTCAAGCGCGTAACGCAGGAAGTACTGGCGGCACTGACCTGAGGTCTATCTCGCGCGCCGGGAGTGACGGCGTCGGCGACCGCCTCTGCCCGCTGTGCGTTGGTCGGAATTTGCCGATAGCAGAGGCGATCCTTCGCTAACCACATGCAGGTCGGTTATCTGCGCGACGATCATCTTTCACCCGCGCTTGTCAGGCGGCGACGAAGACCTCGCGTGCATGGTTGGTATCGCAGTACTCCAGTACCTGCGCGATACGGTCGCCGTCGAACTTGAGGTAGAAGTGATACAGGTTGTTGTACTTGCGGCCGTTGGCGGCGGTCGTGTTTGACTCGCATTGTACCGAAACGTTGTTGCCTTCGCTGAAGACGGTGCCGAACTTCATGTTGACGCCGTTGGGCATCATCGTTTTGAGGCCCTTGGCAAATCCCTTGAGGCCTTCTTTTCCTTTGACTGGCGCGAAGCCTGGCATCCGCGTCATCACGCGCCATTCGAAATTGTCGGCGACCATAGGTTCGATTTTAGCCGGATCCGGATTCTCAAGCATCGACAGAAACTCGACTGCTCTTTCTTTTTGTTGTGCTGGTGTCATGGCGAAACCTCCTGATGTGTCGATAGCTACTCAAACTGACCCGATTGCGCAAACTCGCGAAGCGTAGGGTTCAGCTTCGCGGCAGAAACTCGTTGCGAAGGCCGGACGTCAGTTGCGATGGCGCCGTGCGATCGAGCGAGTCGAGGTCCCATCCACCTTCGCGAATCATCGTGCGCGACGGCTCGGGCTCCGGGTAGATGCCGACCATCTCACCTCCGACCACAAACGTTCTGCCGTTCACATTCGCGGCGGCCTCGGTACACAACCACACCACCAGCGCGGCGACCTGCTCGGGCTTGTTGTCGAGCGGATTCGCCATCGGCACAGGCACGCCGCGGTCGCCGAGCATCGCGCGCGTGCGCTCCATTGCTTTGAGCGCCTCCTCGTCGAACAGCCGGGTGGCGGCGCGAGGCCGAATCGCGTTGCATCGCACGTTGAAGCGCCCGAGGTCGCGCGCAATCGTGCGTGTGAAACCGACGATGCCTTCCTTCGCTGCCGAGTAGCTCGATTGCCCCAGGTGGCCGAGGCCCGACTCGGACGCGGTGTTCACGATGACGCCGCTTTTGTGTTCGCGAAAAATCATCGCGGCCGCACGGATAGTCGAGAAGGTGCCCTTCATATGCACCGCGATGACGTCGTCCCAATCGCTCTCACTCATATTGTAGATGATCCGCGGGCGCACGATGCCGGCGTTGTTGACGAGAATGTCGAGCCGCCCGAAGCTATCGAGCGCGGTTTGAATGATGCGCGCGCCGCCGTCCATGGTCGCGACGTTGTCGTAATTCGTTGCCGCCTCGCCGCCGGCGGCGCGGATTTCCTCCACCACCTGCCCGGCGACCCGATCGTCGGCACCTCCGCCGATCGGGCCGCCGCCCAAATCGTTGACTACGACCTTCGCGCCCTCGCGCGCCAGCAGCATCGCCTCGGCGCGCCCGATGCCTCGGCCGGCGCCGGTGACAACGGCTACCTTTCCCGAAAGCCGCTTTTTTCCCGCGGTTTGTTCGTCTGCCATATCCATATCTCCTGCGCCGAATCGGCTGCTGTCCCTGTCTCCTCACCCAAATGCCGGGAAGTGTTTGACATCCTTGCCAGAATATTCGGTATCATGGTTACCGGCCAACTAAACGATCGGTCAGGACCACAGGCTGAAGCTTGTGCCACGGAGATTCGCACGATGCCATCGAAAGATATCGTTGTCGACGCTGACGGACACATCCTCGAGCCGCCCGACCTGTGGGAAAAATATCTCGAAGCGAAATATCAGCCGCATTCGATCAAGGTGGTGAAAAACGAGAAGGGCCTCGAATGCCTGCAATATGACGGCAAACTCTCTCAGATGGCGCAGCCCGGGTTCCTGGCCGCACTTGGGGGGATGGGCAAGGAGCAGGATCAACTGCGCCCCGACGCGGAGCGGACCTACGTCGGAAGCGCGCCGTTCGGCTCGATGGATGCGCGCGAGCGCGTCGAGCTGCTCGATCGCGAGAATCTTGCCAAGGCGGTGCTCTATCCGACCCTGGGAATTTTGTGGGAGGCGGAAGTTGAGGACGTCGAGCTCTCGCAGGCGTACTGCCGCGCCTACAATCGCTGGATTGCCGACTTCTGCCGGCCCTACAGCGATCGCCTGATCCCGATCGCGCATTTGTCGCTCGGCGATCCTCAGGCGGCCGCCACGGAACTCGAACGCGCGGTCAAAGACGGATGCCGCGGCGCGTTCGTCGCGCCGTTCACGATCACGCACAAGCCGCACGGCCATTCCGATCACGATCCGGTTTTCGCGATGGCCGAGAAACTCGATGTGCCGTTCGCGATTCATCCGACCTTCGAACCCAAGGGTCTCAATCGCGCGCGCTTTCACGGGATGGAGCGGATGCCGCTGCTGGGCGTGATTGCGTCGCAGATTCTGCAGCAGCCGCTCTCGACATTTTTCCAGTTCGGCGTCTTCGACAAGTTTCCCAAGCTGCGGGTGGTGATCCTCGAATCCGGTTCCTCATGGCTCGGGTTCTGGATGGATCGCATGGATGAGGGCTACGAAACCTGGATCGGCGGCACGCTGCCGCTGAAAAAAAAGCCGAGCGAGTACGTGCGCAAGCAGGTATGGATCTCCGGCGATCCCGACGAGCAGGCCACCGCTTACGTGATCGATTACGTGGGCCGTGATCGCTTCTTCTGGGCCAGCGACTTTCCGCATCCGGACCACGGCGGCAAATACCTCGACGCGCTCGACCGGATGGTCGCACCGATGGGACCGGAGGCGCGCCGCGGCATCGTCGGCAAAAACGTCATCGACTGTTACAAACTGTAGGATCAGAAAAGATGCCGGGAAATCAGCTCATCATCGACGCCGACGGGCATATCCTCGAGCCGGTCGAGGTGTGGGACAAATACCTCGAGCAAAAATATCGCGCGCGCGGAATCAAAATTAAGCGCGATGACAAGGGGATGGAGTTCCTCGAGTACGATGGCAAACCCGCGCAACTGATGCGCAGCGGCGTGCTGCACACGCTCGGCGCGATGGGCCGTAATGCTCAAGAGATGAAGCCTTCGGCGGAGCGCACTTACGTGAACTCCGCACCGTTCGGGTCGATGGATATGAAGGAGCGGCTTAAGCTGCTCGATCAGGACGGTATCGACAAGGCGATTCTCTACCCGACCATCGGGCTGTTGTGGGAAGCCGAGGTCGAGGACCCGGAACTCAGCAACGCCTACTGCCGCGCCTACAATCGATGGATCGCGGATTTCTGCCGCGACTCGGGCGGGCGTCTCATTCCGATCGCGCATCTTTCGATGCTCGAGGTTCCCGCCGCCGTCGCCGAGTTGGAACGGGCGGTCAAGGACGGGTGCAAGGGTGCCTTCGTGGCGCCTTTTAACCACTTGCGCAAGGCGCACGGTCATCCTGACTTCGATCCACTGTTCGCAAAGTTTCAGGAGCTCGACGTTCCATACGGAATCCATCCGACCTTCGAGCCGGCGTCGCTCGCGTCGCGCCGCTTCAGCGGGCTCGGCTCCTCGATTTGGTATCATCAGGTGACCGCGTGCTACGGCGCGCAGGTCGCGTTCACGACGCTGTTCTCATTCGGCGTGTTCGACAAGTTTCCGAAGCTCAAAACGGTGGTGCTCGAATCCGGCGGCGGGTGGATCGGTTACTGGGTGGACAGGATGGACGCGCTGTACGAGGTCCCGATTAATCGCGCGCCGCTGAAAAATCCGCCGAGTCATTACATCCGCACGCAGAGCTGGATTTCCGCCGATCCGGACGAGCGCGCGCTGGCCGGGCTAATCAAATTTGTCGGCGACCGATTCTTCTGGGCGAGCGATTTTCCGCATCAGGATCACGGGCGCGAATACATGAACGAGCTGAAGGGGCTCCTGGCCGAGATGCCGGCCGCCTCGGGTGCAAAACTCGCGGGCGAGACAGTCGCCAGTTTGTATAAAATTTGATCCTCAGCTACGCCGATGTCGCGTAGCTGATGAATTCGAGCAGGTTCCCGTCGGGATCGCGGAAGTAGACGCTGATTCCCTTTCCCCGCCCGCCCAGGCGCGGCACCGGACCTTCCTCGATCTCGATGCTGTTGCGCTTCAGGTGCTCGATCGCCGAGTCGGGCGTGCCGGGCCACACGAAGCAGTAGTCGCCGCCACCGATCATCGGATGCGTCGCCTTCAGCGTGATCTTGTTGTCCGGCGGATGCAGATTGAACCGGTTGCGTCCGAAACTGATGCTGACGATCGGCCACTTGCCCGCGCGCCATTTCTCCAGGCCATCAGCCTTCGCACCAAACACGCGCACATAAAATTCCACCGAGCGTTCGATGTCGCCCACCGGCATCGCGACATGATCAATATCGATTTCCATGAGAATCTCTCCTCACACTGGAGCGCACATCCGATCTGCGAGGTTCGCGAAGCGTTTCGCCATCGCTGCGGCAGGCTGCTAGCGCTGGCGATTCATCATGCGATAGTCGACGTACGCGGCGACCTCGCCGTTTTGATTGGTGAGCGTCGAGCGAATCACGGTGAAGGTCATGGTGCCGGTGCGCCCGGTTTTTTCGTAGGTTTCCTTCACTTCGGTGGTGACCGAAATCGAGTCGCCAGGACGAATCGGGGTTTTCAGCTCCAAATCGATGCCGGCCATCAGGCCGCCACGCGGGAATAAATTCTGCTCCGCGGAACCTTCACCGCGCCGGATCGATGTCGCGAACCACGGCGGTGCGATGATTCCGCCGTAGGGCCCGGCCTGTGCGGCGATCGGATCGAGGTAGAGCGGATTGAGGTCGCCGACCGAGGTGCAAAATTTCGCTATCTTTTCCGCCGTCACCGCGACCGGAGCATTCGGCTGGAATCGGCGCGCGAGGTCGGTTTCGTCTTCTTTCATTTTCAGAGTGGTAGGCAGGGAGTGAATTCATCACTCGGCACTAGGATTTTCAGTTCACTTTCGAGGAGTCCGCGCCCATGCGCAAGTGAGACTACGCGATGCGTTGTCTTCAAGTCCAATCCCCGAAAGTCCGCGCCCGAGCATCACATCTCACCCACTTGGCTGTCAAAAAAAGGAATGCTTTTCCGGCCCGCGGCACAATCCGCGTAGAAAGAAAAACTCCGCGTCAGCGGAAAAAATAATCTATGCGGCCTTGGCGGCTGCTTTGCCCGGAACGAGCTTGCATTCGACGAAGCTTCCGTCTTTCATCACCACCTCGAGGTTCGCGCGATCCTGCAGCACGGTAATGTCTTTGACCGGATCGCCGTTGACCACGAGCAGATCGGCGAGCTTGCCCGCCTCAATGGTCCCGAGGTCATCTTTCATACCGAGCATTTCGGCGCCGTTGCGGGTCGCCCATCCGATGACCTCGAGCGCTGGAATTCCGGCGCCGTTGACGTAGGCTTCGAGTTCCTTCGCGTAGTCGCCGTGGATCAGCCCGGCGACGCCAAAATCGTCGCCGACGACCAGCTTGACGCCAGCCGCATGCGCCCTGGGAACCATCTTGGACGAGTATTCGAGCCCACGCTTCATCTCGTCGTCAAAATACTCGGTCTTGCCGCTGCGCCGGTGCTCCTGCGCCATCGCGTATGTGAAGTAGAGGCTCGGGGTGACAAAAGTTCCCTGCTTCACCAAGCGCTCGATACACTCGTCGTCCATTTGATCGGCGTGATCGATGAGGTCGAACCTCAGGTCGAGCGCGGCCATGATGCCCCGCTTGGAAACAACATGCCCGCGGATTTTCTTGCCACGGCCGTGCGCAGTATCAGCGGCGGCCTGTAGTTCCTCGAGCGTCATCATCATGGTTTCAGCCGGAAAAGCGGCCCCATGGCCGCCGGTCACACTAAGCTTGATGATTTCGGCACCGCCCTTGATTTCGCTGCGCACCGCCTTGCGGAACGCGTCAGGACCGTCACAGATTGGAATGCCTCCCTCCATCTGCAATTTCCACCAGCTCGGATGGACATCGGCCAAGTCGCCGGTGGTAATGAACTCGCGTCCGCACGGCAGCAGACGCGGCCCCTGTATAATGCCCTCGTCGATCGCACGCTTGAGCGTGGCATCGATGTTGTGCAGCGTGCCCGCACCGACGGCGCCGGTGAATCCGCTGCGCAGCAGCAACTCGGCGTTTTTCGCGGCGATCAACGCCAGCATCGCCGGCGGATACCTCAAGTCGATATCTTCGATATGCTCACAGTTGGCGTAGGCGGCGTGATAGTGACACTGAACCATCCCCGGCATCAGCGAGCGGCCCGCGAGGTCGTAAACGACATCGTTGGTCGAAGGCTTCGGCGCGTCACCGTTCACAGCGACCGCGGTGATGCGTCTGCCTTCCACAACGACTGTCGCATTTTTCCTGGGTGCGTTGCGGCCGTCGATCAGGTTCGCGCGGCGAAAGAAGGTGCGTCCCATCTCAGTACCTCCTTGGGTAATGTTGTGCTGTATTGATCGATGTCACGCGACCATCGGCTCATTCGACACCGAAGTCAAATTGGTGGCTAGCGGTCGGGTTGCAACAGGTTGTCCTTGGGAAGGCGAGAGATAGGAGCGTGATCGCCGATGCCACGATGAGGGCGATGATGGTTGTAAACAAGGTAAGAACGGTAGGTCGAGCCGTTTCATCCTGAACGTGCCTATCCCAAGAACCGCACCGCGATTACCACGTTCGACACCACGAACGCCGCCGGCACCATGATCCGCGACCAGTTGCGGACCTTGAGGCCAAGATCCCGCCGCCGATCCGAGCGATGCGTCACGTGCACGATCATGATCTCGGTGAACGCCAGGAATACGAATACGTAGCATTGCAAAAAGAACGCATCGATATAGGTCAGGTACGGCACTCGCGGCATGCTCGACGAAATCGCGAACGCAAACGCGATCACCGTCAGGATCGTGGTGACCGAAACCGCAATCTGTGAGTTCAGATCGTGCGGCTCGATCCAGAACACTCCCCACGACACGCACACCATCAGGACCAGCGGCACGAACACCTTCCAGATGTAATACGTCGAGCGCCGCGTCACCCGCATCCCGAAGCGCACCCCGTTCAAGACCCCCGAAATCTCAGGATGCGTATGCAGGACCGGCGGGAGAACCTGCAAATCCCACTGCGCCAGCGAACTGTAGGTAGTGAACTCGCTCGCCGCCCAGACCTCGGCATGACTCAAGGTAAAAACGATCTGGTTGGCATCGGGCAGGAACGGATGAATAAAAATTTCCAGTGTCTGGATGTCGAACGGATAGCGCTTCAGCTCGAAACGCGCCGATAGCTCCGCGTTGAATCGCTCGACGTAGGTGACGTCGCCATCGGGCGCGACGCTGATCGACGTATCGTGGCGCTCGCGCGGCGCGGTCGCATTGACGATCTCGAGCCGCGGACTCCAGATCTCGCCCGGCTGGTAACTGCGCACCAGGTCGCCCGGCCCCTTCGATACGAACGCAAGCCGCGGATCGTTCCAGCGCGTAAACAGGTAGCCATCGATATCGAAGTGCTGCGCCGAATCGTCGATCTTCGACAGGTTGATAACGTGCAAACTCACCGAGACCACCACCGGCTTGCCGCCGATCATCGGCGGCTCCGCGGTCGGATCATGATCGTACGGCGGCGCCGTCGAGTCCGCGGCCACCGCCGCAATCGGCATCGCCAACATCAGCATCGCGAGCATCACCATCACCGCCGCACCCGCCCGTCGCCGCATCGCACTCAATCCTCCCGCTCTTCGTCGATCCTCGCTTAGTCCTCGGGCCCGAGCATCTTTTCCACCTGCACCAGCCGATCGAACTCTTCGCCTTTGAGGAACCCCAGCGCGACACACGCCTGGCGCAGTGTCGTCCCCTCCGCATGCGCCTTCTTCGCCACCTTGGCCGCCTTGTCGTAGCCGATATGCGGGCTCAGCGCGGTCACCAGCATCAACGAATTGCCGACGTTGCGCGCGAGCTGCTCGCGATTCGGCTCGATTCCTTCGACACAGTATTTGCTGAACGACACGCACGAATTCGCCAGCAGGCTCGCCGAATGCATGAAGTTGTGGATGATGATCGGTTTGAAAACGTTGAGCTCGAAATTTCCCTGCGTCCCCGCCGCCGCGATCGCGGTGTCGTTGCCCAGCACCTGCAAACACACCATCGTCATCGCCTCGCTCTGGGTCGGATTGACCTTGCCCGGCATGATCGACGAGCCCGGCTCGTTCTCCGGCAGCGACAATTCGCCCAGCCCGCAGCGCGGCCCCGAGCCCATCCAGCGGATATCGTTGGCAATTTTCATCAGCGAACATGCAAGCGTCCGGAGCGCTCCTGAAGCCATCACCAGCGCATCGTGCGCCGCCAGCGCCGCGAACTTGTTGAGCGCCGAGGTAAAAGGCAGCCCGGTGTAGCCTGAGATTTTCGCCGCCACCCGCTCGGCGAATTCGCGATGCGTATTCAGCCCGGTCCCGACCGCGGTGCCGCCGATCGCGAGCTCGTAGATATCCGGCAGCACCATCTCGATCCGTTTCAGATCCGCGTCGAGCTGCGCCACGTAGCCCGAGAATTCCTGCCCGAGCGTAAGCGGCACCGCGTCCATCAGATGCGTCCGTCCGATTTTCACGATCGAGGCGAACTCCGCCGATTTTTTCGCCAGCGCGTCGCGCAGAACCTTGACCGCCGGGACCAGCAGATGCACCAGCTCCTCGGCCGCCGCGATATGCATCGCGGTCGGGAACGTGTCGTTCGAGGATTGCGACATGTTGACGTCGTCGTTTGGATGTATCGGCTTCTTGCTGCCCAGCACTCCGCCGGCTATCTCGATCGCGCGGTTCGAGATAACCTCGTTGGCGTTCATGTTGGTCTGCGTGCCGCTGCCGGTCTGCCAGATGCGCAGCGGAAAATGCTCGTCGAGCTTTCCCGCAACCACCTCGTCGGCGGCGGCGATTATCAGCCGCGCTTTGTCCTCGGGCAGCTTTTTCAGATCGCGATTGACCTCGGCCGCCGCCTTTTTCAAAAGCCCAAAGGCACGAATCACTCCGCGTGGCATCCGGTCCCTGCCGATCGCGAAATGCAGCAGCGAGCGTTCGGTCTGCGCCCCCCAGTAGCGATCGCTCTTGACCTCGATCGCCCCCATCGAATCAGTCTCGACCCGCACCGATCCGCCGCTCTTGTTGTGTCTAGTGCTCATCTCGATCTTCCTTTCGATGAATCTCTCTCTTATACCCTCTCCCTCCGGGAGAGGGCGGCGTGGCGCGAGGCTTGCGCTTCTTTCGCAAGCATCGTGACGCGTGGGTGAGGGTGCTGCTCTGCCGCCCGCAGACCTTTCTTGACAGCTCATGCCGATGTAGCTTATGGACCGTACGCTCCTCAATGGGAGAAGCAAGACGAGAGGCAACACGAGAGGATTGATAACCCATGCCTTGGACCATCACACGGCTCTGCCGCGATTGCCTTGATACCGGATGCGTTAGCGTATGCCCGGTGGACTGCATCTATGAGTACGTCGGCGCCGACAAGGAAAAATTTCCCAACCAGCTATACATCAACCCCGACGAATGTATCGACTGCGGCGCCTGCGAGCCCGAATGCCCGTGGCAGGCGATCTTCGAGGAACCGGCGGTTCCTGAAGTACTGAACGACGATATCGCCCTCAACCACGCGATGCTGGATATCATGGACCAATTCAAGGTCAAGCTCTTCGTGCAGACCGAGCATCCGACCTCAGAGCAAGTCGCCGAAAACAAGAAAAAGTGGGGCGTAGACCCCAATTCCTGAGCACAGAGCAACC
This sequence comes from Binataceae bacterium (SeqCode), assembly GCA_049795175.1. Classification (GTDB taxonomy): domain Bacteria; phylum Desulfobacterota; class Binatia; order Binatales; family Binataceae; genus JBARDN01. The sequence continues at coordinate 2,048 of JBARDN010000293.1, read as the reverse complement.
GGCCACTAAGGCACAAAGACACTAAGAAGAACGTTTTTCTTCGTGTCTTAGTGTCTTGGTGCCGCTTGCCTCTTTCTTACTCCAACGGCCATTCACGCGTGTAGAACGCGACCATTTCCTCCTCGACTCGCGGCGGGAACTGCAGCCCGTAGCGCTCGAATGCCGCCCGCCCGAGCTTGCAGATCATCTGGAAGATCCCGATATGCACCTCGCGCATCGCAACCCGATCGTCCGCGCGCACCGCAGCGCATATCTGCTCGACCATCCGCGCGCATAGCGCCTGCTCGTCGGCCGAGATCAGCTTCGCTCGCGTGAACATGTTGCGATGCAACGCGCGGCGATCCTTCTCCAGCAGCATCAGCGGGATAATCGCGGTCTCGACCAGCAGGATCTCGTTGAACAGAAACGTGTTGATCTGCCCGCGCGCGAGAATCCTGACCGGCCAGGTCGCCCCCTGCAAAAATCCAAAGATATTGTAGCGAAGCGCCGCCGCAATTGCGGAATCGCCCCGATCCTCGCCGATCCTGAGCTGCGCGAAAATCCGCTCTCCACCCCAGAGCCGCTTCACCTTGATCCGCTGATGCTTGCCGACCACGCTCTCGCGCTCGAAGAACACGTCGAGCTTGACCGGCCCCTCGACCAGGCACGCGACCGCAAACAGCCCTGCGATGTCGAGCGGGACCAGAATCGGCGCGAACCTCCCGATCACCGGCAATCGGTTCGCCCAGACCTCGTCCCACGCCTGGTCATCGACGCACAGGTAGAGATCGATATCGGAATACGAATCCGCAGAGCCGTCGGCCAGGCTGCCTTCGAGCCATCCCGCCACAAACCGCGAATCCTTCGAGAGAATTTCCGTCGCGCGAGCGACTAACTCGCCGCGGCGAACCTCAAACGGCACGGTCTCTTTCATAGGCCTCAGAATGACTCGCCAGCCCCCGCGAGTCACGCGCGAACGCCACGCGGCACCAAGACACGAAGACACGAAGGAAAACCAGACGGATGTTTCCTATGGAAAGCCCGCTTCCTCTTCGTGTTCTAGTGTCTTAGTGGCCGCCTGCTCTTCCTTGGTGTCTTGGGGTTTCTCTGCCGCGCCCTGGTCACCGACATCTTACGCAAGCTCCGTTCCAGCTATCGACATCGTGTCGGCACTCTTTCTTCTTCTATCTGTCTGATCGGCTAATGCCTCGGCAAGTTTGCCCGACTACCGACACTGTGTCGGGAAGCACGGTTGATACCCGCCGCGCTCTGGTCCGATCGGCTAAATCTCTCCATAAAATCAATGGTTTATCGCAATTCGTATTAGTCTCTCTGTTTGTCAAGCAAGTTTTACCGAATCTTCAAAATCTGCCACTTTGTTAAAGTTTGACAAATCTCGCGAGTTCCCCTAATGATCGCCCTTCGGGGAGCAGCGCGGCAATTTCGCCGCCATCAACCGTTCGGAGGCCGTTCATGCGAAAGCTCTGGAGAACGTCGTCAATGCGAGTGACGGTCGTCGCGGCTCTATCGCTGTTCGCGTTCGGTGCCATGGGCATCACCGTTCACGCGCAAGTAAAGCCTGGCGACTTCATCACTCCTGAAAATTCCTACAAGGTCAAAAACCTGGTCTCACCAGGAGTCCTGTACAAGGTCGAACACGGGATGACCATGAAGATCACCCCGACCGAGCGGGTGGATTGGCCGCCTCCGTACAAAGATGCAACTGAAAAGTATGCCTCCCAGGTCCGCCTGACCCAGGACCACAAGAGCCTTGTTGGCTACGTCGCGGGTCAGCCCTTCCCGCTCATCGACAGCAACGACCCCGATGTCGCGGTCAAGATTGTATGGAACAACGTGTTCCGCCCGATCACCACCGACGACTACGATCTGCGCTTCTATGACTGCGACTCTTCTTACGAGAAGAAGGGCCAGCCGCAGGCCGGGCAAATCGAGTACTTCCAGATCGGTCACTACGCCGGCTATGATCTGGTCGGCCGCACCGAGGTCGAGCCTCTGCCGACCGATCCCGACTTCAAGACCACCGGACGCTACTGGCTGTTCGGGCTCTA
>JBARDN010000292.1:0-17623 GCA_049795175.1 Binataceae bacterium (SeqCode) | reverse complement strand
GGACAGGAAGTGGAGGCAGGACACTTCCAGTCGCTGATCTTAGCACATCGCGGCTCGGAGACAAAGCTGAACAGTTCGGCCATGAACAAATCTGGCAAAAACTCTAACGATCGTTAGGGAAACTAAGTATCACAACCCTCGTCAACGTATACGCTGGTTCCCCTTCCCGTGCGGGAATGGGTTAGGGGTTAGGTCGGATGCACTCCTCGAAGCGGTCGAACATGAAGCGGATTCGCGTCCGTGAGCACGCGCAGAAAACGACCTCTCCCGACGGCTTCGCCGCCACCCTCCCCGCGCGGGGAGGGAAATTAGGTGCGCGCCACGACGGTACACAACCCTCTTCAACGTATACGCCTGGTTCCGCCTTCCGGTACGGATCAAGGACGACGCTTCGCGTGGGCCGACGGGCCGTCGGCCACCACTGGCAGAAAGGGTAGAAGAGATACCCGCATGGAAAGAAAAAGCAGAAGAGACGAGCAATCGCGCCTGTGCGCCTGCCCGTACCAAATGATCGGTATGCAAAGACCGGCGCGTCGCGACGCGCCCCTACGAATCGAATACGACTCCTCGAAGAAAGCTCCCGGTTTTCGCAAGGGGCGGCTCGCGAGCAGCCGTCTTCAGCGTGCGGTGGCATCTCGGGGAGGTTTCGTGCGATAGGAGCGCGTAGTCATTTTCATTTGCGCGAGGGAGGAATCACGATGGCAGACGGCAGGCTCGTGGGCCGCGTAGCGGTAATCACCGGCGGAGCTTCGGGAATAGGCAAAGCAACCGCGGAACTGTTCGCGAAGGAAGGCGCCAAGGTTGTGATCGGAGACTTGTCGACCAGTGCGGGCGCGAAAGTCGCGGAAAAGATCGGCGCGACGTTCGTCGCAATCGACGTGAGCAAGTCCGAAGATGTCGAGGCGCTGGTCAAGACCGCGACCGACAAGCACGGGCGTCTCGATGTGATGTTCAACAACGCGGGAATTGGTATCGGCGCGCCGCTGCTTGGGACCAGCGCGGAGGATTATCACCGCACCATCCGCATCGACCTTGACGGCGTGTACTGGGGCTTGCAGGCGGCGGGGAAAGTGATGGTGCCGGCCGGGCGCGGCGCGATTGTCAACACGGCGTCGGTAGCGGGACTGATCGGCTCGAGCGGGCTTTCGGCATACAACGCCGCCAAGCACGGCGTGGTCGGACTGACGCGCAACGCGGCGCTCGAGTTCGCGCCGTTCGGCGTGCGCGTCAATTGCATCTGTCCGGGCGTGATCGAAACACCGCTAGTGATGGACAATTTCGCGGTGGTCGAAGGCGCGCGCAAGATGCTCGACAAGATGCATCCGCTAGGCCGGATGGGCCAGCCGCAGGAAGTTGCGAAGGCGGTGCTGTTCCTCGCCTCTGATGACGCGTCGTTCATCACCGGGCACGCGCTCGCGGTGGACGGTGGGATGATGGCAGGACTCGGCGCGGGCACTGCATTCGACCAATGAGCGCGGCGAGGCGCCGCGATCCTCAGAGAAAAGACCGACCTCTCCTGACGGCTTCGCCGCCACCCTCCCCGCGCGAGTAGGGAAATTCGGATCGACCTTTTGAGGGATCGCCGGGCCGCATAAGGGTTCTCTGCCAGTCGCGATCGTCTCCGATCTAAGGATAGATCCCAGCGGCTAAAGCTGGTGGGCACTGAGGAGAGAGGCTAACTCGCGATTGACGAATGGCTGTACAAACGTCCATATTCAGAGATGCTGGTTGGCTGCGATGCGGATGCAGATAGCAGGCTTTGATTGGGACGAAGGAAACCGGTTCAAGTGCCGTGAGCATGGCGTTTCTCTGGCCGCGATCGAGTCGATGTTTCGGGGTTCAGTCGCCGTGCAGCCTGACCCCTTGCACTCGAAGTCCGAGGAGCGGTTCAAGGCAATAGGGAAGAGTGAATCTGGCGGCTGGATTTTCGTCGTCTTCACCGTGCGCATACGCCGCGGCAAGAGATTCATCCGGCCGATCAGCGCGCGTTTCATGCATAAGAAGGAAGTGCAGCATTATGAAAAGGAAACTGCCAAGCTTCAAAAGCGATAAAGAAGCCGAGGAGTTTGTCGAACAGGCCGACCTGACCCAATACGATCTCTCCGGCATGCGGCCGATGGGCTTCGAGTTTCAGCCTAAAAGCGAGCGAGTAAACATGCGCCTGCCGCGCCAACTGCTCGACGCTGTGCGCGCCTCTGCGGCGAGGGCGGGAGTTCCGTATCAACGCTTCATCCGCCAGGCGCTCGAGGACGCGGTGCAGCGCAAAACTGCGTGACAATTTGGAGAAAGTTACGAACGCGTACCGGACGGGTAGGCCCGAAGGGAGACCAGTTCCTCGCCTCTGACGACGCGCGTCAATCATAACGGGTCCGCGTCGCGGTGGACGGCGGAGCGATGGCTGGACTCGGCGTTGGCACGGCGTTCGATCTGTGAGGGAAAAAAGCTCGACCTCTGCCGACGGCTTCGCCGCCACCCTCCCCGCGCGGGGAGGGAAATTCCGTGCGCGCGATTCTCAAACGCGATCGGCGCAGATGCCTGGTTCCCCTTCCCTTGCGGGTGTTTAGACTTGGGAGAAGGGTAACGGAAGGTGCGGGGAGACAGATTTTGAGTTGAGAGTAGAGCGGAGGTTAAACGTTTCGGGAGGGGGAATTTCAGGCGGTCACTGCGGTTTTTCCGCGGATGCGGGCGATCGCGCCGGAGAGGTCGTGCTCAGGAACGCAAGCGGGGCCCATAGCGTGAAGACAATTCCCAACGCCGGGCGATGCCACATCCAGATGAGGCCGTACAAAATGAAAATTGCGGCGAGCGACGCGTCGAACGTCGTGTTGCTCGCGCCGATATCGTTGCCGGTGCGCCCGAGCGTCCGCGCGGCGAGCATCGCGGCCAGCAGGATAAGGCCGACGATCACGTAGCCAGCGCCGTGCGGCCATGCGATCAAGAGAAACAGGATGGTGAAAAGGACCAATCCGCATATTCCGATAATCCGGAAGCTGCCGCGCGTTTGCAGAAAATAAACGAATGGCTCGAAAGGACCGGGATTGATTCGCATTGCCGCCCTACTCTACTCGACGCGCGACCCGGCGCAACGTTGCGAATCTGAAGAAGTATTATCGCTGGCCGGTCCAGGTGGGTGTGGCGATCTGCCGCCAGCGGGCGCGAATTGCTTTGTAGTCATCGGAGGATAGCGGGCCAAGGCATGCGGCGCGCGCGTTTTCCTCGAAGCGGCCGAGCTTCGTCGTCCCGATTAGCGCGGCGCTTACACCCGGGACCGAGAGGGTGAAGCGCAGGGCAGTCGCCGCGACGTTTTCGCGCGCCAGGAAAGGATAGTCGAGCTGGCGCAGGCGCTCGCGATAGGGGGCGCCGTATGGGTCGCGATTGTCGGTGCGCCAGGCGGCGTTGGCGAGCGAGCGCTTGGCGAGGACTCCCATCCCGCGCGCGTGCGCTTTGGAAATAGTCAGATCGATCGCTTCCTGATCGGCGATATTCAGCGAGGTTTGCAGCGTGTCGAAGATGCCCAGCTCGACTGCGGCGAGCGCGCTTTCGCCGTCGGCGCTGAGTCCGATGAATCGCGTCTTGCCGGAGTCGCGCGCGCGGGTCAGCACTTCGAGCACGCGCGAATTTGCCAGCGCCGCAGCGTCGGGGCTGTGGAACTGCATGATATCGACGTGGTCGGTGCGCAGGCGCTTGAGACTTCGATCGATGGTCTCGGCCAGGATTTTTGGCGCGGCGAAGTGATCGCCCCATCCGCTTTCCGCGTGGCCGCATTTGGTCATCAGGATGATTTCCTTGCGCCGAGCGCCGAGGGCGCGGCCGAGTTGCTCCTCGCCGTCGCCGTAGCATTCGGCGGTATCGATCAGGTTGAGGCCGGAGTCGATCGCGGAGTTGAGCAGCTTCGCGAGCGAGCGCCAATCGGTACCGCCGCGACCGCTCTCCGACCCGCCGAAGCCTACTGCGCTGACGCGGAGCCCGGTGCGTCCGAGGATCCGGCGCTCAATTGGAAAAGGTAGCAAGATTTCATTGATTTATATGGATTGAAGAGCACGAGGCAAAGCTCCGCCTCCGTGATGGTGGGTCAGTTTGATTAGCGGAACGCTCATTGGCGTTCGTTGTTGGGCAATTCCAGGGATTGTCATTCCCGCGCGTGGCTGCCGCGCGAGGAATCCCGAGTTCCGATCGCGCATCGCAGCAGCATGGCCGATTCGATTCGTAAGGCGCGGCGCGACGGCCCGTCTTTGCGATTGTGCGGCGCAGAGCAGCACCCTCACCCACGCGTCACCGCGATTGCTGAAAAGAGCAATCGCCGCGCCGCGTTGCCCGCGTGCCAGTGGCACCTCCCGGAGGGAGAGGGTATCAGCAGGAGGCCGCTGCGCGACGACGTGCCGCGAGAGTAAGGCTCCTGCTCTGCGGCAAAACAAAGCGGGCGCCGGTTTGCGGCGCCCGCTTGAGATAGTCCGTTTGGTATTCCGCCGCTTAGGCTGCCACTTTCGCCGTGCCCGCCTCGGTCGATTCGCTGGCGAGGGAGCCGCGCTTCGAGAACGCTACCGCGATCGCGAGCAACACGATCGACACCACTACCACCACGACGCGCGTGACGGTTACGTCGTTGATTGCCGCGGTGCAGAAGGGAGCCGCGAGAATCCCGACCAGGTTCATCACCTTGATCATCGGATTTAGCGCAGGCCCCGCGGTGTCCTTGAACGGGTCGCCTACCGTGTCGCCGACGATCGTCGCCTTGTGAATATCGGTGCCCTTGCCGCCCAGGAAGCCGTCTTCGACTTTCTTCTTGGCGTTGTCCCAGTTGGCTCCAGCGTTCGACATGAAGACCGCGAGCAATTGGCCGGTCAGGATCGTGCCGCCGAGGAATCCGCCGAGAGCGCCGGCGTCGAGTCCGAAGCCGACCAGCAAGGGCGCGAAGACCGCCAAAATTCCGGGGCCGAGCAGTTCTTTCTGCGCGGTCTCGGTGACGATATCGACGCACCTGGCGTAGTCGGGAAGCTCGGTGCCCTTCATGATTCCCGGATGCTCGCGCAACTGGCGGCGGACCTCGAACACGACCTGGTAGGCCGCGCGGCTGACCGCCTTGATGGCGAACGAGCTGAACAGGAACGGAACCGCGCCGCCGATCATCAGGCCGACGAACACGGTCGGCATGTTGAGCTGCACGCCGATCGCGCCCAGATGGGCTTCATCGATAAACGAGCGGAACAGCGACACCGCAGCGATAACCGCGGTCGCGATCGCGAGTCCTTTGGTCAGAGCCTTGGTGGTGTTGCCGATCGCGTCCATCCAGGAGAGCGTGCGCGACGCTTCTTCCTGATGAATCCCCGCCATCTCGAAGATGCCGTGCGCGTTGTCGGTGATCGGGCCGTAGGTGTCCATCGCGAGGATGAACCCGGTGGTCGTCAGCAACCCGAGTCCGGTCAGCGCGATTCCATAGAACTGGAGAGCGAGCGATTCGTGGAACAGAAGCATCGCGCCGATGATCGTAATCGCGATCACTACCAGCGCCCACACCGAGGACTCGAGTCCCTCGGCCAAGCCCGACAGGATGAGAGTGGCAGGGCCGGTGCGCGCCGAGATTGCGGTCTCGGTGGTGGGGCCTTTATCGGGATGGGTGAAATAGTTGGTGAGCCACAAGGTCACGATCGCGAGGATGATCCCGAAAGTCGCGCAACAGGCGAAGCGCCAGTCGGTCGCGCCGGTGCGCGGATCTTGCATATAAAAATAGTTGACGAGGAAAAATCCGACCACCGATGCTAACGCCGAGACCATGTAGCCGTTGTTGATCGGCTTCATCGGATCGCGCATCGCGGAACCGGCCGGCACCTTGACCGCCATGATTCCGAGAATCGAGGAAAATACGCCGACTCCGCGCAGGATGAACGCGAACATAATCAGCTTCATCGCGAACATTCCGGAGAATGCGCCGTACGCGGCCTTGAAGTCGGGCTCGTTGACCGCGAACGCGGCCAGGATGATCGCGGCGACCAGGGTGACCTCGTAGGACTCGAAGATATCGGCCGCCATGCCTGCGCAGTCGCCGACGTTGTCGCCGACGTTGTCCGCGATAGTGGCGGCGTTGCGCGGATCGTCCTCGGGCAAATCCTGCTCGACCTTGCCGACCAGGTCGCCGCCGACGTCGGCCGCCTTGGTGTAGATCCCGCCGCCCACGCGCATGAACAGCGCGGCCAGCGATCCGCCGAAGCCAAAGCCGATCAGCACCTTCATCGCATCCTGCTGATAGACCAGGAAGATGATCGTCGCACCCAGCAGTCCAAGGCCGACGGTGAACATCCCGGAGACGCCGCCCGCCTTGAAGGCGAGCTCCATCGAGTCCTTGAATGAGGTAAGCGCGGCGTTGGCGCTGCGCACGTTGCCCTTGACCGCCAGCCACATCCCGACGAAGCCCGAGAAGTACGACGCGCTGACGCCCATCAGGAAGGCGACGGAGATTCCGAGCGACAGCCACAAGTCGTGATAGACGTGATGGTACATCAGGAACAGAGCGATGAAGATCGCGACGACGAAAAAGATCATGGTCGAGACCTGCCGGCGCATATACGCCATCGCGCCCGTCTGGATCGCGTCGGCAACGTCGGTCATTGATTTGGGGCCCGGGTCCGCTTTCATCACGGTGCGGACCAGAACCAGGCCATAGCCCAGTCCTACGAAGGCTGAAATAAAAATCAGCCACAGAATCATTACCTGCCCGTTGGTAAGGGCCGGCAGTGCGATATTCGCTTCACTCATCGTCCGTTCGATCTCCCGGAATTTCAGGGTTTGGATGCGGCCTGCGCGCGCTATCTTCTATTCGCTGCTTCATCGTTCATAGATAGACGATCACGGCGAGTTCAATCCGCAGAGCGCATCTGGCGCAGTTTAGGTTTTCTGCGAAACGTTGTCCATAACCTAAGTGTCGCAAGAGTCGGTAATTTTGACTGAGACAGCTCAGCGTTGCCGGTCCGGCCGGCGACGACGACGATCTCGCGCCGCATTTCAGTTCCCAAATCCCGCGCGCGCGAATTATAGAACTCGCGGTCCCCAAATCCTTGCTTGCCTGCTTCGCGACCCTCACTTATCCTTACTGAGGTCGATTCGAGTTGCGGTAGTTTTTCTAACCTCACGAGCCCGCCCGTATTAGCTGGGCTCTTCGTCGCTGTCGCCTATGTGGATTGTCCGTCTTGCCCTGCGCCGTCCGCTTTCGGTTGCGGTGATGGCGCTGTTGATGTTGGTGCTCGGAACACTCTCGTTCGAGCTGATGAATGTCGATATCTTTCCCGCGATCGACCTGCCGGTGGTGCTGGTGGTCTGGAACTACCCGGGGCTGTCGGCCTTCGATGTCGAGCGGCGGATGGTCTTCATCAGCGAGCGCGCGTATTCGACCACCGTCAACGGTATCGAGCATATCGAGTCGGAATCGATCAATGGGCTCGGCATTCTGAAAGTTTATTTCCAGCCCGGCACCGATCTCGGCGCGGCGATCGCGCAGATGAACGCGGTTTCGGAAACGATCCTGTCGATTCTGCCGCGCGGCACCGAACCGCCGCAAATCATTTCCTACAATGCGACCAACGTTCCGGTCGCGCAGTTGAACGTCTATAGCGATACGCTTTCAACCAGCAGGCTGTTCGACTACGGCCTCAACTTCATCCGCATCCAGCTCTTCACAATTCCCGGCTTCTCGTCGCCCGCGCCGCTGGGCGGGGTGCAGCGCTCGGTCATGGTCAATCTCGATCCGACCTCGCTGTATGCCAACGGGATGTCCGCGTTCGACGTCGGCAACGCGTTGGCTTCGACCAACGTGGTTATCCCGTCGGGCGCCGAAAAGATCGGCAACTATCAGTACAACATCGATCTCAACATGAGCGTCGCCAAGGTCAAGGATTTCGACCGCTTGCCGCTAAAGTACGTTAACGGCTCGCCGATCTTCCTGGGCGACGTCGCGCCCGTGACCGACACCCATCAGCCGCAGACCAACGTGGTGCGCGTCGATGGCCAGCAGGCGACCTACCTGATGGTGATCAAGCACGCCGACGCCTCGACGCTCACGGTGGTTGACGCGGTCAAGGCCAAAATTCCGCTCATCCGGGCCACCGCGCCCAAGGGACTGAAGGTCTCGCTCACTTTCGATCAATCGCAGTTCGTGCGCGCGGCCTTGTGGGACGTCGTGCAGGAGGCGGTCATCGCCGCCGCGCTGGTCGCGCTGATGGTGCTGCTGTTCCTCGGCTCGCCGCGCAGCATGCTGATCGTCATCACCTCGATCCCGCTGTCGATTCTCACTTCGATCATCGCGCTCAAGCTCTGCGGCCAGACGATCAACACGATGACGCTCGGCGGAATCGCGCTCGCGGTCGGGATGCTGGTCGATGACGCCACGGTCGAAATCGAAAATATCCATCGCAACCACGCACTCGACAAGCCGCTGCTGGTCGCGATTCTCGACGGCGCCTCTCAGATCGCGACGCCGACCTTCGTTGGCACGCTCTCGATCTGCATCGTGTTTTTTCCGGTCGTGCTGTTGACCGGCGTAGCGAAGTTCCTGTTCACGCCGCTCGCGCTGGCGGTGGTGTTCGCGATGCTGACCTCGTACCTGCTGTCGCGCACGCTGGTGCCCTCGATGGCGCGGTACCTGCTCCCCGACAAGAACGAGGAGCATCTCGGGCACAGCCGGGCGGCGAACTTCGTGCGCGCATTCGACCGCGGATTCGAGCGGGTGAAGGAGCGCTACCGGGTCTGGCTCGCCACCTTTATCGGACGGCGCGGTCTGGCGCTGGTCTGCGTCGCGATCCTGATCCTGCTTTCGCTCGGTCTGCTGCCGATCGTCGGCGAAGATTTTTTTCCGACCGTCGACGCGGGCATGATGCGGCTGCATCTGCGCGCCCCCACCGGCACCCGAGTCGAGCACACCGAATACCTGGTCGATCAGATCGACCGGACCATCCGCACGATCATTCCGGCGGGCGAGCTCGAAGGCATCAGCGACAATATTGGCCTGCCGATTTCCTACGACCTCGCGTTCTATCAGACCGACAGCATCGGCCCGCAGGATGCCGACGTGCTGATCCAGCTCAAGCCCAAGCATCATCCGACCGCGATGTACGAAGAGAAGATTCGCAATGCGCTGGCGACGCAGTATCCGCAGGTGACCGCGTACTTCCAGGCCGCCGATATCGTCAGCCAGGTGCTGACCTTCGGCCTGCCCGCCGCGATCGACGCGCAGATCAACGGCAACGATCTTCAGGCCGACTACGATATCGCGCTCAAGCTCAAAAACCGGATGGCGCGAATTCCCGGCGTGGTCGATATGCGCATCGCGGAGCCGCTGGACTACCCGAGCCTGCAGGTCAAGGTCGATCGCACCAAGGCGCTGCAGTTCGGGATAACCCAGCAGCAAGTCACCTCGAGCGTGCTCTCGATGCTCTCGGGCGCGCAGCTTTTGCAGCCGAACTTCTGGCTCGATCCGATAACCGGAGTTAACTACAACGTCATCTCGCAGGCGCGGGAGCATCTGTTCGACTCGGTCGCCACGCTGCAGAATATACCGCTGAGCTCATCCGGCACCTCGAGCAGCAGCGCAACCGCCGCCGCGATGCCGGGCGTCGACGGCGCCACCACCGCGCAGCCGCAGTTGCTCGGCAACCTTGCAACCATCAGCCACACCTGGGATCCCGCGGTGGTCGCGCACTACACCGTGCAGCGCGTTATCGATGTCGATTGCAACGTATCGGGCCGCGACCTCGGCGCCGTCACCAAGGCGGTGCAAAAGCAGATCGCGCAACTGGGCAAGCTGCCCACCGGCACCCAGGTGGTGATTCGCGGCCAGAGCCAGGCGATGAGCTCGTCGTTCGTCACGCTCGGCGAAGGACTGATTCTCGCGATCATCCTCGTCTACCTGCTGATGGTCGCGAATTTCCAGTCGTGGCTCGAACCGTTCATCATTATGATGGCGGTGCCGGGCGCGCTCGCGGGCGTGCTCTGGATACTGGTGCTGACCGGCACCACGATCAACGTCGAGTCGATGATGGGCGCGATTATGGCGGTCGGCGTTGGCGTCGCCAACGGTAACCTGCTCATCACTTTCGCCAACGAGTTGCGCGAAGACGGCTACGGTCCGGTCGCCGCCGCGATCGAAGCCGGACGCATCCGCTTTCGCCCGATCATCATGACCGCGCTCGCGATGATCCTGGGGATGCTGCCGATGGCGCTGAGTCTCGGCTCGGGCTCCGAGCAGAATGCTCCGTTGGGACGCGCCGTGATCGGCGGACTTTTCGTGGCGACGCTCTCGACCCTGTTCGTGGTGCCGGCGGTCTATTCGATATTCAGCCGCAACATGATCGGCAAACATCAGCGTGACGCGGAGATCGAGGAACTCACGCTGCCTGGCGCGTGAGCGATAGCATCAGATGGAAGACGACCCCAGGCAATACACCGCCAAACCGTCCGGAAAATTCTTTGTCGCAGGATGGATCGGCGCGATCGCGATCGTGGTGATTGCCACCGCCGGGCTGGTGCTCGCGCGCGAATTGTGGATCGGCCGCCAAAGCAACGAGCTGGCGCAGCAGGCCGCAGTCGGGCCGCACGTGCTGGTCGCGAAAGTCGGCCGGATGCCCGCGACGCGCGACGTCAAGCTTCCCGCGACCACCCGCGGCTTCGACGAGACTGAAATCTACGCCAAGGTTCCCGGTTATATAAAATCGCTTCGAGTCGACAAGGGCGATCGCATCCACACCGGTGAGCTGATCGCGACCATCGAGTCGCCGGAAACCGATCAGCAGGTCCACAACGCGCAGGCCGCCTATCGAATCGCGAAGATCACCGACGATCGCAATCAGGTTCTGGTCCGCGAGGCTGTGATCTCGCAGGAGATGGCCGATCAATCGCGCGCCGCAATGCTGCAAGCAAAAGCCACTCTGGCGCAATCGGTCGCGCTGCAGGGCTACGAGCGCGTCACCGCGCCGTTTGACGGAATCGTGACCGAGCGCGACGTCGATCCGGGCCACCTGATTCCCGAAGCGACCAGCTCGACCAGCGCGGCCGATGCAATCGTGCGCGTCGCGCGGATGAAACCGCTGCGCGTGTACACATACGTGCCGCAGAATATCGCGCTGTTCATCCGCAACGGCGACAGCGCCTCGATCACGGTCAACGAATTTCCGCAGCGCAAGTTCACCGGCACCATCACGCGCCATCCAGAAGCGCTCTCGCCGGATTCACGCACGATGCTGGTGGAAGTCGATCTGCCCAATACCGACGAGGCGCTGTTTCCGGGAATGTACGGCAACGCGGAATTCGTCGTGGCAATTCCAGCCGGCGCGCCGCTGGTCCCCGACGAGGCGCTGGTGTTCCGCAACGGCAAGGTGTTCGTGCCGATCGTGAAGAACAACGTGCTCCATCTGACCGAAGTGCAGCTCGGCTACGACAACGGCATCGCAGTCGAAGTCGCGACCGGCATCGACCCCGACGCAACGGTAGCGTTGAATGTCGGCCAATCCGCGCGCGAGGGCGAACGCGTCCAACCCGTCGAGCAGCAGCAAAGCGCCTCCCAGTAGCGGATTTGTCTAGAGCAGCGGAAAAGTCAGCAGGCGCCGAGAGCGAGATTTCCTTCGGCTACGCTCAGCTCTCCCGATCTCTACTACTCGATTTAACGCGCACTATCCGATGCACATCGCTCGTTCGTGCTCGGAATGACAACTTTCTCGTAGTTTGCGTCATTCCGATGGCTTTTGTTCCCAGGTCATGCGCGTCCAAATGGCCGGCTGCGGCCCGGTGCGATCGGCTCGCCGCCGTCGCGCTCTTTCACCGCCTGTTTGAAACCCGCCTCTTCGGCGCGCTGCTTGAACCATACCCCTTCGGGACTGTGGCGCGTGATGCCGTCGAAGATCGTGGCGAACATCTGCGTGTTCGCAAGGCCCATGTTCTCGAACGCCTGATTGATCATCAGCTTCTGCATCATCAGTTGATTGCGCGGAACTCCCGCCATCCGATTTGCGAGCTCATCGACCCGCGTGTCGAGCTGGGTGCGCGGAACCGATTCGAGGCACAGGCCCAGCTTCGCCGCTTCCGGACCGAAAATCAGGTCGCCGGTCAGAAGCATCCGCTTGGCTTTCTCGGCCCCCAGGCGGTAGAGCCACATCGCGGTGGTCGGGCATCCCCACACTCGCGCGGGCGGATATCCGATCCGCGCCTCGTCGGCCATCACGACGAGATCGCAGCACAGCGCGATATCGCTGCCTCCCGCGACGGCGGGCCCGTTGATTTTCGCGATCGTCGGCTTGTACGAGCGCCACAGGCTCATGAAGTCCTGCGTGTTCTGATTCATCCCGTAGAAATCCGCCATCGGATCCCACGGCTGCGCCGCTTCGCCCGAGCCGAGTTGCGAGCCGGCCTGAACCCCTGGACGCTCGGCATAATCAACCAGATCGTAGCCTGCGCAAAAGCCCGCTCCCGCGCCGGTGACGATGATCACGTGGACGTCGTTGTCGGCGTTGGCGCGACGCACCGCGTCTGCAATCTCGCGCGGCATCGCACCGTCGATCGCGTTCATCCGATGAGGCCGATTGAGGGTAATCGTCGCGACGCGCCCGTCGGCGCGATACAGAATCGATTTGTAATCCATGTATGAACCTCTCAAGTCTGAAGTTCCCGCGTCGCTTCAGCGCGGGAGATCGCCGGGGCCGAGAGACGGCTCCGCGAGCGGAATCATCACGGCGATCTTCCATCCCTTGGCCGTGCGAATCACGATATAGCTGACCCGCGCATGCAGCAGGACCGATTCGTCGGCGCGGTAGCGCGTCACCTCGGCGAGAATCATCGCCTGGTCGTCGCCGAGCGGCGAGACTTTCAGAAGATCAACCGCCGACCGCGCCCATCCGCGCGATTTCAGATCGATAAACGCCTGCGCGCTGTATTGCTGGAGCTCCGGCTCGGTCGCATATGCGGTGATCTTCGCGCCGTGGATCAGCGAATAGCCGGGCACGAAGGAATCGGCGTAGCTGTCGATATCCTCGCGATTGAAGGCGTCGATATAGGCGCGATAGAAGTCTTCGATTTCGCCGACAATTTCTTCTGCGGATGGCACAGCGTTCTCTCAGGCCCGAAATCCAAGCGGCGCGAGAATCCGCGCCGCCGCCGCGGCCAGCGCCGGCGAGCCGCGGCCCATTACGGCGAAGCGCGGGTCAGTGGTTTGTCCTCGAACATAGCGGACGTAAATCTGTTCGCCGACGGTGGCGCTCTTCCAATGCGCCCACGCCCAATAGTACGGAAGATCGCGTAAGTCGCGGCCAGTACGCAAAGCGTAGCGATTCGCCAGCTCCGCGCGCCCGAGGAATCCGCGCTTGAGGGTATGCGGCTCGATCTCGGCGATCGCGAGCAGCTCGGCATCCGAGCGCTCACGCCAGTAGCCGAGCGCGATTCCGAGATCGATCATCGGATCGCCGAGCGTGGACATCTCCCAATCGAACACCGCGACAACGATACCGGGCGCGCGCGCGTCGAGCATCAGGTTGTGCAGGTAGAAATCGTTGTGCAGCAGCGTCGGCGGCTGCGCGGGCGGCATGTGCTCGAGAAACCATGCGCCGAGCTTTTCCATCAGCGGCACTTCGCGGGTCTTGGCCGCCTCCCAACGCTTCATCCATCCGACGATCTGGCGTTTTAGAAACCCCTCGGCACGGCCGAGATCCTGAAGTCCAATCGCCGCGTAATCAACCCGATGCAGATCGGCCAAAGTGTCGATAAAGCCCTCGGAGATTTTGCGAAAGGTCTCGGGATCGTTGCCGAGGGCGGCGGGAACCGGCTGACGATTTTTGAACACGATTCCGCGCCGGCGCTCCATCACGAAAAACGGCGCGCCAATTACCGACGCGTCGTCGCAAAAGAGCCACGCACGCGGCGCCGGTTTGAACGACTGCCACAGCCGCGAGAGCACGCGAAACTCGCGCGCCATGTCGTGGCCGCCGACCGGCAAAGGTCCAAACGGAGGACGCCGTACGACCCATTGATGCTCGCCGAATTCGAGCAGGTAGGTCAGGTTCGACGAGCCGCCGCGAAACTGCAGCACGCGCATCGGAGCGTCGGCGCCCGGAATTCTTCCGCGCAGGTACGCGGCCAAAGCATCCCAATCGAGTTGCTCTTCGTCGCGAACCGCACCGTATTCGGCCGTCAGATCGTTCTGCTCCGCCATCGTGGCCCCAGTATGAATCGGCGCACCGGCAATTTTCCAGTAGCGACTCTGCCACGGTGGTTGCTCGCGTCCGATGCTTCCTCTCATCGTTGAAGTTGCCGGATTAGTTGAGGTTGAGGTATTCATGCGATGGCGAACGCCAGCGCGTTCGGTCTGGCTGGCCGCATACCTATGGACCGAAAATCTGCCGCGTGCGTTGCGGGTCTCGGAACGAATCAAGTCCGGGATGATATGGGTGAACAGATTTTTCCTGCGCGACCTGCGCACTCCTTTCGGCGGCCAGGGCGGCCGCTACGCGCTCGAGTTCTGGACCGAGCCCAAGCTGGTGTGCGTCGCGTATGGCGCGGAGCCGGAGGCGGACTCCAAGGAGACTCGCGATGGGTGAAATCGCCGCCGCAATCTTCACCACTCATGTGCCGCGTCTGATGATCACCGACCCGGCCGCACGCAAGGCCTATATGGGCGACAATGTGACGACCTTCTATGACGCGATGCCCGCGCTCGAGCGCACGCGGCTGCACGATCTCAACTTCGACACTTTCCTCATGATCGATTCGCATTGGTTCACGACGCTTGAGTACATCCTGAACGCGCACGAACGGCTGGCTGGGGTGTACACCTCTGAGGAGCTGCCGCAGATGCTCCACGATCTCGAGTATGACTACCGCGGCGACCCGGAGCTGGCGCATACGATAGAGGCCGCAGAAAAGACGCGCGGGATGCGCGCGATTGCGTCGGCGCATCGCAACCTCCCGCTGCATTATCCGACGCTCAACGTTATGTATTATTTCAATTCGGCAGCGCGCCGTCGCGTGCTCTCGATGGGTGTGTGCCAAATTTCTTCGGTCGAGAACGACCTCGCTTTCGGCGCTGCGATGGGAGCGGCGATCGCGCAGTCGAACCGCCGCGTCGTGATCGTCGCCTCGGGCGGGATGTCGCATCGGTTCTGGGATTACGATCGCGTTCTCGCCCATGCCTCCGCCGCGCCTTCCGACATCAGCTCGACCGCGAACCGCCTCTACGACGAACGAATCATGGAGTGGTTCCGCGAAGGCAATCATCGCGAGGTTCTGGAATCGGCCGCCGATTTTCGCACGCACTGCTCGCCGGAGGGCCGCTTTTCGCATTATCTGATAATGGCAGGCGCGATGGGCGGGGCGTCATGGAACTGGCGGGGCGAACAATTCGGCCGCTACGAAGCCGCAATCGGAACCGGACAATCAATCTTCTATTTCGCGCCAGAGAAAAACCGCGCCTGAAGCGCGCGAGGGAGGCTCTCTCAACTATGGGTGCGCGGTCGGGTAATAATTATCTTTCGTCGCTCAAAAAACTTGGCGCGGAAATCTTTCTCGGCGGCGAGCGCGTCACCGACGTAACGACCCATCGCGCATTCCGCAATTGCGCGCATTCGCTCGCCTCGCTCTACGACATGCAGAGTGAGCATCCCGAGGCGATGACTTATCGCACCGAGGACGGTGGCCGCGCGGGGCTGTCGTTTCAGCAACCCAGGACAATCGAGGAGCTGCGCAAACGCTCGCGTATGATGGCGGCATGGGCCAATTTCAGCGGCGGATTCATGGGCCGCACGCCCGACTACTTGAACGTCAGTATCGCCGCGATGGCTGCCGCGCACGAATTCTTTGCCGAAAGCGATCCGCGCTTCGGCGACAATATCCAGAGCTATTACCGGCAGGCGCGCGAGCATGATTGGTGCGCGACTCATACGCTGGTCAATCCGCGCGCGAGCCGCGCCAAAGGATGGGCGGGAAATACCGACGCCGAGCTGGCGCTGCGCCTGGTCGAGAAAACCCAAGGCGGAATCGTCGTCAGCGGATGCCGGATGCTTGCGACGCTAGCGCCGATGTCCGAAGAGCTGTTGGTGTTTCCTTCCACCGTCCTCAAGGCCGACGCCGCCGCCGAGCCGTTCGCGCTCTCCTTTGCGATCAACTGCAACGCGAGCGGCCTGCGCTTCATCTGCCGCGACAGCTACGACCTCGCGCGCTCGAAATTCGACGCGCCGCTGGCGAGCCGCTTCGAGGAGATGGACTGCGTCGTCATCTTCGACAACGTGCTGGTCCCGTGGGAGCGCGTGTTTCTGTGCGGCGATGTGGTCCGCTGCAACGCGCTCTACGGCGCAACTAATGCGGTGGTGCACATGATGCATCAGGTCGCGGTGAAAAATGTCGCCAAGAGCGAATTCGTCCTGGGACTCGCCGCGAGAATCGCGCAAGTCAGCGATGCGACGGCGCTGCAGCACGTGCGCGAGCGGCTGGCGGAAATGATCACCACGACCGAAACGATGCGCGCGTGTCTGCGCGCCGCTGAAGCCGACGCTATCGTAGACAAGTGGGGCGTATGCGTCCCCGCGCGCGCGCCTTTGGACACCGCGCGCAACCTGTTTCCGCGCCTGTACCCCAGAATGATCGAAATAATTCAGCTCAACAGCTCGTCTTCCTTAATGGCGACACCGCAGGATGCGGATTTCGCCAACCCCGCCGAACGCGGCGATATCGAGCGCTACTTCAAATCCGCCGACGCCGACGCGCGCGATCGCGTAGCGCTCTATCGCCTCGCCGCCGACGTCGCGTCCAGCGCCTTCGGCGGGCGCCAGGTGTTGTACGAGCGTTTCTTCTTCGGCGACCCAATCCGAATGGCCAGCGCGTTAGTAGACAACACCGACCTGCAACCCCTGGTCGATCGCATAAAGGCCTTCCTCGCGCGGCCCGATTGATCGGCAACACCGTCGCCCCAACGCGTGGTCCGTCACGTGCGCGGAAGAATCACCGGCTAAAGCCGGTGCCACCTTCAGAGGCGGGTCCTCGGAGTGCGGGAGGATATCTAAGTGCTGCCCGAATCTGGGCAAAGTGGTACGTCGGATTTTTGATTGCGGGCGTTTTGCGGTGGGTTAGTTTGGTATCTTTTCTAGAGGCTCAGAAAATAAACTCCTTGAAAAAGCTGACGATTTTGCCGATTGGCTCTGTTTTCGACGCTTTTTTGGTACACCGATTTTCTCGCCATCCGAAGCCGCTTTCGTGAGGTCTCGTCCCCGAGCGGAAGGTTCGCAGGCAGCGTCCTGACGCTGGTGCGAGCCACGTCCACGCGGTTACTTTAGCACATCGGTACTTTGGATGACAAGTTGTCTATCTTGATGACAAAGTGCTCGGTTATGAAACAAAGCTGGCAAAAACGCTAGCGGCCGTTAGGAGGGCAGCTGATCTATGCGCCTGGGCGACGCTTCGCGTGGGCCGACGAGCCGTCGGCTGCTACTGGCAAACAAACGCGCAGGTTCGGAGAACAAGGGAAAGAACCAATCGCGCTTGGTGCGTTCAGCGAATCGGCTGAGACCCGCAAGAGCTCTCTTCGGCCAGTGGTGGCCGACGGCTCGTCGGCCCACGCGAAGCGTCGCCCAGGCGCATAGATCAGCTGCCCTCCTAACGGCCGCTA
>JBARDN010000291.1:0-2004 GCA_049795175.1 Binataceae bacterium (SeqCode) | reverse complement strand
CGCGGCAGGCGGCTCCCGTCTCGACCGCGGAGCGCTCGCCCGCGCCGACGGCCTCGCGGTCTGGGTCGGTTGCTCCGGCGCGGCCACGGCCGGTTACGCCGCCTCTTTTCCCTGAAGACACGAAGGGACGCACCACCGGCACTCCGGCGCGACTGGCCGCGCGCGGCGAAAACCTGGAATTCACGATCAAGTTCGTCCACACGACTATCGGGCGCTCGCAAAATGGACAGGCGTCCAAGCCCGATATCGATTTGGCGGCGGTCAAGCGCGGAGCGGAGCGGGTGTCGAATCTGCACGCTGAGATCGTACAACGCGGCACCGAATATTTTATCCGCGACCTGGGCAGCTTAAACGGCACCTATATCGCCGGGCTCGGACGCTTGGGCCGTGATCAACTCTACAAATTGAAGGATCGCGACCAGGTGGTTCTGGGCGGTGCTATATTGCAGTTCCGAAGAGGTTAGCCGCGCATGATCAAGTGTCCTGAATGTGGTGAGCAGGCGCCCGACGGCGCGAAATTTTGCGACCGATGCGGCCGCGTGCTCGATCCTGCCGCCGCCAGCGCCGCACCTGTCGCCACGCGCCCGCCGCCGCTCGCCGCCGGTGCGATCTTAAAGGCCAAGTTCGAGATCGTCGAACCGATCGCGGGAACCTCGATCGAAAATCGCTACCGCGCGCGCCGGATTGGCGATGACGAACCCACGATGGTCGTTCTGCGCGAGCGCTTCGGTCCCAAGCCCGAGATTCAATCTGAGAATGCCGCTGATTCGCAAGGCGAAGCCCCGGCTCCCGACGCCGCTACCGCGCCGCTTGCTCCGCCCGAAGATCCAAACGGCCCGCGCGCCAAAACCGCCGAGCTGAAACCGCCGGCTGCCGCTGCTGAACCAGCCGAAGCCGCGCAAGTCGCATCCGAACCCGCGCTCGAGTCGCATTCGGAGCCGGTAGAGAACCATCGCGCGGCCGCCGCCGATAGCGTCGCGACGGCGGACTCGCAGTCCAACGGAACCGGACCCGCATCGGAGGCGTCGCAGGCTGAATCCGTAGCCGCACCAACCGAAGCCGCCGAATCACCCGATCTCCAAGAGCATCTTGAAGAACTCGCGCAAGACGATTTGGGCGAGGTCTTCGGGCGTGTGATGGCGCTGTCGATGACGCTGTCGCATCCGGCGTTCCAGCGCGCCGACGCGGGCTTTGCCGAAAACGGGCGCGTCTACCTGGTCTATGCGGACGAGGCGTTGCGCCCGATGCCCGCGCCGCCGATGAGCGAGCCCGAGGCGATCTCCGCCGCAATCCAGGTCTGCCAGGCGATCGCGTTCGTGCATCGCCGGGGGTTGCGCCTGAACGATATCTGCCCGCAATCGGTGGTGCTGTCCGGTTCGGGACGGATCAAGCTCACCGGCCTGGATTACGTGAGCAACGACAACGAGTTGGCGGGCGATCTGATTTTCAACGACGGTTACACCGCGCCGGAGATTTATCGCGGCAAGAAAACCGACAAACGCGCCGACATTTTTTCGGCCGGGGCTCTCCTCTACACCTGGCTGACGGGCGAGCGGATCGAGAGCGAGAGCTGGCGCGAGGAAGCTGGTCCGGTGCGCTTTTATCCGCCGCACGTGGTTACGCCCGAACTCGAGCAGGCGATATTGCGCGCGATTCAGTTCGAGCCTTCCGCGCGCTGGGCAACGATCGACGAATTCAAAGCCGAGCTGACGCGCCTGCTCACGCAATTCCGGGTGCGCATCGCCGCGCTGACCGACGTCGGGATGGTGCGCGACCACAACGAGGACGCGGTGATGATCGTCGATTACGTGCGTGACTCGCTGGTCGAGCCGGACCAGAATCATCTATGCGTCGTATGCGACGGGATGGGCGGCGCCGAAGCCGGGGAAGTCGCAGCCGCAATTGCGGTAAAAACGATCCGCGATTATGTTGAGACCCGGCTCGCCAGTGCCGAAATTGTCGATCCGGGCAAGCTCATGAGCGCCGCGCTCGAAGAGGCCAATT
>JBARDN010000290.1:0-3273 GCA_049795175.1 Binataceae bacterium (SeqCode) | reverse complement strand
AGATCGCATCTGAGGTGTCGAACAGCTCGAAACCTTTGGGCACCTCGAAGGCGAAGCGGAGCTTCGGATGCGCGAACATCCGGCCGCGGATAAAGCCCTGCTCGGGTGATTCGCCGTAGATGACGCCGGCGATTTGCGCAAGAAATTCGCGGCGCCGGACTATCGGATTCGCAACCGGAGTCTGCGCCGCCTGCGCCAGCGCGCGGCGATAACGCTCGAGCGCGTTGGGATGCGTCGCCATGTAGTCGAACTGATCGATCGAGCCGGCGCCGCGCCCGTCGATCAGCGCCTGCACCTGCTCGTAATTGCGCATCGTGTTGAGGAACGTCGCGGTCGCGGCCGGATCGTATCCCGCGCGGGCAACGTACCTGATTCCCAGCGTGTCGGCCTCGTACTCGGCATCGCGCGAGAACGAGCGCAGGTAGCTCTGCGCCGCCATCTGCGGAGCGCCGAGCAGAAACGGAGAGACGATCGCAAGCGGCAGCATCCCGACCTGCGCGATCGTGTCGCGCACCTGCCCTTGCGCATGATGCATCGCGGCGACGTGGCCGACCTCATGCCCCAGCACGCCTGCGAGCTCGGCTTCGTTGTTGACCAGCGCCAAGAGCCCGCGCGAGACGTAGATATAGCCGCCCGGAATCGCGAGCGCATTGACGATCGGTGTGTCGAGCACCTGGAACTTGTAGGTGATGTCCTTGCGCTCGGCGCCCGCGGCGATCCGCTGTCCGACCTCGCTGACGTAAGCGCCCAGGGACGCGTCCGCATAAACGCCGCCAAGAGCGGCCAGCACGGCGGGATTCTGATCCGCGCCGGTCTGGGTTTCGGTTGCGCTCGAGCTGAGGCCGGTCAGGCTCGAGCCTCCGGTCGCAGGATTCGGCGCGCACGCACAGAGCTGAGCCGCGAGCGCGAGTATCAGCACCGCAAACCACAGGTTCGATTTTCGCATTGTCGTTCGGATGGCGCTCAGGCGTCGAGCATCGCGACGATCTGGCGCATCCAGTCGCCGACGATCTCATTTGCGTATCCGTAGCCCGGCGTGAGTCGCTCGTCACCCGAAGGAACCTTGGCGCGGCGCGCGTCGGCGAAAATCGCGATGACCCGGTTGGTCTTGCCGTCGCGCAATTTGAGCTCCATCGCGATCGTTCCGCGTCCGTCGAGGTTCGCCTCATGCTGAAGCGCCGACGACGCCGAGGAATTTGTCGGCATGCCGAACGCGTCCGCCGAGGACGGCTGCGTGTTCGGCGTAAGCTCGACGATCGCCATCTCGACCACGATCGTTTTCGCGTCCGCCTTAGTCGCTATCGTGAAGTGATGCGATGGATCCGCCTGTACCGCGCGGATCAATGCGTCGCCCGCGAAGACCGCGGCGTCAACCGAAGCATGCCGGTTGTCCTGGGGCGGAGCGCCTGCAATCGCGGGCGGCGCGGGCGCGAGATATTCGAGGCTGATCGGCGCGAGCATTACCTCGGTGAAGCTTTTGAAATCGGCACCCGGCTGGATCCATGATTGCTGAAAGGGAAGGCGGCTATCCGCCGTCATCCGCGCCGGATCGGGCAGGAATGCGGTGCGGACCGCGGATGCCTGCGCAGGCTGTTGCTGCTTCGCGGGAGCTGGATTCTGAAGTAGCGATTGCGCCGCGCCGGAGGAGCATCCTGCTGCCGCCGCGGCTGCGAGAGCGATCGCCAGGGCGGACGCTGCGATCCTGTTTCTGTGGCGCATCGCGGTTTCAGCCGCAGACGCGACAGGACCGGCGCGTCGCGTCGGCGCGCCGGTCCCGGATAGTGTCAATTCGATTCACGCGGTCTGGATATTCTCGACGATCGCCTTGCCGAACTCCGAGCACTTGAGCAGCTTGGCGCCGGTCATCAGGCGCTCGAAATCGTAGGTGACGGTTTTGTTCGCGATGGTCTTTTCCAGTCCGCGGATAATTCCGTCGGCCGCTTCCTGCCATCCCATATGCTCGAACATCAGGACGCCGGACAAAATCACCGAGCCCGGATTCACTTTGTCCTGATTCGCATACTTGGGCGCGGTGCCGTGAGTCGCCTCGAAGATCGCGTGGCCGGTCAGATAGTTGATATTCGCGCCGGGCGCGATTCCGATTCCTCCGACCTGCGCGGCGAGCGCGTCGGAAATATAGTCGCCGTTGAGATTCATCGTCGCGACGACATCGAACTCGTCGGGCCGGGTCAGGATCTGCTGCAAGGTGATATCCGCGATCGCATCCTTGACCAGCAGCTCGCCTGCGGGAGGCTTGCCGCCGCAATCATCCCATCCCACCGCTTTGCCTTTGTACTCGCGGCGGACGAGTTCATAGCCCCAGTCGCGGAACGCGCCTTCGGTGAACTTCATGATGTTGCCCTTGTGGACGAAGGTCACGCTCTTGCGTTTGTGCAGCAGCGCGTAGTCCAGGGCGGCGCGAATCAGGCGCTCGGAGCCCTCGCGCGAGATCGGCTTGATCCCGATTCCGGAAGTATTGGGGAAGCGGATATTCTTGACGCCCATTTCGTCCTGTAGAAACTTGATGAGCTTCTTGGCTTCGGGCGACTCGGCCGGCCATTCGATTCCGGCGTAGATGTCTTCGGTATTTTCGCGGAAGATTACGACGTTGAGCTTCTCCGGATGCTTGACGGGGCTCGGCACTCCCGTGAAGTAGCGCACCGGACGCAGGCATACGTAGAGGTCGAGCATCTGGCGCAGCGCGACGTTGAGCGAACGGATTCCGCCGCCGATCGGCGTGGTCAGAGGGCCTTTGATCCCGACCAGAAATTCCTTGAACGCCTCGACGGTTTCATCGGGCAGCCAGGAGTTCTGTTCCTTGAACGGCTTTTCGCCCGCGTAAACTTCCATCCACGCGATCTTGCGTTTGCCGCCGTAGATTTTCGCGACAGCATGATCGAACACGTACTGCGACGCGCGCCAGATATCGGGACCGGTGCCGTCGCCTTCTATAAACGGGATGATCGGGCGGTCGGGAACATTCAGCGTGTGATTCTTGCCGAGGGTGATTTTCTGTCCGTCGCTGGGAACCTTG
The DNA here is from genome assembly GCA_049795175.1 of Binataceae bacterium (SeqCode). GTDB lineage: Bacteria > Desulfobacterota > Binatia > Binatales > Binataceae > JBARDN01. Next base: position 239 of record JBARDN010000290.1, on the reverse strand, counting down.
ATATGCTTGTAGGCCATGTCGCTTGCTGCTTTCCTTCTTGATAAGTGCGCTTGATGGATATGCTTGGCGTCCGGCGCCGGAGCAGGCGCGCTAATCGGACGGCGGCGAATTATTCGATGCTGCTAATCATATAGTAACCGCGCCCGGATTCCAGACCCGCCAGGCAGCCTGCGCGATTGTGTCCTCATCGATTGCGAGCGGCGTATCGTGCAGCGGGCCCGGCGCCACGCCCCCCCAAC
>JBARDN010000289.1:0-10321 GCA_049795175.1 Binataceae bacterium (SeqCode) | reverse complement strand
TGACAAGGCTGAACAGTTCAGCCTTGTTTTTTTGCGGGAAATGCTTTAGAGCTCCCGCGTCTTCTGATCCGTCGCTCTATATGGCTGTCGATACACGGAGATAAACCGAATCATCAGGTAACTCCGGAGGTAAGAGGCCGCCGAGACGGCGGCCCTACTGGCAAAAGGCCTTTTTCTGTAGGACCGGCGTCTCGCCGGTCATTACAGATCGCGCTGCGACAATTATCGACAGCCTCTAAGGAAGAGGCAAGGTGAGGGTCATTTCTCAGCGCAGCGCGCACGCGCTGCGCGACTAAAAAGAGGAATCTATGGTCGCTCAGTAGCGCGACTCAAGATTAAAGGACCCTCACCTAACCTCTCCCTTTCAGGGCGCGGGACCAGACACGGCGCTACGCGGGGAATTGTTTGCGGACTGTGGTAAATGCGGCGTCGGTTACCTCGAGGGTGCGGGCGATGTCGTCTTCGGTGTGGGCGGCGGTCAGGAACCAGTTGTGGCGCGGCGCGAGGTAAACGCCGTTTAGCGAGCAGGCGCCGGCAAATGCTTTCATCCGATCATGGCGGCCGTGATCGTCTTTGAATGTCATGTAGGGAATCGCGGGCGGTCCCGAGTAGGTCACCTCGAAGCTGTGCGAGCGCGCCTGCGCGAGCAATCCGTCGCGGAGCTTTTCGCCGAGCATCCGCATCCGTTCGATTCCGCCGGTCGCGGCGAGTTCCTGCAAACACGCCAGCGCCGCCGCCATCGGAATTGCGCTGGTGAAGTACGAGCCGGTGAAAAACACTTCCTGCGCGGCCTGCTTCAGGCTGTCGCGGCCCATGCACGCGGAGATCGGATAGCCGTTGCCCATCGCCTTGCAGTAGGTCGACAGATCAGGGCGCACGCCGAACAGTTCGCCGGAGCCGCCCAGGTTGAGACGGAAGCCGGCGCGCACGTCGTCGAGAATAAACACGATACCGTTGCGGTCGCACAGGTCGCGCACACCAGCGAGAAATCCTTCAACCGGAAGTTCCTGGTCGTGGCCCGCGTCATGCCGAAACGGAGAGAGAATGACGCCAGCGATCTCGCCTTCGTTGTCGGCGATCAGGTCGCGCAGGCTCGCGAGGTTGTTGTAGTTGAAATAGACGATGTTGGCGCGATCCTCGGGCATCACGCCGCCGGGAGCAGGCGTGCACCACACGTGCGCGCCGTGATACGCCCCCGAACACATCGCGATCTTCTTGCGTCCGGTCGCATGGCGGGCGACCACGGTCGCCCAGGTGCATACGTCGGAGCCGTTTTTCGCGAACACCGTCCAATCGGCGAACGGCGTGATCGAGACCATGTATTCCGCCAGCTCGACCCACAGCGGGCCGGGGGCGTTGAAGCAGTTGCCGAACTCCATCTGGCGGCGGACAGCTTCCTCGACGCGGGGATGCCGATGCCCGAGCACGATCGGTCCGTAAGAGGCCATGTAGTCGATGTATTCGTTGCCATCGACGTCCCAGATGTGCGAGCCTTCGCCGCGTGCGAAGAATGACGGGAACGCGCCCTTGGTGAGCATCGCGGGGTTCTGATGCCCGTAGATGCCGCCGGGAACGACCTTGCGCGCGCGCTCCATGAGCGCGTTGCTTTTATCGAATGAATGGGGTTTCACGCGGGACCTCGGATGCGCCAGTTGCGCAGTGCCAGAACCGAGAATCCTACTCGCGGCTGTGGGCGTCAAGCGCGGGCAAATTTGAGAATTCAGAGTCGCGACCTGCCGGTGTCATTCCCGCGCGCCCTTCGGCGGGCTCAGGGGCAGGCTCCGGCAGCCACGCGCGGAATGACACTGATCGGCCGCCGCGAAAAATCGCTCTCGGGATCGATCAATTAAATTTTTTAAATTTTTTAGTGACGGTAAGTAGTTCCGGGCGGATGCTCGGTGGACGGCGGGAGTGCCCCGATTCGGGTCAGTTCTTCGCGCAGCTTTGCGCGCGACAAGGGCTTGGACAACACCGCCGAGGCGCCGAGCTCATAGCTCTCGGCGATATCGCGGTCGTACATCGAGCTGGTCACGACGAACAGCGGAACCATCGAGCACACTTCGCTGCCGCGGACTGCGGTGAGCACAGAGAAGCCGCCGTTGTCGGGCAGCCGCAGATCGACAAAGAAAAGATCGGGGCGATCGTACTCGGTGAACTGCGCGATCATGTCGAGCGCCTCTTCGGCGTTTTGCGCGTGCAGCATTTCGATCGCGTCGCCCAGCACCTGGCGCATCACGGTGAGCGCGATGAAAACGTGATCCGGATTATCCTCGACGAGAAAAATACGGACGCAGGCGGCGGCGCCTTCGAGATCTTTTTCGTCGTTCTCCATACTATTCCACTTGGACGCAGCGCCGTAAGGTTACTTCAATCGCAGAATAAAATCTCGGTTTTTCGTTAGGAATTTTGCCGACGAAAAACAATTTTCAATGACGAGAACTGAGTTACGAGAAACGATCCAATTGCCGTGCCACCAGCGTCCTCGATTCACCACAAAAGTGATATCTGTCGGGTTGATTAGTCTTGTCATCTCTAGAAGTCCCTGCGACGCTTGCGTCATACGATGTGTCGCAAACGTAGAGTTTTGCGTCCGCGGCTGGCTCTCGTGTAGCACATTCCGCCCGATAGCATCGAAAATATGCGCCGAGACGGCTTTTGGTATGTGGCGCAAATGCTACAATCGCTGGTTCATTTGTATCAGGTCGGCACAGCTTTCCCAGCCGGCGGACGCCGCGCGACCCGAGGTGGCGTAGCAAAACTTGGGGAAGACATGGGAGTATTCCGGGGTGGGCATTGTAGCGCGTATTTTAGACTCGGCGTTATTTCAGCATCCGCAATTAAAAAAATATACCGCGCTGATCAGCGAAGATCTCAGTGCGACGTATTCCCGCGACATCCAGAAGTGGCTTTTAGTCGCGCCGATAATCGGAGTGATCACGGGACTGGTGATTGCCGGACTTACGATTCTGATTCTGGGTAAGATCTGGGCGACGCTGCTGCCGCTTTACCTGGCACATCACTGGATGATCCTGCCGGGGCTCCTGTTCGGTTTTCTGCTCACCGGATTGATCATGCAGTTCCGTACGCCGGATCCCGATGAGCACTCGACCGAGGAGATCATCCGCTCGTACCACGACCATCAGGGCGACATCGATTTCAAGCCGTTCTGGTGGAAGCTGCTCGCAGCCGTGACGACGGTCGGATCGGGCGGCAGCGCCGCGCTGGAGGGACCAAGTATTTACGGCGGAGGCGCGATCGGATCGTGGTTGTGGGTGAAGCTGCGCCGGCACTACTCGCGGCTCGAATCGCGCGACCGGCGGATCATGCTGATCAGCGGCGCGGCGGCCGGGATGGCGGCGGTGTTTCGCGCGCCGCTTACCGGAATCGTGTTCGCGCTCGAGATGCCGTACAAAGACGACCTTGCGCACGAAGCGCTGTTGCCGTCGCTAATCTCGTCGGTGGTCGCGTACGCGACGCTGGTGACGGTGATTAGCGCCGAGCCGCTATTCGGATTTCGCGCGAGCCACGTGTTCAAAGCCTCGGACGTATTCTGGTCGGCGCTGTTGGGCGCGGGGATCGGGCTAATCGCGATCGTATTCGACATCACGTTTCGCCGCGTGCGGGTGTTCTTCGTGCACAGCCGCGTGCCGCATACGGTAAAGCTTCTGGCGGGAGGATTCGGCACCGCGATCTGCGGGCTCGCGTTCGTCTCGATGTTTCCCGGAAAGCTGATTCCGATCGGCCCCAACTACGAGGCGGTGCGTTACGTGCTGAGCACGCCGTTTCCGTCGCACCTGCTGATCACGTTTGCGATTCTGAAGCTCGCCGCGACGATCTGCTCGCTCGCTTCTGGCGGCGTGAGCGCGATGTTCGTGCCGCTGTTGCTGGTCGGGGGATGCTTCGGCAGCGCGTTTGCGCAATCGATCATGCACTCGCCGGCGCTGGATATGTACGCGGCGGTCGGGATGGCGTCGTTCATCGCCGCGGGCTACAAGACTCCGCTGACCGCGGTGGTGTTCGTCGCCGAGACCACCGGCGGGCATACCTACATTATCCCGAGCCTGATCGGCGCCGCGGTTGCGTACGCGATCTCCGGTGAGGCATCGGTCTCCGGCGATCAGCATCTGCATGAGACGGTGAAGATTGCGGAGCTGCGCAACCTGGCGGTGCGCGACGTGATGCAGCGCAAGATCGTATCCGTGCTGGCATCGGCGACGGTTGCGGATTTTGCGCAATCAGTCGCTGCGAATCATGATCACACGCATTTCCCGGTTTATAAAGACAAGGAAATTATCGGGCTGGTGTCGGCGTCGGATCTCGGCCGCGTCGCACCCTCAGAGTGGGGCAACACGACGATGGGCTCGCTGGCCGATCGCGAGGTCACGCGAGTCAGCGAGGATTGCGATTTGAGCGAGGCGCTGAGGCTCCTGGTGCGCGAGGACGGCGAGCAGATGCTGCTGGTCACACACGATCACACCGGCGAGATTTCCGGGCTAATCACCAAGACCGATATTTTGCGCGCGGTCGGGAACCAACGCACGACACCGGCCGCACCCGCGATCGCGGGGCATCTGACGTAACCCGCGCACTGCTCCGACGCTCCAAGAACACAGGCTTATGCCTGTGCCACATAAGCCTGTAATCCGCCTTCTGAGATTTGTTCCGTCTGCACCAGCCGTCTGCGTTTGCGAACGGTGACAAGCTATTGACTGAATGAATCATTCAGTTATATATTTCTGATGGGAACAGGAACCCGTGGCCAGAAATAGACCCGCCGATCGAATCCCGAGCCTCATCGAAGCCGCGATCCGCGTGTTCGCGACGAAGGGCTTTCGACGCGCGCAGATGGCCGACATCGCGCGCGAGATGGGAGTTTCCGCGGGTCTGCTCTACAACTACGTCGAGAGCAAAGAAGCCCTCTTCTATTTCGTCATCGATCACGGTTTCAGCCACCTGACTTCCGGCGAGCCACCGGCCTTTCCCGTGCGCACTCCTGCGCCCGGCGCGCTCGTCAAACTGATTGCCGAACGCTTCCGGAAAGAAGCCGGGGCTCCTACACTCTTGGCCGCGGTCAAGCGCATACGCGCCGAAAACCCATCCATCGAACTGGAAAGCATCGTACGCGAGCTTTATGCGAACATGTATCGCACGGCGCATGTGACCGCGATGCTCGATCGCTCCGCGCTCGACCTGCCCGAACTCGATGAGCTCTATTTTGGCAAGATGCGCGGCGGACTCGTCGCCTTGCTCACCCGCCTTATCGAGTCGCGCATCGAGGCGGGTCAGTTCCGGCCGGTTCCGCATCCCGCCGTCGCCGCACGGCTTGTTGTCGAGACCATTGCATGGTTCGCCCGAAACCGCCGCGGCGACCACGCCTCGCAAGGTATCGACGATGACGCCGCCGAAGAAACAACCGTTGATTTTATCGTGAACTCGCTGGTCGCGGCGCAAAGCGGGCCGGGGCTCACGAGGCCCTCGAAACCACTCGCATTCCCCCGCAGCAATAAGACGGTGCCGCCTCCGGCATCGGACCAAGGAGACCGCAATGTCACATGAGATCGTAATTAGAGGCGGCACTATCGTCGATGGAACCGGCGTCGAGCCATTCGCGGGCGACCTGGCAATCGACGACGGACGAATCACCGAAATTGGCGGAAAGATCGGCGGCGGTCGGCAGGTGATCGACGCCGCGGGAATGGTCGTCTCGCCGGGATTCGTCGATATCCATACTCATCTCGATGCCCAAATCGGCTGGGATCCTGATCTAACGCCGGTGAGCTGGCATGGCGTTACCACTGCGTTGATGGGTAATTGCGGCGTCACTTTCGCGCCGTGCAAACCTGCTGATCGAGAACTGCTCGCCGGAATGATGGAGACGGTCGAGGACATTCCACGCAACGCGATCCTCAGCGGCCTGCCATGGACGTGGGAAGACTACGGCGGCTACCTCGATGCGGTCGAACAACTCAAGCCGGGGATTAACCTCGCCGGGATGGTCGGGCACTGCGCGGTGCGCTTTTACGTCATGGGTGAGCGCGCGGTCGAGGAGCAAGCGACCGAAGCTGAGCGGCGCAGGATGGCCGAAATCGTACGCGAATCAATCGATCACGGCGCGGTTGGATTCTCGACCAATCGTCATCCGCCGCACAAGCTGCCCGACGGGCGGTCGATTCCTGGAACTTTCGCCGATCCGATCGAGCTGGTCGATATCGCCGGCCAAGTATGGCCGCGCGACGGCCTGGTTCAGTTCGTTGGCGACGATCCCAAGGCCCTGATGGCGATCGTGAAAAGCGGAAGGGGCCGCTTCCTGTTCAGCTATGGCGCGGGCGAGGATGAAAATTCCGGCGTGCAGGGGCGCGAGGTTCTCGAGCGGCTATGCGCCGGGCGCGACATCACGGCGATCACTCAGGTGCGGGGGTCGGGCGCTATGTTTGGACTGCAATCTTCGCAGCTGCCGCACTTGGGTGAAACTTGGAAACGCTTGCAGAAGATGGAATTCCCCGAACGCGTGGCCGCCCTGAATGATTCCGGCTTCAGCGCCAAGCTGATTGAAGAAGGCCGGCGCCAAAATCCCACCCCGTCCGAGATGAAGTGGGTCTACTATCTGGGCGCGGGTCCTTCGCCTGATTACACGGATGCGCCGGAAAACAATCTGCTCGCGATTGCCACCGCGGCCGGAGAGCACTGGTCAGAGACTTTCCTGCGGCTCTCGCGCGAGACCAAGGGCAAAGCGCTGTTCAATTTCATCATGCACAATCGCAGCCTCAAGGCGCTGAGCGAGGTGATCAAGAGCGAGCACTGCTTCCCGGGCTTGGGCGATGCCGGCGCGCACGTCTCGCAAATGATCGACGCGGGATGGGCCAGTTTCGTGCTCTCTCATTGGGTGCGTAAAACCGGCCTTTATTCGATCGCGGAAGCGATTCGCCGCATGACCTCAGCTCCCGCGCGAGTGATCGGGCTGAAAGATCGCGGGGCGCTGGCGGTAGGCATGCGCGCTGACGTTAACGTGTTTGACGCGGATAAAGTCGCGGAGCTGCAGCCCGAGATGGTGAACGATTTCCCGGGCGGCGCGCCGCGGTGGACTCAGCGCTCGATCGGCTACAAGGCCACGATCGTAAACGGCAAGATCAACGTGCTCGACGGTCAACACACGGGAGCCCGCGCGGGCGAAGTTATCCGCCACGGTAAATCGGCCGCACGATGATCGCGCTGGAGCTCGTTAAACCAGCACTTAAGTAGGATCCGATAAGGCGCAAGCCGCGGAGGTCTCGATGGCTCGAAAAGGAAAGCAGGCGAACATCAGTTCGACCTTTGAAAGAATCCGTTACGAAAATCCCGCACCGCATATTGCTCGCGTGGTGCTGGCCCGGCCAGAGCAGCGCAACGCGCAGGACCGCAAGATGCTCTACGAAATCGACCGCGCTTTTCGGATCGCGGTTGCCGATAACGACATCAAGGTCATCATCATATCCGCCGATGGCCCGCACTACTCATCCGGGCATGATCTGAACGATCGCGCCGATCTGAACGACTTCGACACCGTGAGTCTGTGGGGCGGATTCGATGAAGAGGGCCAGGCCGGAATGATGAACGGCGAAGAGGAGATCTACCTCGGGTTTTGCTGGCGATGGCGTAATCTGCCCAAGCCGACGATCGCGCAAGTCCATGGAAAAGTTATCGCCGGCGGCCTGATGCTGGTGTGGCCGTTCGATATCGTGGTTGCGAGCGAAGATGCGACCTTTTCAGATCCAGTGGTTGCCTTCGGCGTGAACGGCCACGAGTTTTTCACTCATACGTGGGAGCTCGGCGCACGCAAGGCTAAAGAGATGCTGTTCACCGGCGCCGCCTTCAGCGCCCAGGAGTGCCACCAATTGGGAATGGTCAACCTGGTGGTTCCTCGATCGGATTTGGAAACCGCCACGCTCGAACTTGCCGAGCGTATCGCCAAGCGCCCGGCGATCGGACTCCGCCTGGCCAAGATGGCCGTCAATCAGAGTCTCGACGCGCAAGGGCAGTGGACCGCGGTCCAGGCGGCGTTCGCGCTTCATCACGTCGGACACGCCAACGCGAGAAGCAAGTATGGTTACCCGGTCGAGCCGGCGGGAGCCGAACTGATTCGCGACGACGCAAAGGGCCGCAAGGCTCGAAGTGAGCATTAGCCGTGGATCGAACCTATGTGGTCACAGGCGCCGCCTCCGGCATCGGAGCCGCGACGGCGCGTTATCTTCGCGAGCGAGGAGGCCGGGTCATTGCTTGTGACCTCCGCGATGCGGATGTCGTTGCGGATCTGACGACCACCGAAGGACGTGCCGAGTTGGTCAATGGCGTGACGCGCCTGTCCGGAGGCAGGATTGACGGGATCGTCGCCAATGCCGGTGGCGGGCCGCCCCAGACCAGCCTCCAGTTGAACTTCTTCGGCGCAGTCGCAACCCTCGAGGGCTTGCGTCCACTGCTTAAGGACAGTCCGGCGCCTCGTGCGGTAGCGGTGTCCTCGATAGCCTCGTTTGGATCCGCGGATAAAGCACTGGTCTCAGCTTGTCTGAGTATGGACGAACGCGCAGCAATCGCCGCCGCGTCGGAGTTCGCCGCGAAAACTGCGCCCCTGGACAAGCTGACCACGGCCCAAGCGGTGAAGATCGGTTTGGATCTGTACGGCGCTGCCAAGCATTCCTTGAACTGCTGGTGCCGAAGAGTCGCGGTGAAACCAGAGTGGGCCGGCGCCGGAATCTCGCTGAACGTGGTTGCTCCAGGATTTATCGATACGCCTGCGGCTTCATACATCCTGTCAGATCCAGACCGGAGCGCGGCGATGGAGCGGATGGTACCGATGCACGGGGTTTATCCCGCCCGTCCGGAGCAGATGGCGGCGATCCTTGCCTGGTGCGTGAGCCCGGAAAATTCGCTGATGACGGGGCAAATCCTCTTTGTGGACGGGGGCGCCGAATGTCTGGCGCGCGGAGAGCGTGCCTGGTGAGCGATCAGCAATCAACCTCAAGCCGTCCGCCGCTCACATTTGCCACCAACGTCTTATATGGCGTGGGCTCGGTCGCGTTTGGGGTACACACCACCGCACTCTCGCTTCTGCTGCTGTTCTTCAACCAGGTCGTGGGACTGCCGGCGGCATGGGTGGGCACGGCGCTGATGATAACGCTGATGTTCGATGCGATCTGTGATCCACTCATCGGGGAATGGTCGGATCACACACGCTCGCGATGGGGCCGGCGCCATCCGTTCATGTACGCCTCCGCGGTTCCGGCCGCGGTCGCATTCTATTTGCTGTTCGATCCTCCGCTCGGATGGCCCAAGAGCTACCTGTTCGTTTACGTGGTCGCGATGCTGGTGATCGTGCGCGTGCTGCTGAGCCTGTATGAAATCCCCAGCTCTGCGCTGGGACCGGAACTCACGCTCGACTACGACCAGCGCACCGGCCTGATGAGTTCGCGCTTCTTTTTCGGAGCGGTCGGTGGGGCGGGGATGTCGATACTCGCGTTCCAGGTCTTCCTGCGCAAGGACGCGACTCATCCGCTGGGCTTGCTGAACCGCGCGGGCTACAGCGAATACGCGTTGGTCGCGAGCATCGCGATTTTTCTTTCGATCATGATCTCATGCCTGGGCACCCATCGCTTCATCGAGGCCCTGGTCCATACTCCGGTGGTACGGGGCTCATGGCGCGAGAAGTTCCACGAAGTCAGCGGCACGTTGACTAATCGATCGTTTCTCGCGTTGATGATTGCGGGAGTGATCTCCGCCGTTTCCGGCGGCGTCAGGCAGGGGCTCAGCATCTACATCGCGAACTATTTCTTTGAGCTGACGCCCGCCCAACTTTCGTACCTTGCGATGGTCGGGCTGTTGGCCGCGTTTGCCGGAGTTGCGTTCGCGCCGGCAATCTCAAAGCGGTTCGGGAAGAAGCCGACGATGATCGGCCTCTTTTTCGCCTCGCTGTTCGCGTCAATCATACCCATCACGCTGCGCCTGCTCGACTTGGCGCCGCCCAACCGCACCGGCGGATTGCTGGCGCTCGTGATCGTCTTCGAGTTCATCTCCAGCACCCTCGGGATTGCCGGATTCATCATTGTGGCCTCGATGATGTCAGACGTGGTCGAAGATGCGGCGGTGTCAACCGGGCAGCGCTCGGAGGGCTTGCTGTTTGCCGCCAACGGCCTCATCTCGAAATGTGTTACCGGAGTCGGAATCTTTCTCTCCGGACTTATTCTCGCCTGGGTCAGCTTTCCGCAGCATGCGGTGCAGGGGCAGGTGGACCCGGCGATTTTGCATAACCTCGGCCTGGTCTTCGTTCTCATAATCGCGACCTTCAGCGCGA
>JBARDN010000288.1:0-14587 GCA_049795175.1 Binataceae bacterium (SeqCode) | reverse complement strand
CGATCAAACCGCCGCCCGTACCGCCTTCGAGCATCTGGGCTTCCAGGTGGAAGCGGTGCTGACGGACTGGGTAGAGGATCGCAAAGGCCATCCGCGCGATCTCCTGATAATGACCCACGACGTAACCGGCTTCTCCGACCGTATCGTCGCGTAATTTCTGATCCCTCGTCCTTTAAGGTCGAGGGAAGAGACCCGCAAGGTCGGAGGGACCAGATCCGTGCTAGTGGAGCGCGGGCAGCGGGCGCCAGGAAAAACTGACCTGACCGCCGGCGACGTAACAGTCCAAATCGTAATGCTCGAGGCCCGCGGCTTCGCGTGCGATACGAAAGTTCTCGATCGCACGATGCATCGCGTTCGAGCCTGGGGCGCTCGGCCCGCGCTCGATCCGGTCAGCTTTCACCGCAGCGCCCAGATCGACCGCCAGACAGTGGGGCCCGCAATGCTGCTCGAGCGCGCCGGTTCCAAACGCCGTACATCGCAGGCACAGCACCACCGGAGAGCGCTCGTCGGCCTCAGGGCCGAAAAACTCATGCTCCAGGCGTTCCAGTCCGATTGCGCATTCGGACCATGCCTCTCGCGCCCGCTCTGCCGAAAAGCGGCGAATCGCGCGCGCCAACTCACGCATCAGCGCTTCGCTCGAGCGCGGCTTAAGCGCGATGATGCAATCCTCTTCGATTCGCGCCAGTGAGCCTAATTGCTTGCTCAGAAAATGGCGCAAGTTGATCGGCAATCGGCTGCCTAAGTTCAGCCGGACCGGCTCGAAATCCTGGGGTTCGGGTTCCGGTTGTTGGGCGCGGATACGGCGTGTGAACGGCCGGGGTGCTCCTAACGGTGCGAGCGCCGCCAGGCGTTCAAGCGGAGTTGGCGTGCCATAGGCAAATCTCGAGACCTGAGGGCGTCTATGAACGAGCGGGCCATTTCGCACAAGCTAACCTCCCTGGTTCTCCCGATCCGCGCATCGCGACCCCGCCGCACAAAGTCCCCGACGCACGGCGCTATCCGGCACGACGCCCGAAATCTTTTCCAGGTTGTATTGAAATTTGAACGCGGCGAAGAAGCGAGCTATTAAGACGGAAACCCTGGGGTTGGCGCGATCAGCTAAACTCATTTGCTGCTCAGCCGTCCTGTCATTGTGACGCAAATCGAAGTGACGCAGATCGGACGAACCCAACTGTCGACGACTATTCGATCGCTCCGGGCGGACGCGACCGCCGGAACTGGCCTTACGAAAAAGAGCACCAAAACCATCCCGCGCCATGCGCAGCGGCTCTTTCTACTCGACCATCAGCCCGCTCAGTATCCGCAACCGCCTGCAACAATCCCCACAACCCAAGCGGCGGCTCGATGGAGCAGGCGCACGAGAGGGACGGCCCAATCAAAAACTGCCAGCTTAGGTCGTCTCAACCCGTGCGACGTTACCAGGCCAACGGCTCCAAGATCGCGCAACTAACGAATCCTGATTTAGCGCGCCCCCGATACTGGAGCAACATTGAACGATCGATTAATTGAACAAATAACCCTTGACAACCAAACCGGTGCGTGACCTTTTTTGGCACATCCGCCGACACCGTGTCGGCATCTGAATGAGGTGCTCTAATGACACTCGAATCGAGCTTTGAGACTCCAATCACCAAACGCTTGGGAATCAAATTCCCCGTCTTTCAAGCGGGGATGGGTTTTGTTGCGCATGCCGAGCTTGCCGCCGCAGTATCAAACGCCGGCGGCCTGGGATGTATCGGGTCAGGCTCGATGAGTACGCGAGAATTAACCGAGCAAATCCACCGCTGCTATGATTTGACCGACCGCCCTTTCGCCGTCGACATTCTTTTTGCCGAAGTCAAAGCCGATCCCAAAAATGCAACGGTTCTGCGCTACGCCTCGAATGTGCAGCGCCTCATCGATATAACCTTCGAGGAGAAAATCCCGGTCATCGTCTCGGGCTTGGGCAACCCCTCCGGTATCGTCGCGCAAGCGCACAAAGCCGGCGTGGTCGTGATGTCATTGTGCGGCAACGTCAAGCAGGCGCGGCGGCTCGAGGCCTCGGGGGTCGATGTCATTGTCGCGCAGGGACATGAGGCCGGCGGGCACACCGGACGCATCGGCACGATGACGCTGGTGCCGCAGATCGTCGACGCGGTCCGCGTTCCCGTGCTGGCCGCAGGCGGTCTGGCCGACGGGCGAGGCCTGTTGGCGGCGCTCGCGCTGGGCGCACAGGGCGTATGGATGGGCAGCCGCTTCGTCGCCTCGGTCGAGGCGTTCGCGCACGCCAATTACAAGAACAAAATCGTCGAGATTGACGAGGAAGGCACGATCATCACGCGATGCCATTCCGGCAAGCCCTGCCGGCTTATCCGCAACAAGTTCACCGATTCCTGGGTCGGGCGCGAGGCGGAAATCCGGCCATTTCCGATCCAGTCGGTCGAGTACGGCTTCCCGCTGGCCGAAAAGGCGCGCTATGAGGGCAAGATCGAAGAGGGTGGGATGGCTTGCGGACAAAGCGCGGGCCTGATCAACTCGATCAAGCCTGCAGGCCAAATCGTCCGCGACGTGATGGCCGAAGCCAAAGCCGCGCTGGACGAGCGGTTTCTGGGGCGTCGGCCCGCGGCTTCATCGCGCCATCGCGCCAGCTTCGCGTGAGTCTCAGGGTGGAAGGATCGACCCGATGGTTGGTCCTCCATCGCGATCAGCATGGGCTGATTGAGGCTCGCCGCGGCACTTACGGGTGTTTGTAGCCTATAATCTCTGTGAGCTGCGGCGAGCCGGAGATCGCATTGGACGCTTCCATCGCCGCCATGACGGCTGCCTCGACACATCCAACGTTGAGTCCGCAATCAATCCAGTCACCCACGATATAAAGGTTGTTGTATCCGGTATCGGCGGTTTTGATTCGATACTGATTGCTGCCTGGGAGCGACTGAACGTAACGCTCCGAGGGGTCGCAGTTTGCACGCCAGAACTGCGAGGCGAAGCGTGTATCTCCCGCTGCCTCGCCTCCTCCTACCAGCAAATTCCACTGGAAATCACCATCGCGAACCGCCGTTGGCCACAACACTTGAACCTCGCGATGCAGAAACCGCAGCGCGTTGTCCTTGACGAGATCCGCCTGGGTGACGGGAAACGCCGGATCGGTTGCGGGCGGCAGCGACAGGGGCGTCGGCATCGTATTGCAGAAGTAGGCAATAGCCTGCGGCTTCTGATCCGCGGGCCATGCTTCGCGATCGATTAACTGGCGCATATCGGCCCAAGTATCAAACGGCTCCACGTAACCCGAAAGATCAATCTGTTTTTTCCAACCCAAGCGTTCCATATCTTCGGAGAGCCACACCTGGAAGGATTGCGTCTGAACGGTCGTGACCCGCTCCACCATCCGCTTCCACTTGGGATTGTTCGCGTCGCTTACCAGCTCCTGAGTGAGGTAGCGTAGCGACCCATGAGAAATACCCAGTACGACACGGTCAAAGTCTTCGCCGGCTCTCAAGGTGTGCTCGCCGACGTCCTGCCACTTGGTCCAGAATGACTCGAGGTTATAAAGATTGTAACCGGTGGCCTTTTCACTCTCCTGGCTGTTGTCGCGCAAGCTCGCGCCTTCGCGTAGCTGCTCATACAAAGGCTCTGCCGGCCAGCACGGGAGATCGCAGACTGAAATCAGCGGGCGATACTCCGCGGTCTCATCATTCAGCGTTACCTGGCGAGCCATCTCGATCGCGGCGATAGACTGCCGATCCTCGGAAAGCCGCAAGTTCTTGACCCGGTGAAAGAAACGAAACTGCACTCCGCGTTTCTGCAGCACCAGATAGAGCGGAGCAAAGACGACATCGCCCATCCCGGCTTGCATCTTCCAGAATATTGCCCCTTTGTAGGTGAAGGCGATGCGGGAGCCTGAACGCAGCGCCTCTCCCGCCGCAAACATCGGTTTAGTGCGGTCCCCATCCCGGTAGGCGAATGCGAGGTCGTACAAACCATAGAGGACTGCAGATTCATCAGCGACCTGCTCGTCGCAGCGATGCTTCTTCAGCCACTCGCGGTAGTCGTATTGATTGATTTTGTCGAGACTCTCCTTGATTAGACCGTCATCGATGATCCCGCGAATGTTCGCCGCGCAAAGTTCAATGAGACACCACAGCCGCCATGCCTCGACGTCGGTCTTGCTTCGCTCCTGCAACTCCCGTCGTATCCGAGTGACAAAGTCGTCAAGCAGATTCAGCAATCCGGCGTGTTGGCCGGGGGTATGCCGCGCGGAATCGAGAGACATTGTTTCCTTGAGTTCCTGCACAGCGAAGAGGGCAGTTTGAAGGGTTCCGCCAAGCAGTGACTCAAGGACGCTCTTCATTAGCTCGAAGGCGCGCTCGATGTAGTACCACATGTCCCACGACGGATCGTGAGTGTCAGGATCTCCCGGATTGCGGGAGTCTTCGGGGAAATCAATCGGCCAGACTGACCAATCATTCTGAAAGCGATCTGCCGCACCCACGAAGCTGGCTTTCTTGAACGCCTGGTCCCAGGTAGCCAGTGGACTACCGGGCGGGCGGCCGAGTTCCGCATAGCATTCGCGAATCATTCGGAACGCATTTTCATAGAAGCCTAGCCACAGGTGGAGTCCGTGCTCTTCGATCCGCCCGTACTCACCGCGTCCGCTGGCTCCCTTGCCGCCAAGGCGCCAGCCCATTTGATAGACGGTGACACTTTCGAATTTTTCTTTCCACTTGGGATCCCTGGTCAACTGGAATGCGGTTGCTATAGAAGCTACCCCGCCGCCAAGGATGACGATCTTTTCGCGTTTACCGTTGTTAGCCACGATCGGTTTCTCCTTGGTGAGTCGTGTGCCGTAGTTTACCTATCGCGGTCTCACGGTGTCGTGTTCGCCCGCCACAGTTCATGGCCGGGGGGGACAATAAAATCATATTCGACATGGAAGCTGAGTTTCGGCCTGAGAACACCGGTCGAAAGTCCCAGCTCTTCTCGGAGCGGATCGCTAGGAAAGTCACTAAGAGTGATTTCGTAATCGCCCAGCAATCCGCCACCGTTAAACGCGGTGAGTGAAAACGATGAGGCCACGATTGATTGATAGCAGGCGCGGTCCTGTAGCGCGGTGTCGCGCAATTGCTTGAGAAAGACCAGCGGCACTCCAAGGCCGAGCTCTCTGCCGATGTCCAGGAGATGTTCTTCGGCCTGCGTGATTTTTATTGGCCCGCCAAACACGCGGTCTGCTATCTGCTTGCACATGGATTCGAAATCTCTGAACACCACCGAGCGGTCCTCCGGTTTGCCCTCGCCCACGGAATGTATCTCAATCAAGCGTCTGGAAACCGCTTCTGTGTCTGGTGTGGCACCGGGAATGACGAGCGTATCCAGAGCGAAGAAAGTGGGCGCTCCCTGTGCTGGCGGCAGCGAGACGCTTCCCAGGCGCTTGGGAAAACCATACGTTTCGCGCCCGACGATCAGGGCCGCATCACTATCGACGAAGATATACGGAATGAAGAAGGCAAAGCCCCGGTCTCCGTTGCGAAGCGCGTTGAAATCAAATCCCGGCACGAAAACAGTGAATTCCTGTTCCCTGATCCAACCCAGCGTGGGTTCCCTGGCGCTCTGATGCCGCATATCGACGAAGCTGAAAAGAACATAGGTGAATCCGGGAAGGCCCACCGGCCAGAAATCCACCGCACCGCCGGACGGTTTATTCAGGGTGTTGGAAAAGAGCGCGCGCAGTTTCTCAAAATCCGCCGCGACTACAAAGTTGTTCATGCGGCATCCCTGGATCGTGAACGGCGCCTGATAGCGAGGGTTTGCGCCGAAATCGACGTAGGCGGGCAATTCTTTTTCAGACAATCGCATTCTCCTTTCCGCTGCTCCGGATCTGGCAGTCCGCGCTTCTTTCAAGCGAGTGGATGACCGAATTCAACCGGACCTACGACCTGAGCGACGCTAAAAGCGCGTTTGCATCTTTCAGATCCCTGGTGTCGAAGCCCTCGGTGAACCAGTTGTACACCTCTGATAATAGTTCGTGAGCTTCGCCATTCTTGCCTTGGGCCTTCCGCAGACGACTCAGGCTCATCGCCGCCCGCAGCTCCCAGGATTTGGCTTGCTGGCGCCGAGCGATGTTGATCGCTGTGAGAAAGTCGGCCTCAGCTTCGGTCTGCGAGTTAGCACTTGGGAGGCGCGGACCATTATTTTGAATCGCGCCGGACTCGATGAGCGCGAGCTCGCCGCGGAGCCGATATAACTCTGCCTCGTAGCATCGCTCTTCGGTTTTCGTCATTGCACTAAGAGCCGTATTCAGGGTGTCGAGGCCGACGCTACGGTCGCCGGCCCTGCATGCTGTCTCACTCACTAGCGCCAGGAGCCATGTGCGCCCAACCCTCGACCCTATTTCCTGGTACATTCGAAGTCCCTGATTGGCCATCGTGAGCGCTTCTTCGGGCTTTTCTCGTTTTGCCCATCCCCGCATCAGCATTCCCACCCCTTCCCAGAACTGAAATCCTTGCTCCGCCGATAACGCCCGCGCCCGTTCGGCGCGTTCGTCGGTCACTCCTACTTCACCGCGAAGTTGGTGGAGCATCGAGGTAAGTCCCAGCGCAAAGGCCTCATCATAGGGATGCGCAAGTTCTCGCGCTCGAGCCACTGCCTTGTCACCATGCGCCCGAGCCTGATCAGGAAAGCCGCGCTGCCAGAGAATAAAGGCCAGGTAGCAGAGGCAGCTAACTTCGGGATCTTGTCCATAGCGTATGCTGAGCGCCTGGTGCATGTTGGGCTCGTATAGTTCGAGGCTCTGAGTGAGCTGCCGACTGGCCGACGTCAACTCACCCATCCAGAACAGACTACAGCCCAGCGCCCAATGGGCCTCGATTAGCAAGCCCGGATCCTGTGAGCCGAGGGCAAGGTCCAGAAGCTGTTTGCTGATCTCACGAGATTTCTCCAGCTGCGCCTCGACCAGGTAGAACGACCAGAGGCCATAAAGCACTGAGAATCGCGTTGAATTGTCTTCCAGTTGGTCGCATAGATCGAGCGCGCGCGTGTAGGCGTGCTCAAATTCGACCGCGGCGTAGCCTCTGAGAGCCATTAACGCGGGACCGAGGGCCAACTGAAGGAATAATTCCCGCTGGATACGCTCCGCACTGTCCGGGAGTTTCTTTATTAGTTCGATGGCCGCGGTCAGGCGAACTATCGCGTCGGCGTAGGCGAAGCGCTGCAGCGCCTGCTGCCCGGCGCGCCCCAGGTACTCCGCAGCCTTGGCGCCGTTATTGCTGTGGCCGTAATGATGCGCCAACTGTTCCAGATGGTGTTCGAGTTGTCCGGCGAACATCGCCTCTAGCGCTTGTGCGGCGCGCTCGTGCAGATGCTTGCGCCGCTCGATCAGGAGCGAGTTGTAAGCCACTTCCTGCGTCAAGGCATGCTTGAAGGTGTATTCAACGTCGCCGGGAGCCGGTTGCTCGTAGATGAACTCGGTGGTCTGTAAATCGCCGAGCATCTGTTCCAGCTCATCATCGTTGGTGGTGTTGACCATCCGCCTGACCAGCGACAAGGCGAACTCCGTGCCAATCACGGCGAGCGTCTGGAGCAGCTCCTTCTCGCCCGCGGGCAACCGGTCAATGCGCGCGGCCAGGATCGCGCGCACAGTCGGCGGGATCTTCAGCTCGCCCAGCGCCCGGGTGAGCCTGGTCGCCGAGCCTTCACGGACCAGCGCGCCGTCGTCGCACAGCACCTGCACCGTCTCCTCCATGAAGAACGGATTGCCGCCGGTCTTTTCGACGATCAGCCGCTTGAGCGGCGCCAGCGCCGCGCCGTCGCCGAGCATGCCGGTTAACATCTCATCGGCGGATTCCATTCCCAGCGGATCGAGGCGCAACTGTGTGTAATAGGTCTTGCTGCTCCAGTCGTGCGAATACTCGGGCCGGTAGTTCGTCAGCAGCAGGATCCTGGCATTGGCGATCGAGTCGGCAAGGAGATTGAGCAACCCCTGCGTTTCCTCGTCGATCCAGTGCAGATCCTCGAAGATCAGCATCAGGGGCTGGTTGAGCGATTCGCGCACCAATATCCGCTTGATCGCATCGAGCGTGCGCCGCTTGCGCACCTGCGCGTCCATCCCCGAAAGCGGATCGTTTCCCTCTACGATCCCGAGCAATCCCAGCAGATACGGCAGAGTATCCTCGAGCGCATGGTCGAGGACCGCGATCCGGCCCGAAACTTTTTCTCGCCGTTTACGAGGGTCGTCGCCGCCCTCGATATCGAAATAGCCAAGCAGTATCTGCATCACCGGCAGATAAGCCGATGCCTTGCCATGTGAGACCGAGAAAGTTTCCAGCACCATCCATCCTGACTGATTCCTGGCCCTGAACTCGAAGAAGAGCCGCGACTTGCCGTTGCCCGCTTCCGCGATCGCCGCGACCAGCTGCCCGTGGCCGGCGCGCGCTTGCTCCTCCGCGTGCTTGATCGCGTTCAGCTCGAGGTGGCGTCCAACGAACCTGCTGAGTCCGCGACCTGCCGAGCGCTGCAACCGCGTGCGCAGCGGACCCAGGCCGGTCACTTCATAGACGTTCATTGGCTCGCTCACTCCCTTTACTCGCATCGGTCCGCGCGCCTTGAGCGCAAAATATCCTTCCACCAGGCGACGGGTATGCTCCGTGATCGCGATCGACCCCGTTGGAGCGACCGTCTGCATCCGCGAGGCCAGATTTGTGGTGTGCCCGATCGGGGTGTACTCGACGTGTCCGCCGCCGGTCGAAATCGATCGCACCACGACTTCGCCGGTGTTGACGCCGACGCGAATCTCAAGTGGCGCTCTGCCATCGGCAAGCAACTTATCGCTGTACCGCCGCAACTCTTCCTGCATCCTGAGCGCCGCATACAGCGCGCGCTGCGGATGGTCCTCATGCGCGACCGGAGCGCCGAACAGCGCGAAGATGCCGTCGCCCGTCGATTGCACGATGTACCCGTCGTAGCGCCGCACCGCGTCGATCATCAGCTTGAGCGCAGGATCGACGATCGCGCGCGCCTCTTCAGGATCTAAATCCTGCTCCAGCTCCGTCGAGCCCTTGATATCGGCGAACAGCGCGGTGACCGTCTTGCGCTCGCCTTCGAGCGTCTCCGGCGAGACACTGTCCAGTGCGACGTGTACCGATAGGAGCGGCTGAGCGGGAGCGGACGATTTCGATGGGTTGGAGGTCAGCGGGGCAGCGCAGTCGCCGCAAAATTTTGCGGTTGGCGCGTTCTCGTACCCGCATTTCGCGCAGCGCCGCTTAAAAGGCGCGGCGCATTCGTTACAGAACTTCTGTTCGGCAGGGTTTTCAGCTCCGCAGGCAGGACATTTCATGTCAAGCACCAAACTCGTCGAGCAGTGACTTGGCGTCTTTCAGGTCGGCGGTGTCGAAGCCTTCAGTGAACCAGTTGTAGATTGCGGCGAGCATCGCGCGCGCCTCGTCGCGCTTGCCTTGGCGATCGAGTAGCCGCGCGAGCGATGTCGTCGCGCGCAACTCCAGCATCTTCGCACCCATTCTTTGCGCGAGCGCGATGGCTTCGCGGAAGTCGGCTTCCGCCGGTTTGGATTGGCCAACTTTCTGCCGAAGTTCCCCACGTATCGTCATAGCTTCGGGCCTCACCAATACTTCGTAGGGATTCTCTTCGAGTGCTCGCTCGATCGCGATTAGAGCGTCTTGGGTCATACCGCCGAGCGCCTGAGCTTCGGCCAGACAAATAAGAGCTTCGACACTATGCAATTTGGATCCAATCTCGATCTTTTCGGCTAACCCCTGGCGAATCAGCGCGATGCCTTCGCCGGCCGCGCCGAGTTGCGCTCGGGCCCAGCCCCTGATCGCGAGGAGGTTTAGCCCAAGTTTCATTTCGTGCTCTTCACAAAGCGCCAAGGCCTGCGCGACCGCTAAGTCGGCGCGCTCCGGTTCTCTTGCGAGCCGATACAAGTTGCCTTCAAAAAATTCGCCAAGCACCAGAGTTAAAGGGTCCTTGGTATCGCGCGCAAAAGCGACCGCCTCGACTATCCGGTCGCGGGCGATTTCGATGTGACCGAGGAGCCAAGCGCAGGTTCCCGCCATTGCCAATCCAGCTACCCTGGATTCGGAACCTACGGCCTCCTGGTAGTCACGCCATCGAGCGAAGAACTCTTCGACGCCTTGCAAATCTCCGTTGTAATAGTGGACGCTCATTTTTCCGTAGTGGGCGATCGCGAGGCTCGCGCGGCTGCCTTCGCGCTCGGCAAGGCGCAGTGTCTGGTCGGCAAGCGCGGCAACTTTGGGATAGTCACCTGAAAATCTGGTGCTAATCTGAAGCCGGCCTAACAGCATTATAAGATGAGCAAGATTGCCGGTCTTTTCGGCAACGGTAGTGGCGCGCTCGATCGTCTCGCGGGTCTCGGGTGCGCTGGGTCCTTTGCCGCGCCACAGTGCCTCGGCCAGATCGCTCGTAAGTCCGAGTTCGCTCGTGTCACGCTGCGGCGATTCGGGCAAAGCTCTGAGCGACTCGAGCCCCTTCCCTAACTGCGCTTGGGCCTCGACCAGTGCATAGCGCCCCAGCGACCGTTTGCCGGCGAGCGCCAGATACTTCACCACCTTGTCGAGATTGCCGCCGCGGGCGAAGTGATGAGCCAGTTCCGCCAGGTGATCGTCGAGATGGTCTCGATAAAGGCCTTCAATCGCTTCGCCGGCTCGATCATGGAGTACCCGGCGCCGTTCCATCAGCACTGAGCCGTAGGCGACCTCCTGAGTCAGTGCGTGTTTGAAAGTATATTCGACGTCTCCAACCGCAGGCTGCTCGTAGATGAACTCGCCGAGCTGCAAGTCGTCGAGCATTCGGGCAAGATCGTCGTCGGCAGTGCTCACCACTGCGCGCATGAGACTCAGCGGAAACTCTTTACCGATTACGGCGAGAACCTGTAGCAAATCTTTCTCCGCGGCCGGCAGACGATCGATGCGCGCGGCGAGGATGGCCTGCACGGTAGGTGGGATCTTTAGCTCATCCAGCGACTTGATGAGTTTGATCGTCGCACCGTCGCGCATCAGCGCGCCTTCGTCGAGCAGCACCTGCACCGTCTCTTCCATGAAGAACGGATTACCCTCGGTCTTCTCGATGATGAGACGTTTGAGGGCTTCGATGTCCCGCGCCCTCACGCGCGCGGCGCCATCAATGTCGCCTCTGGACCCTTCGGCTCCGCTCAGGGCAGGCTCTCTCCGGCTTGCGCCCGCGGTCAGAGCCGCAGGCGCGGGAGAGGCAAGTAGCGCATCCAGCATCTCCTCAGCGGATTCCTTTCCGAGGGGATCGAGCCGTAGCTGGGTGTAGTAGGTTTTCGAGCCCCACTGATGTGAGTATTCGGGACGGTAGTTGACCAATAGCAGAATTTTGGCGGTGCCGATCGAGTCGGCGAGAAGATTAAGCAACGCCTGGGTCTCGTCGTCGATCCAGTGCAGGTCCTCGAAGATCACGATTAGCGGCTGATTGAGCGACTCGCGCAGCAATATCCGCTTGATCGCATCGAGCGTGCGCCGCTTCTTTATCTGGCCGTCCATCTGCGCCAGCGGATCGTCGCCCTCGATGATTCCGAGCAGGGCGAAAAGATAGGGCAGGGTGTCTTCCAGCGCTCGGTCCAACGCGAGCACGGCGCCGATTACTTTGGCCCGGCGGGATCGCTCGTCGTCGTCGCCAGTGATCTTGAAGTAGTTGTGCAGCAGATCGATGACCGGGAAATAGGCCGATGCTTTCCCGTGAGAGACCGAAAACGTTTCGAGCACCATCCAGCCGGATTGGTTCTTGGCCTTGAACTCGAAGAACAGCCGCGACTTGCCGGTGCCCGCCTCGGCCATCGCGGCGACAATTTGTCCTCGACCCGCGCGCGCAAGCTCAGCCGCGTTGCGCATTGCTTCCATCTCGCGCTCGCGCCCGACGAACTTGGTCAGCCCGCGCCCCGCCGAGCGCTGCAGGCGCGTGCGCAGGGGACCAAGCCCGGTGACCTCATAGACGTTGACTGGCTCGGTAACGCCCTTGACCTTGGTTGGTCCGAGCGGCTTGAGCGCGAAATAGCCCTCGACCAGCTTGCGCGTATTCTCGCTGATCGCGATCGATCCTGTCGGCGCGAGCGCCTGCATCCGTGATGCGAGATTCGTGGTGTGACCAATCGGCGTGTATTCGGTATGCCCTTGTCCGGTCGCGATCGACCTGACAACCACCTCGCCGGTGTTCACGCCGACGCGCGCTTCGATCGGTAAGGTCCCAGCCTCGCGCAATCGCGCCGAGTATCGGGTCAGCTCATCCTGCATCCGCAGCGCCGCATACAGCGCGCGCTGCGGATGGTCCTCGTGCGCAACCGGAGCCCCGAACAGCGCGAAGATGCCATCGCCCGTCGATTGCACGATGTACCCGTCGTAGCGCCGCACCGCGTCGATCATCAGCTTAAGCGCAGGATCGACGATCGCGCGCGCCTCTTCAGGATCTAAATCCTGCTCCAGCTCCGTCGAGCCCTTGATATCCGCGAACAGCGCCGTGACCGTCTTGCGCTCGCCTTCGAGTGCAAGCGCCGCATCCGGCTGTTCCGGTGCAACGCGAATCTCCGCCGCACTGCGCACAGGCGGTGGTGTCGGCGCGGTGGCTTCGCCCGCGGCGAGCGCGGCTCCGCAATCACCGCAGAATCGCTTCTCGACGGGATTGTCCACCCCGCATTTCGGACAGACATTGCCAAGTAGCGCCCCGCAATCGCCGCAGAACTTCTTGTTTACTGGGTTATCATTCCGGCAATTCGAGCAGCGCATGGATCCACCAGGAGAAGAGCAACGGACTCCGCCCTTCTATCATCAAGCGGCGGGGAGGCTCCAGCGGCTCTGCGCGCCAAGCCGTTCCGCGCGTGACGTGTGAGTAAGTTAATGCTCCGCGACGGGCAGATTGCGGCGGTCGCGCTGCAGGAACAGGAACGTCGGCACCAGGATGATCATCAGAGCCGCCAGCATCCGGTAGATGTCGTTGAACGAGAGCATCATCGCCTGCCGCTGCAGCATCCCGTAGATCATCGCGATCCCGCGATGCTGGCCCATCGCTAGTTGATGCATCAGATCCATTCCTTGCGCGCCGGGTACCCGCAGATGCGGCAGCGTGAAGACCGAGACGTGCTCAACCAAATAGCTTTGCCGGACCTGCTCGCGATGGATCAGCAGCGTCGTCAGGTACGAGGTTCCGAGCGCAGCGCCCAGGTTGCGCGTGACCGCGTACAGGCTCGCCGCGCGCTGCATCTTGAATTTCTCCATCGAGGAAAGCGCCGCCGCCGAAAGCCCCGGAAATATCAATCCAGTGCCAACACCCTGAATTACCGTAGGCCATACGATTCGCCTAATATCGGATTGGAGGTTCAGCCCCGCCATCGACCACATCGCGATGCCAACCAGAACGAACCCAATTCCGACCAATGGACGGATATCGACTCCGCGGCGCGCCATCGCGCCTAAGATGATCATGGCGAACATCGTGCCGATCCCGCGCGGCGCCATCACCAGACCAGCCTTCGACGCGGTATAGCCGAGCAGTTCCTGCAGGAAGACCGGGTTCAAGATCGCGGTGCCGTAAAGCGTGAAGGTCAGGAAGATCACGAGCGTCACCGGCAACGTGAATCGCCGATCCTTCAGGATCCTCAGATCGACCACCGGATCTTCCGTGTGCAGCTCGTGATAGATGAACACGATCAGCGCGACGACGCAGGCGATAGTCGAGTACACCACCCACGGGCTCTGGAACCAGTCGGCGCGCTCGCCGCGATCGAGTACTATTTCGCCCAGTCCCAGCGTGACGAACAGGCAAAAGATTCCCAGGAAATCGATGCGGCCGGTCCGGCGATTTTTCATGTATGCCGGGTCATCGACGAAGCGCCAGACCATGAACGCGGCGGCGGTTCCGATCGGAACGTTGATATAGAAGTTCCAGCGCCAGCTCCACGCGTCGGTGATATAGCCGCCGACGGTAGGTCCCATGATCGGCGCGACCATCATGCCGATTCCCCACACCGCCATCGCAAGCGCCTGCTCGCGCGGCGGAAAGGTCTCCATCAAGATCGCCTGCGACAGCGGCATCATCGCAGCGCCGGCCGCCCCTTGCGCGAGGCGGAACAAGACAATCTGGTTGAGAGATTGCGCGATGCCGCACAACGCCGAGGCGACCACGAACATCGTGATCGAGATGACGAAGTAGCGCTTGCGGCCGAAGCGCTCGGCGATCCAGCCGGTCATCGGGATCATGATTCCGGCGGCAACCAGGTAGCTCGTCACCACCCACGCGATTTCATCCACGCTCGCCGAAAAGCTGCCCTGCATGTGCGGCAGCGAGACGTTGACAATCGAGCTGTCGAGCACCTCGAGGATGGTGCCGAGCATGACCGAGACCGCGATGATCCATTTGCGCGCGCTCGAGAACTCATGCGCCTCGGGCGTCTGCTGATCGATCGCTTGCTGCTGCGGTTGTGGCGTGCTCATAGGCCGGCAATGGCCGGTACGTTAACGAGACGACCGACTTGTCGCAAAAGACTGCCGCGCGGAATGCAGTCAGTGGGCGCGGCGGTCTGCCCGCCCAAGCGGTTTGACTCGATGAAGCACCCTAACGTATGTTAGGC
>JBARDN010000287.1:0-2969 GCA_049795175.1 Binataceae bacterium (SeqCode) | reverse complement strand
CCGGACAGTTGCTGACTGACATTATCGAGCGCGGGATGGGCATGAAGCGCGCCGAGGTTTATATCTGCAACGTGATCAAGTGCCGCCCGCCCGACAACCGCAATCCCGAGCCCGACGAGGTCGCGTCGTGCGAGCCGTTCATGATGCGCCAGATCGAGCTCGTGAAGCCGCGCGTGATTGTCGGCCTCGGCACCTTCGCGGTGCAGGCTGTGCTCAAGCTCAAGACTCCCATCAGCAAGCTGCGCGGGAATTGGCATGACGTGCGCGGCGTCCGCATGATGCCGACGTTTCATCCGGCGTATCTGTTGCGCAACCCGGGCGAGAAGCGCCTGGTGTGGCAAGACGTCCAGCAGGTTTTGAAGGAACTCGGACGGCCGGTTCCGGGGCGCGCCGGCGCATGAAGCTCCGCGCACATCTTCGCGCGGCGACCGCGATCCTCCTCGCGCTCGGCGCGGTGGCAATTTTTGCGACGCTCGGCGCACGAGCACGCGCGGACAGCCATCCGGCGCAGACCTGGGTCGAGTTGATCACGATCGACGGCTCGATCAATCCGGCGGTGGCGAGCTTTATCGACGACTCGATCGACTCGGCCTCGCGCGAGGGCGCCGGCGCCCTGGTGATCGAGCTCGACACTCCGGGCGGGCTCCTCAGCTCCGCGCAGCAGATCGTGAAGAGCCTGCTTGCCGCGCCGCTGCCGGTGATCGTTTACGTGGCGCCGTCCGGAGCGAGCGCCGCATCGGCCGGCACTTTCATCACCGAGGCGGCGAATATCGCGGCGATGGCGCCAGGGACGACCATCGGCGCGGCGCATCCGGTCGAAGAAGGCGGCTCCGATATCAAGGGCGTGATGGGGCAGAAGATCGAGAACTTCACCGCAAGTTTCGCGCGCGCTATCGCGCAGCAACGCGGACGCAACGAAGACTGGGTCGAGCAGGCGGTGCGCCATAGCGTCGCTATCGGCGAGCGCGAGGCGCTGCAGAAAAAAGTGATCGATATCGTCGCGCCCGACTTGCGCAGCCTGCTGGTTCAAGCCTCGGGCCGCAAGGTGCAGGCCGGTGGCAAGGAGATCACGCTCAACCTCGCCGATGCCACCGTGCGGCGCGGCTTTATGACCACCGGCCAGCTCGTCCTCAACACGCTGGCGGATCCGAATATCGTCTATCTGCTGCTGATGGCGGGGCTGCTCGGGCTGTATTTCGAATTCGCGCATCCGGGGGTTTTTCTTCCCGGCGTCGCGGGCGCGATCTGCCTGCTTTTGTTTTTCGCATCGTTCCAGGTGTTGCCGGTCAACGTGACCGGGCTGCTGCTGATCTTCCTTGGTGTTGGGATGTTGATCGCGGAGGCGTTCGTCACCAGCTACGGGATTCTGGGACTCGGCGGGGTCGCGGCGTTCGTGATCGGATCGCTGTTTCTGATCGATACCTCGAAGACCAACCTCGAGGTCAATCGCAACATAATTTATGGAGCCGCGGTCGCGCTGACTGTGATCATTCTGGGACTCGGCTATATCGTTGCGAGCGAGCGGCGCCGAATCGCTTCAACCGGAGCCGAAGGGATGGTCGGCGAGATCGGCGAGGTGCGCGAGGCGATCGCGGCCGGCGTGCCGGGAAAAATTTTTGTGCACGGCGAGATTTGGCGCGCGCGCAGTCCGGAGGCGCTCGCGCCCGGCACGCGGGCACGCGTCACCGCCGTAAAAGGTCTCGAGGTCGAAGTACGGCGGGCGTCCTAATTCCTGCATCCAGGCGATATCCCGATAAGGAGAATTCCGATGGCGACAGGTTTCGGCGTAATCGTTTTCATCGTCGTGATAGTT
Source organism: Binataceae bacterium (SeqCode) (assembly GCA_049795175.1). Lineage (GTDB taxonomy): Bacteria > Desulfobacterota > Binatia > Binatales > Binataceae > JBARDN01. The sequence continues at coordinate 1,156 of JBARDN010000287.1, read as the reverse complement.
TTTCTCTCCGGGCTCAAGGTCCTCAACGAATACGAGCGCGCCGTGATCTTTCGCCTCGGGCGGCTGACTCCGTTTCGCGGACCCGGAGTGATCTTCGTTATTCCGATCCTCGAGCGGATGGTGCGAATCGACCTGCGCACCGTCACCCTGGATATTCCCCCGCAGGACGTGATCACCAAGGACAACGTATCGGTCAAGGTGAGCGCGGTGCTGTATTTCCGCGTGGTCGATCCGTCGCGCGCGGTGACCGAGGTTGCAAACTACCTGTTCGCCACCATGCAGCTTGCACAGACCACGCTGCGCTCCGTCGGCGGACAGACCGAGCTCGATGAGCTGCTGAGCCAGCGCGACAAGCTCAACGCGCGGATCCAGGAAGTGGTCGATTCGCAGACCGAGCCGTGGGGCGTGAAGGTCACGCTGGTCGAGCTCAAGAATATCGATCTGCCGCAGGACATGCAGCGCGCAATCGCGGCGCAAGCCGAAGCCGAGCGCGAACGGCGCGCCAAAGTGATCGCGGCGGAAGGCGAGTTCCAGGCCTCGCAAAAGCTGGCCGACGCGGCTGTGGTCATGAGCAAAAGCCCGATCACGCTGCAACTGCGCTACTTGCAGACGCTCAAGGAGATCGCGACCGACAACAACTCGGTAACAATCTTCCCGCTCCCGATCGATTTGCTCGACGCCTTTCGCACGATGATCCGCCCGGCCGGCGCGCCCGCACCCGACGCGATTGGCGAAACCGACCCGAAACCGTAGAGCGCATCCGGCGTGTTCCGCAGTTGCCATCCCTGCGCATAGCAACCACGCCCGGAAGGCGGATCCGACGCGCGGGTGAGTTGTCATGCGCTGCGCGCACCATGATGGATGAAAGTCGGCTGCGCCAAGGCCGGAGTTGGTGCTCAAACGATCGACCTAACCCGGTCCCCTTCCCGCACGGAGGCTGTCGATTTTCTCGCAAACGCTCCGTTGCTGTCATCCTGAGCCCTGGGCGAAGGATCTCCGCGAAGCGATGAGTGCAATCAACCAAGGCTCTTCGCACTAATCGCGTCGCGGAGATCCTTCACGGAGCCTGCCCCGAGCGGCGCCGAAGGGTTCAGGATGACGGACAATGATTCGGCATTTGCCGATAGCCTCCGCACGGGAAGGGGAACTTACGTCC
>JBARDN010000286.1:0-23483 GCA_049795175.1 Binataceae bacterium (SeqCode) | reverse complement strand
TTAAAAAACGGAAGAAGAATCAGAGTTCAGAATTTTGTCGGCGAGTTGTTACCCTGCGGAGGCTCGTGAGCGGGCGACGGCGAGGCCGCGGGCGGGGAAGTCGGTCATTATTCCTGCCACGCCGAGGTCGAGCAGCGTGTTCATTTCGGCGGGATCGTTGACCGTCCAGACATGGACCTCGACGCCGAGGGCGCGCGCGAACGCGATGATCTCAGGCGTGACGAAATTCCATCCCTGGTATTCCGGCGGGACCTGCAGCGCGTCGGCGCGCGGCGTGTAGCCGGTCTGCTTCGCCGCCATCGCCTGCAGGAACTCTATAACTTCACCGTATGGAAAACCGGTGGGCACACCCGGCGCCAGCGCGCGAATCTCATCGATCGGCGGCTGCTGCTCACCCGCGATCAGCACGCGCCGGCGCATCCCGGCTCGATCGATAACTTTGAGCATCGCCGGGATCACGCTGGGCGCGACCTGCTTGGGTTCGATATTGAAACGCGCGCTGGGGAAAGCTCCGAGCAGCTCCGCGAGCCTGGGAATCTTGATCCCGCGCTCGCGAAATGGATAGGCCGCTCCTCCGTCCAGCGTGAACGCATAGCCCGCATCGGCCGCCTGCACTTGCGCCAGCGTCAGCTCCGCGATCGCGCCGGCGCGTCCGCTGATCCGCAAAAGGTCCTCGTCATGCGCGATGACGACCTCGCCGTCGCGAGTCATGCGCACGTCGAGCTCGAAATATTCTGCGCCTTGGCGCGCGGCCGCCTCGAACGATGCCATCGTATTCTCGGGAAATTCGCCGCTCGCCCCGCGATGCGCAAAAATACGCGGCGGTGCGAGGCTGAAGAAGTCGCTATCGAGGCTGCGCCGCATCGCGGACTGCTCTATCTATTGGAGATTTCGCGGGTTGGGTTCGATATCGCGCCGGCGCGAATTACATCGCGCCTGCCGCGCCGGTGGATGAGGTCGGCATCACGCCATGCTGCCGGGAGGAGCGGCTCGAGTAGCGCCGGCCGCGCAGGTGCGAGGCCTTGCGCGCCGGACGGCCGAGCGTCACGTGATACATGTCGCCGAGCGCAGAGATGGCAGGCTTGCGCGCGTCGGCACTGACGAAGTGGTTGCCGAGGTCGGGCAGCTTCGCCAGCGCGGATTCATAGCGCTCTTTCATGTCGTCGAACAGCGCCACCATCCGCGGCGAAACCTGATGATTCACGCCCAGCTTTTGGGTCAGTGGGTTGACGTAGGTCCCCTGCTTCTCGAGTCCGAAATGCAGATGCGGTCCGGTCGAAAGGCCGGTCGAGCCGACAAATCCGATAACCTGCCCCATATGCACGTACGAACCCTGATGGATATCCGGGCTGATGCGCTGCATGTGGCCGTAGATGCTGGTCATTCCACGCTCGTGATCGATACGGACGCTGTTGCCAAGCTCCCCGGCCCATCCCGCCTGCTCGACGCGTCCATCGGCGACCGCCTTGACGGGGGTGCCATAGTCGGCGGCCAGATCGACCCCAACGTGCGGACGATAGATGTGCAGCAGCGGATGATACCGATGGAACGAGAAGCCTGACGAGATGTATTTGAAATTCAACGGAAAGCGCAGGTACTGAGCGCCGAGCGCGTGGCCATGCTCGTCGTACAGATGAGGCGAGCCATGCTCGTCGCGAAACGAATAGGCTTCCAAGGTGCGGCTGCCGAAGCGGATCTCCGCTGCTTCGACTCCGTCAACCAGGTGATAAGTGCCGTCGCGGCTGACCTTTTCCTGATAAATCAGCTTGATCGCGGAACCTGGGCGAAGCCGGTCAAGGTCATGGCGATCGGCGAATGCATCTTCCAGCGACTCTACGATCGGGCTCGGAACTCCGTGTTTCTCCGCAGCGCGTTTGAAGTTGTCCTTGACCGCAAAAGCCATCCGGATGGGTTTGAGATAGTACTCGATCGGCGCGGCGTGAGCCTTAAGGACCATATTGCCCAGACTCGCCACCGTTACCGAGGTTTTCAGGTCAACATCGTACTTGAACCCGCGCAACTCGCCGGTTTCGGGGTCCTTGTAGAGGGTGAGCGGATGGTCTTTGTAGAAATAACGGGTCCCCGCCGCCTGCTGGAAGATTCCGGACCATCGGCGGGCTTCGTCGCGCGCCACGCCCGCGTCCTCGAGGTATCGGGCGACAGAGGCCGAACGGTCCAGGGTGGTGCTTATCGTGATTGCGGTAGCCGCGGGGATAGCGCTCTCGGCCTCGATCAGGGCACCAGAATCCGCCCCGGCGACGACCGCCTCGAGCGCGGAGGGGGCATGGGGGGCGTCGCCGCGGAAAAAAAGATGCAGCGCCGCAATCGTTACGAGCACTCCCACCGCCAAGGCGGTCAGCGCACGCGAAATTCCATCCACTGTTCTCCCCCGAGAACGCATTGCGGGCAAGTTAAGCAATTCGGTCAGCGAAAGCAACCCACTGGCGTGATTTATTATCACAAGCATCCGGCACGATAGCGGTCAGTCTGACGGGTTGGTAACATACAGAACATTAGAAGATGACTATTGTTGCTGTTGATTTCGGAAAAAAGCGCATCGGACTCGCGATCAGCGGTCCTGGACAGACCGATGCCTATCCATTAGGCACCGTCGAACGACGTTCGATTGCGCTCGATCTGGCCGATATCGAGCACCGGCTCGCCGACCGCCAGATTACCCGAATCGTCATGGGGTTGCCGCTCAGCATGGACGGGAGCGAAGGCCCTATTGCTCGCGCCGCGCGAGCGTTCGCGGCTAAGCTGGGAGCGCATCTGGGACTGCCGGTGGATTTCCAGGACGAGCGGCTCTCGAGCTTCGAGGCGGGCGAGCGGATGAAATCGTCGGCCAGCGGCAGGCGGCGCAAAGCCGCGCTGGATTCCGTGGCCGCTACCGTCATCCTCGAAGGATGGCTCGAGGCTCACCCGCAAGCGCCTGTCGATGAAGCGTAGCGCGCCGAGCGCGTAAAATCTTCTCGCAGCGTGACGGGTCGGCCCGGCCCATGATAAAGGCATCGTCGCGGCAGATGCCACATCTTGGAAAATTTTGGGAAATTGCTGGGACTGATTATTCTAGCCGCGGCTATCGTCGCGGGGGTCCTCGCAGTCAACTTCTACTGGCTCGCGCCGACGGAGGTTTTCGCTCCGCCGCGGATGCTCACGATCGCGCCGGGACAATCGTTCCGCGCGGTCGCCGGTGCCCTGTCCGACGCGGGCGTTGTGCGCAGCGGCACCGTGATGCTGCTGTACGGCGAGGCTACCGGCGACGCGCGCCGTATCAAGCCGGGAGAGTATGCGTTTCGCGGCGGCGAGCGGGTTCCCGACGTGATGCACCATCTGGTGGCGGGCGATTTTATCGTCGTCACAATCGTGATTCCCGAAGGGTTGACCGTCCATCAGATAGCAGAGCGGCTATCCGCCGCCGGACTGGTGTGCCAGACCGAATTCGAGGACGCCGCCTTGCACGGCAAAATCGTGCGCGCGCTGGGGCTGATGCCGCTGGGCGCCGAGGGATACCTGTTTCCCGCGACCTACAAATTCTCGCCGCGCATAACGATCGATGGGATCCTGATCACGATGCTCACCCGCTTCTATCGGGTGCTGACGCCCGCGGTCGAGGAGCGGATGTTCGATCTCGGGTTGACCGCGCGCTCGACCGTGACGATGGCTTCGATTATCGAAAAGGAAGCTAAAGCGCCCGGCGAGCGCGGGCTGATCGCGGGGGTATTCTATAACCGCTTGCGGATCGGAATGCCGCTTCAATCTGATCCGACCGCTGAGTATAGTCTCGATGGAGCCGGGTCGGCCGCGGCTGCGGTGCGAACTCCCAGCGCGTTCAACACCTACGAGCGCGCGGGTCTTCCGCCGGGCCCGATCGCTAATCCTGGGCTTAGCTCAATCGAGGCCGCGCTGTATCCTGCAACTTCCGGCTATCTTTATTTCGTGGCGCGCGACGACGGAACCCACGTGTTTTCCAAAACGTTCGACGAACATAAGCGCGCGATCCTGGCGCTCAAGCGCACCGCCGAACGCGTTCCTGTTGAGCGTCAGCCGGGCGACGAACATCGCGCGAATTAGGTCAGATAGGCTATAATAGGGGATCGTGCCAAATCCCGTAGAGATTCTCGGCCGCGCGCGCAACCGTATCGCCCAAGTCGCGGCGATTCGCGCGGGTTCGTATGCGCTCGCGCCGGCGATCGTCGCGATCGCTCTCGCGATTGGCCTTGCGCCTATCGGCCGCGCCACCTGGATGCGATGGGGCTACGTCCTTGCGCCGGAGCGCGCCGCGATCCTGCGCGATACCCTTTTGGTAATAGCGGCGGGAGCGCTGGCCGCAGGCGCGATTCTCGCCCTGCGCGCGTATCGCCGCGCGCTCGATTTTGTCGCCGCCGCGGCGCAGGTCGATAACGCGGTGCGCGCGCGTCAGGAGATTCTGACCTTTGCCGCTCTGGCCGATCCCGCGCTCGGCGACGAGGCGAAGGCGGCGCGCAGTCCGCTCTTTCCGCTTTTATGGCGCCGCGCGATCGGACTGCTCGAGCGCTTCGACTCGACCAAGGCATTTCCGCTCTCGCTCGGACGGCCGCTGGCGCGCTCCTCGATGCTCGCAGGAGTGGTCGCGATCGCGATGATACTCGCTGCGATGGGCTTGGTGCGTCCGCCCACGCGCGAACAGGCAATCGCGGCGCGGTTGCGCGAGATCGCTCGCGAGATCGAAGCCACCTCGACCGATCCCACCGACCGCGCAATCGCCGCCGAGGCGAACGCTGCCGCCGAAGCACTGGAGAACCCGAGTCTGCCGCCCGAGCAGAAGATCAAGAAGCTCGACGACGCGATGCACGATCTCCAGCAGGAAAAGAAAGGCGCGGGCGGCGCTAACAAAGGCGTCGGCGCGGGCGGCGGTAAACAATCCGCAAAGGGACAAGGCAACGGCACCAGCCAAGGCGGCGGCAACCAGGGAAAAGGCAACGGATCGGGCGGCTCGGATAAATCCAATCAACCGGGCTCGGGCGCGGGCAAAAATCAGCAGGGCAACAACGGCTCCGGCAACCAAAACGGCAAGCAGAAAAAGGATTCTTCCGTCGATCTGCAAAACGAGCTGGCCAACGCGAAGGCGCAAGTCGAAAGCGACGCCAAGAACAGCCCCAAGCCCGACAACAAGAAGCTCGGTGACGACAACAAACCCGGCAATGCTCCCAAGACCGGCGGAAATCCCGACCAAAAGGGAGCAGCAAGCAAACCCGATTCGACCCGGCCCGGCAACGTTCCCAAAGGCGACGCCGCCGGCAAACAGAATGTCCCTCCGACGGGAGGCGCGCAGGCGTCGGCCAAGGATATGGGCTCGAATCTGGGCGATACCCATCTGGGCGAGACTCCGCCGCCGGCAAATTATCAGCGCTATCTGAAACCGGGCGAGAAAGGCGCGGCGCTGGATATCCATGACGCGCGCTACGTGATGTTTCGGCTGCCGAATTCTGCGATCGTCGGCGCCGGCGGCAAGACCGTCGTCGATACCAGCCATCCGACCGCCACCACGGCGTACGTCAACGCGCCGCTCAAGGAATCCACTGATCAGGCTGCGCCCGACGAGCGCCAACTCGTTCCGCCGCGCTATCGGGACCTGATCCACTGATAGTCATCCGAAGATTTGGCGGCAAAGCGAAAGCCAGCAAATGAAAATTTCGTACTTTAAGGAGAACTGATGGGAGCGGCACCGCAAGCATCACCCGACCAGCGCGTCGCGGAATTTCGCAAGACTTTTTCGCGCGCCGAGCAGGAAGTCGGCCGCGTTATCGTCGGCCATCAGGACGTGATCCGTAAACTCCTGACCGCCCTGTTCTCGGGCGGCCATATTCTGATCGAAGGCGTCCCTGGCCTCGGCAAAACCTTGATGTGCAAGTCCGCGGCGGACACGCTGGGCTTAAGCTTCAAGCGAATCCAGTTCACCCCCGACCTGATGCCCTCGGATATTATCGGCACCCAGGTGCTGACCGAATCCGACGGACGCCGCGAGTTCCAGTTCAAGCCGGGCCCGATTTTCGCCCACATCGTGCTGGGCGACGAGATCAACCGCGCCACCCCCAAAACCCAGTCGGCCGTACTCGAGGCGATGGAAGAGCATCAGGTAACGGTCTTCGGACTCACCTATCGGCTCGAACCGCCGTACATGGTGCTGGCTACGCAGAATCCGATCGAGCTCGAAGGAACTTATCCGCTGCCGGAGGCGCAGATGGATCGGTTTCTGTTCAAAGTCGTGATGGGATCGCCCAAGCCCGATGAGCTGCGCGAGATCTTAAGCCGCACCACCGGCACGCGCGAGCATCAGATCGAAGCCATCTTCAAGCCCGCCACAGCGGCGCAGGAGATCGAGACGCTCAAGGGATTGGTCCGCGAAGTGATGGTGGCCGAGCCGCTCGAGCGTTACATAATCGCGATGATCGGTGCATGCACCCCCGGCGGCCCGGGCGCGATTCCCGAGGTCTCGCAATACCTGCGCTTTGGACCGAGCCCGCGCGGTGCGCAGGCGATCATCCTGAGCGCAAAGGTCAATGCGCTGCTGGCCGGGCGCGTCAGCGTCAGCTACGAGGATATCGACGACGCGGTGGTTCCGTGCCTGCGCCATCGGTTGCTGCGCAACTTCCAGGCCGAAGCCGAGAACGTCACCACCGAATCGATTCTCGAACAGGTCCAGAAGCGCCTCAAGCGTCCGCGCGCATAGCCCGCGCATAAACAATGTTCGATCTGCCCGACGAGTTCACGCCGCAATTTCTGGCGCGGCTTGAAGAATTGCGCGTCCGCACGCGGCGCCAGTACGCCGGCATGGGCAAGGGCTCGCATCTTTCGCCCAAGCGCGGATCGTCGCTCGAATTCAACGACTACCGGCACTACTCGCCCGGCGACGATTTCCGTTACATCGATTGGGGCCTTTACGGCCGCACCGACAAGCTCTACATCAAGCTGTTCAAGGAAGAAGAAGATCTGCTGACCTACGTCTTTTTGGACGCGAGCGCCTCGATGGCGTACCCCGCAGCCGACCGCAAGTTTGATCGCGCGGTCGCAACCGCGCTGGCGGTCGCTTACGTCGCGCTGTCCTCGGGCGACCGCGTGATGGTCCGGGTGCTGGCGGGAGCGGGCGCGAAGATCGATCCGGTATTTCTGTACGGACGGCATCGGATAATCGAGCTCGCGCGCAAGCTGCGCGCGATCAAGCCGGGCGGCCAGTACGATTTTGCGCCAACGCTGGCGCGCGAGATGCACTCCATCCGGCGCGCCGGAAAAGTTTTTGTCATCTCGGACTTCCTGATGCTGCTGAATTCCGTCACCCGCGGTCTGGGTCTCTTCACCGCTGCGACGATGGACGTGACCGCGGTGCAGATTCTCGGCGGCCGCGAGATTCATGGACAAGGTCTCGAAGGCGACGTCGAGGTAGTCGATTCGGAGACCGGAGAGCATCTGCGCGTAGCGATCGGCGCGCGCGAGCGCGAGCAATATCAGCAGACCATGGAACGGCTGACGCGCGAGATTAAGCAGTTCTGCTTGAAGCGCGGGCTGCATTACGCTCTGCACACCACCGACCAGGAGTTCCAGAGCTTTTTCGTGCGCGCGGTCGCCGATCTGGGACTGGCGCATTGAGCTGAAATCGATGGGCCTGCTTTATCCCGGCGCTTTGGTCTTCTTCGCGATCGTACCCGCGCTGGTGCTCGCCTATCTCGCCCGCGAGCGCCCCGCGCGCGTGATCGTGTCGAGCGTGCTGGCGTTTCGCGCCCTGCGCGGCTTTCGCAACGAGCGTTACGGCGGCAAGCCGCGTTTCGACTGGATGTTCCTCGTCGAGCTATTGCTGCTCAGCCTTGCGGTGCTCGCGATGGCGGGGCCGTTCGTCGTCCGCAAGAGCAATCCGATCGCGGTGATGATCGACAACTCGGCCGCGATGCAGGTAAAGCTGCCGTCGGGCGCAACCCGCTTCGACGACGCGCTCAAGAAAGCCGACGCGATGCTGTCGGACGAAGACGGCGGCGGCAAGATTTCGGTGTTCGTCACCGCGCCTGCTCCGTACCGGATCGCGCCGGCGTTTGATTCGATGGTCGAGGCGCGCCATGCGATTGCGCAAATCCGTCCGACCGACGCGCCGGATGATTCGGCCGCAATCACCGCGTCGCTCACCGACCTAACGGCGGGCGGGCTCTTCAAGAAAGTGATCTTCGCGAGCTTCCGCGCGATCGCGGCGCCGGTTCCGGCGGCGATTCACGCGATCGTCACCGGCGATCCGACGCCGAATCTGGCGCTAAGCTCCTTCACGCTTCGGCGCGAGGTGTTCGGAGTCGATACACTGCACGCGCGAATCAGCGTCTCGAACTTCGGCACCAAGCCGTCCGACATCACCGTCAACCTGACCGGCGACGGACGCCATCTCGCAAGCGCCCACGAATCCTTATCCGCGGGCGAGACCGGCGCGCTGGAATTTCCCTCGCTTGCGCCCGCGCAGGTTTACCGCGCCGAGCTTACCCCCACCGATGCGTTCGCGCTCGACAACGTCGCCTACGCGACCAGCGGCGCAGTGCGCGCGGTGTCGATTTTGTTCATCACGCCGACCCCCGCCGACGCCGCGGGGCTGGGCGCGATTCCGGGTGCGCAGGTCACGGTCGTCGCGCCCGACAAATTCGCCCCCGGGGATCTGGCCAAGGCCGACGTCGCGATTTTCGAGTACTCGACGCCCAAGCAAATCCCGCCGGTGAACACCCTGATGGTGATGCCGCCGCCGGATCCCGCGTTCGGCTTCACGGTCGCGCCCGCGGCAAATCTCGAGATCGCTCAGTGGCACAACACCGACGCGCTCACCGACTCGGTGAACTTCCGAATGCTCAATCTGCGCAGCGGCGAATTCTTCGGGCAGCATCCGTGGATGACCGCTGTGGTGAGCGGACAAGGCGGAGGACTCATTCTACGCGGCGAGCGCGACGGGCATCGGTTCGTCGCGACCGGGTTCAATCCGTTTCCATATCTCGGACACAAAAATCTGCCGATGTCGGTGCTCACACTCAACCTGCTGAGCTATCTCGCCGGACTCGGCGCGAACGCAGGCAGTTACCGCACCGGACAGCCGTGGCTGGTGCCGGCCGGCGTGACCAGCGTTGCGCTGCCCTCGGGCAGAAAAATAAAAGCGACGCCGGGAACGCTGTTCACCCGGGTCGATGCGCAGGGAATTTACGATCTCTCCGGCGCCGGCGTCGCGCCAATTCCGCGCGCGGTCAACCTTGACGATCTGGCGGTGTCGGACCTCGAGAATGTGCCGCCGATCCGGGTCGAGATCGCATCCGCGGCGCCGTCTTCGAGCCAGTCGTTTCTGGAAAAGTCGTCGCTCAGTCCGTGGCTGCTGCTCGCGATTATCGCGCTCGGCGCGCTCGAGGCGATCATCGTGTACCGCAGGCGGCGCGGCGCGATGGCGCAGGCGTAGGCGATGAGCCCGCTTAAGTCTGTCGCGGAGATTTCGCTTTCGAGGCCCGACGCGCTCTACCTGCTTGCGGTCGTCGGGCTGGTGCTGGCGTGGTCGCTCGTCAATGTCAATGCGCGCGAGTGGAAGAAAATCTGGGCGCCGATTATGCGCGCGCTCGCACTCGCGCTGTTTATCTTCGCGCTGGCGAATCCGCAGACCGTCATGCACTTCGAGGGCGCGGCGCGCCCTGCGATCGTCGATGCCTCGGCGAGTATCACGCCCGCGATGCGCGCGTGGACGGCGCGGCTGCTCGGAGATCAGTTGAAACTGCGCCGGAGCGACCCTGCGGTGATCTTCGCGGGTTCCGCCGACTCGAGCACGATCGGCGCGATCGATAGCGCGCTCGCGGCGGGCAAACCATGCGCCGCATGCGCGCCAGGAGCGACCAACCTCGAGACCGCATTGATGCGAATCGCGGCAGACCCGGCCGCGCAGGGCGGACCCGCGGTGCTGGTGACCGACGGATGGGAGAATCGCGGCGACTCGACCCGTGCAATCGGCTCGATCGTCGCGGCGCGAATCCGGCTCGACATCTTCACTCCGCCCGGCGCTACTTCGATTCCCAACGTCACGATGACCGATCTGTCGCTGCCGCCCGCGCTCGAGAAGGCCGAGCCGTTCGAGCTCGGCGTCACGATGGAAAACCTGAACGACGCGCCCGTCAGCGGAACCATCGCGGTCTATCGCGACACCACGATTCTCGATACCCGGCGGGTCAGCTTGCCGCATGGTTCCCAGCGTTTCGATTTTCCGGTCCGCAACGCGGCGGCGGGGCTCGCTTCCTACTCGGCGTCGTTCAAGGCCGACAATCCCCAGATCGATCAATATCTCGAAGACGACTCGCTCAAGGGATGGGTCGGCGTGGGCGCGCGACGCAAGGTTTTGATCCTGACCGATCGCGCGCAGGACGCGAAATATCTCCAGACCGTCGCCGAGCGCCGCGGCTTCGAGCCGACTGTCGTTCCTGTAACCGCAGGCGAGTGGAACGGAAAGCTCTCCGGCTTCGACGCGGTGTTTCTGGACAACGTGCCGGCCAGCAGGATCGCGCCCGCCGACCAGGAGGCGCTGGTCAGTTACGTTCAGAGGGGCGGCTCACTCGCGATGGTCGGCGGTGACGCGAGTTTCGGCCTCGGCGGATGGCAATCGAGTCCGCTCGCCAAAGCGATGCCGGTGATCATGAAGCCGCCGGAGCATAAGGAGCGCACCCGCGCGCTGGTTTTGATCATCGACAAGTCCGGCTCGATGGGCCGCGGCGACAAACTGAAATACGCGAAAGCCGCCGCGGAAACGGTGACCAAGACGCTTAAGGACTCCGACCTGGTGAGCGTGATTGGCTTCGATTCGCAGCCGTTCGTGGTCGTGCCGCTCCAGCCTCTGGCGAAGAGCCGTCCGTATATGAACCAGATGATCGATCGGCTGGTCGCGCACGGCACTACTTATCTGCTGCCCGCGCTGCAGGAAGCGGAGCGGATGCTGGCGGGAAGCGGCGCGCAAATTCAGCACGCCGTTATCCTGACCGACGGCGAGACCGGCGGCACGCCCTCGATGTACTACGACATCGTCTCGCGGATGCATCGCGAAGGCGGCGCGACCATCTCCACCATCGCGATCGGCAACGAAGCCAATCTCACCCTGCTCGATTCGATCAGCAAGTTTGGGGGCGGCGCCTCCTATCAGACCGACAGCGCCAAGAATCTGCCCGAACTGTTCGTTCAAGACTTCCGCGCTCACGGCGGCGAAATCACGATGCAGGAGTCGAGCTTCAAACCTCATACCGTGGACCCCGACCCGGTGCTGAAAGACCTCGCCGGACGGCAATTGCCCGCAATCAAGGGCTACGTCTCGACCGAGATCAAACCGCGCGCCGACTTGAGCGCCTATATCGATCGCAATGGAAACAAGGAACCGCTGATCGCGAGCTGGAAATACGGCGCCGGAAAGACCTTGGCCGTCACCACCGACGCGAGCGGTAGGTGGTCGGGACCATGGATCACCTCCAACGTCTTTTCACCGGTGTGGGATCGGCTGCTCGGATGGATGACGCCGGAGAGCACGACCGGCGAGCAGAAATTCGACGTCGAGCTGGGCTACCAGGGAAGCCAGATTAATATCAGGCTCAACGATTATTCCGACGAGACCGGCAAGGGCCCGAGCCTGCTGACGACGGTTGTCACTCGGCCCGACGGCACTCACGTCGAGACCGCGCTTTCGGAACAGGTGCCGGGAGAATTCTCCGGCTCGATCGACGCACCCGCACCCGGTACCTACAACATCAGCGTGCGCGCCCCTGGCGATAAGTCGCAGACCTTCCCTCCGCTTGCCTACACGGTAAGTCCGGCGGTGCTGGCCGAGGTTCCGAGGCCCGCGCCAAACTACGGACTGCTCGAGCGGCTGGCTTCTGCGACGGGAGGCCGTTTGAATCCTGACGTGTCGGCGGTAGGACTCGGACGCCCAAACCTCGAGCAGCGCAAGTCGCTTAGTCCGTTTATGATAATCGCGGCGATGATCATCCTGATTGGCGAGGCGCTGGTGCGCCGGTTGACGGCGTAGCAATCACAATCGAGGTCTGCGATGAAACACGACACCGACAGCGGCGGCCACGCGATTCATGCGAATCATCACGTGCAGCATCGGTTTCCCGCCGAGGTGAAGTTCTGCGCGCTGTGCGGCGCGGAGATGGAACTGCGCACGATCCTGCCCGATCGCAAACGGATGCGCGCGTGTCCGCGATGCGGCTTCATCTTTTTTCCGTCGCCGAAACTGGTAGCAGGATGCCTGGTCATCGAGGACGGACGCGTCCTGCTGCTCAAACGCGGCAACGAACCCGCGCTCGGCAAGTGGACCTTCCCGGGAGGCTTCGTCGATTTCGCGGAGCCTGCCGCCGACGCCGCCGCGCGCGAGACGCTCGAGGAGGTTGGCCTCCGCGTGAAACTGGGCCCGCTCCTGGGCGTGTACACCGATCCCAAAAATGCGAAGGCGCAGGTGATCGTCTATCTGGCGACGCCCGCCGGCGGCGAGCCTACCCTTTCGGAGGAAGCGACCGAGATTAGCTATTTCACGCCTGAGGATATCGTGTGGGAGTTTCTGGCATTTCAAAGCACGCATGACGCGCTGACCGATTGGGTTCGATCGGTCAAATCTGCCTAGAAGACAAGATTTTCCAGTGATTTCGCCATGTTGGCGAAGATTTCCATTAGTAATATTCCATAACTGGTGCTAGAATATTTATGTCACGGCCCTCGATGACCATGGCAACTCTGCTCGGGAGGTTATCGCTATGGAACGGGTGGAAGTGGTTGGGGTTAATACGTTCGTGCTGCATACGAAGCAGCTAGGTCCGAACTGCTGGTGCTGCGACATGTACGAGCGCCACGACAACACCGCGGCCGATTCTTTTGTGCTCGAAGATTTTGGCGAGAGCGAAATCGAAGCCATCGCGATGGCGATGACCGACGCGCACGAACCCAAGCATCTTCGAGGACACTAGCCGCGGCTATTCAAGAGCGTTTCTGCGCGCCTTGCGCACCCGGCACGAGCACTAACTTTTATCGGAACGCGGCGGGATCGTCTGGCGCTCGAAATCGCGCGCAATCGTTGCGATCGTGTCGGCCTCAGCGGCCGGCTTGTCGTCGCGAATTCGAATGATTCGCGCAAAGCGTAGCGTCATCCCGCCTTCGTATTGCGGGCTGCGTTGGATGTCGTTATACGCGACCTCGACCACGACCTCGGGCCGCACCGTCACGACGCCGTGCGCCTCTTCGGTCTTGAGCGCGAGCAGCCGCTCGGTCATCGCTTCGAACTCGGCGTCGGTGAGTCCCTTGAACGTCTTCCCGACCTCGCTCATGCGGCCGGTGGCTTCGTCGCGCGCCGCGAGATGATAGTTCGACAGCCATCCGTGACGCCGTCCGTAGCCCCATTCGGCCGCGACTATGACCAAATCCAGCGTCCGCGCGTGCTTGATCTTGACCCAGCCGCGTCCGCGCGCGCCGGGCGTGTAGGCGCTCGCGAGCGACTTCGCGACCGCACCCTCGAATCCATCGGCGATCGCGTCGGCGAAAAATTTCTCGGCGGCGGGCAGGCTCGGGCGCTCGATTCTCGTGACCAGCTCGAGACCGGCGCCGGCCGCGACTTCTTCGAGCATTGCGATCCGCTCCGCGTACGGACGATCGATGAGCAACTCGGCATCCAGCCCGAGAATATCGAATAGGTAGAGCCGCACCGGCTGCTCGATGCGCAGCTTTTCAATCTCGCGCACGCGGCCGAACCGGCGCATCAGCTCCTGGAATGCGCGCGGGCGTCCGTCGCTTTCGACCGCGATAACTTCGCCGTCGAAGATCGCGGCGCGTGAGCCGAGCCGCGCAATGATTTCGGTGATCTCTGGCAGGCTCGGCGTAATCTCGTTCATCCGGCGCGAAAAGATTTTGGTCTCGCCATCGACGTGATGAATCTGCACGCGCGCGCCGTCGAGCTTGTGCTCGAAGGCGATCTCGGAACCCATCATCGCGAACGCCTCGGCAATGTCCGCAGCCGGCTGCGCGAGCATCGGACGCAACGGCTTGATCGCGCGCGCGCCACGCGCAGACACCGCGCCCGGCTCTGGCGCCGCCCCACCCTCGCGCACGATTCGCACCACGCGGCCGAGATCGCCTTCGAGCATGTTGATGCGCCGGACCTCGGCGACCGGCCTGCTCGCCATCCGCGCGATCGCCTCGAGCATGATTCCTTCACTGACGCCGTGGCGCATCTCGCGCACGAGAATTTTGGCGATGAACTTCGCTTCCAGGTTCGAGGCGCGAGCGAAGAGCGCGTGGAGCGTCTCGAGCTTGCGCGCGCGTGCGCGGCGCCCTTCGATCTCGGCGATTTCGCGAAACGTGCGATCAACGTCGGTGATCGTCAGCGATGGCTCGGGCTCGGCGGGGCGCAGCCGCAGGACCATCTCGATTGCCTCGCCGAAATCCTCCGCGGCGGTGAAGATGTCTTCGCCTTGATCTTCGGCGCCGGTGATCGCGGCGGCGATCTTCCAGATCGCGCGGCCGCTTATCTGCAAGCGCTTTTCATCGCCTTGCGCGACTGCGCGCCCGATCATGAACCGCGCGGCGATCTCGGCCTCGCCAACCTCGAGCGCGACGAGAAAATTGCCGACCGCCTGCGCCATCTGGAGGCGGCTCTGGGTCTGGCCGAGCTCCTGGCAGACGATCGCGAAATCCAGAAAAGACGCCACCTCGCGAATTAACTCCGCGCCGCCCACGCAGCGCAATCGCCACGCGCCGTGATCACTCTAAATCCATCGGAAAATCTTGCGGCAGGCCGACGTAGTTCTCGGCCAAGCTCTGCGAGGCCGCACGCGAGCCGGTCAGATAGTCGAGCTCCGCCATCTGGCGGCGCGCGTCGAAGGCGTTTTCGTCGTCGAGGCGATGCAACATCGAGGTCATCCACCACGAGAAGCGCTGCACTTTCCACACGCGCCGGAGACAAGTCTGCGAATAGCCGTCGAGCATCGCGCGATCGCCCGAGCGGTAAAATTCCTCGAAGCCGCGCGCGAGCACGCGCACGTCGGCGATCGCGAGGTTAAGTCCCTTTGCGCCGGTCGGCGGCACGATATGCGCGGCGTCACCGGCCAGAAACAGGCGGCCGAACTGCATCGGCTCGGCCACGAAGCTGCGCATCTCGGTAATGCCTTTCTGCGTGATCGGTCCGCGATTAAGCGTCCATCCGCCGTCAATCTCGAAGCGCCGTTCGAGTTCATTCCAAATCCGATCGTCGGGCCAGTCTTCCAGCTTTTCGTCGGGTGCGCATTGCAGATAGAGCCGCGTGAGCTCCGGCGAGCGCATGCTGTGCAGCGCAAAGCCGCGCTCGTGCCGCGCGTAGATCAACTCGTCCGACGAGGGAGCCACCGCCGCGAGAATCCCGAGCCACGCGAAAGGATAGACGCGTTCGTAGCTCGTGAGTGCGGAGGCCGGAACGGTCGGGCGGCATACGCCGTGGAACCCGTCGCATCCGGCGATAAAATCGCAACGCAGCTCGTGCTCGGCGCCGCCGCTCTTGAATCGGATCAATGGCTGAGCGGCGTCGATTCCATGCACGCTCACGTCTTCGCACTCGAAGAAAATCGGGGCGCCGGCCGCGATGCGCGCGTCGGTCAGATCCTTGATGACTTCGTTCTGTCCATAGATGGTTATCGCAGCGCCGCCGGTGAGTTCGCTCAGATCGATCCGATGCCCTTTGCGCGCGAAGCGCAGCTCGATTCCGTGATGCACCAATCCCTCGCGTTTAAGGCGCGCGCCGACGCCGGTCGCCGTCATGAGATTGACGGTGCCCTGTTCGAGCACGCCGGCACGCACCCGCTCCTGCACGTATTTTCGACTGCGCGCTTCGATCACGACGGATTCGATTCCGCCGCGATGCAGCAGATGCGCGAGCATCAGGCCGGCAGGGCCCGCGCCAACTATTCCAACTTGTGTGCGCATGCGTTACCGCCCGCGCGCCGCCGTCACGCGATCGGATGCGCCTTCACGAACGGTACAAAGGTCTTCAGGAACTCCGGACGCGCCTCGGTGGTGAAGCCGTGGCCCGCGTTCGCAAGGAGTTTCAGCTTCGCGCCGGGAATTTGCTCGGCCAGAAGCTCCGAATTTCGCGCCGGAATCAGAACGTCATCAGCGCCGGTAATCACCAGCGTGGGCGCTTTGATCTGTCCCAGCCGGTCCCAGGTGTTGAGCGTGTAGGTCCCCTCGAGCTGGCGCTGGAACGCGAACGGCGGAGTCGGATGCTCCAGGAAGCGTGCGATTCCCGCTTCGAGTTCCGCGCGATGCTCCTTGATATAGCCCGCGCTCAGGCTGAGCGGCCATCCGCGGCGGATAATTTCTTCGGGCGACACGCCAACCCGCGGCGCGGTCAGCACCTTGAGCGATTCAGGCGGAGGCGGCACCGCATGCTTTCCGCCCGGCGTGGTGCATCCGAGCACGAGCGCCGCGGTGCGCGAGGGGTGGCGCAGCGCGAACTCTTGCGCGATCATCCCGCCCATCGAGACGCCGAAAATGTGCGCACGCGGAATCTTGAGCCCGTCGAGCACGCCCGCCGCGTCGTCGGCGAACATCGCGATCGAGTACGGCTCGTCGGGCTTGTCGCTCTGGCCGGTGCCGCGATTGTCGAAGGTGATCGCGCGGAAGTCGCGCGCCAGGCCCTGCACCAGCTCCGGGTCCCACGCCGCCGAGCTTGCGCCGAGTCCCATGATCATCAACAGCGGCTCGCCTGCTCCGTGGATATCGTAATGCAGATTCACATCGCCGACTTTTACTTTTGGCATCCCGGTTCCTCCGTTGTGGATGACCGAGAGTAGCGCGCGCGAGGCTTGCGCGTGAAGTGGCGCGACCTCAGGCCGCGGTGGAAGCAGGCTGAACCGCGGCAGGCTCGAGCGCAGCCGCGGCAAGCTCTCCGCGGCGGCATCGCATGATCAACTCGCCGCCGCCGATATACGCGACTTCCTCGACGCTGAAGCCGTGGCGCGTCAGCAGCTCGGTCAGCTTTGCGCGGGTGTAGTGGGTGATGTGCTCGTCCTTGTATCCGCCCGGCATCAGGAAGCCGTAGATTGGCTCGATCGTCCGCCACGCGCGCGTCGCGTAGTCGGGTGTGCCCAGGATAAGTTTTCCGCCCGGCGCCAGGACCCGGCGCATCTCGGAGAACAGTACTTCGTCGAACGGAATATGCTCGATCACCTGCGAGCTGATCACGCAATCGAAGCTTCCGTCGCGAAACGGCAGCGCGAACGCCGAGCCGCGCACCAGTGGCATCCGGTAGCGCGACAGGAAACGCAGCTTCGAGAAATTGAAATCCATCCCGACCACGTTGTTGAGGCTCTGCACGATCAGGCTCGAGCCGCAGCCCGCGTCGAGCACCCGATCCGAGCCGCGCGCCCACGACACGGTGATTTTGTGGCGCCGGCGATGCCACCATCGCTGGATCGGAATCACGCTGTAGAAACCGCGCTCATCGTAGTCCGCGGAATCCAGCGAGTTGCGCAGCTTCCACAACTTGGCCGAGCGCTTGGCGATACTCCAGCCGAACTTCAGGAGCTTCGCGTGCGAGGCGCCCGCGCCGCGCGGAAAATAGGTGAAGGGCACTTCGGCCAGGTTGAAGCCCTGCGCGTACGCGCGCACCAGGATTTCCTCTTCGGCCTCGAAGTTGGTCGAATCGAACTTGAAGCCGTCCGTCAACCTGCGCCGGTAGAGCCGGTAGCCGCTCGACACGTCGCGCACCGGCAGTGAAAGTACGCGGCGCAAGAACGCGCTCATCAGCGAGCTTGAGAGCTTGCGCGTGAAGTCCGTGTAGGCGACCCCACCACGCACGTAGCGCGAGGCGATCACGATGTCGCCGCGGTCGCGCGCACGCCAGATGCGCGGAATAAAATCCGGGTCGTGCGACTGATCGGCGTCGAGCTTCAAGATCCACTCGCCCTGCGCCTCGGCGAATCCGGTCTCGAGCGCGCCCGCATAACCGCGCCGCCGCTCCTGGACCATCCGAGCGCCGACCGCCTGGCAGACCTGCGCGGTGTCGTCGGTCGAACGTCCATCGACAACCAGCACTTCATATGAAATGCCCTCGCGGCCGACAATGGTTTTAATCCGCGGGATCAGAACCGCCAGATTTTCGGCTTCATTTTTCGCGGGAATTAAGACGGTGAGATCCATCGGTGCGTGTGACCCGGCTGCAATTGGTTTATTCGGATTCGGCGCCAAAGGGAATATCAACCGCGCGCGCTGCGCTTGCGGGCGCGGCAATCCCGCCGTAGCCTCAAATAAAGTGGCGGAGGTGGAGGGGCAATTAATGCGCGCGCGAATCGAATCCGGAAATAGCATCCAATATCGTACGAAGACCGCTCTAGCGGTAAGCGCGCTAGCGGCGTTGGCGCTCATAGCGCCCGCGCGAGCCGGGTTTGCCGCGCGCCGGCGTCCGGCCGCCGGACACGCGGCGGCGCACGCCGCGAAAGAGTCCACCTCCTCGATCGCGCTGTCGGATATCCACGTGCTTGGAGATCGGCCCGCGCCATTCGCGCTCGACGCCAGAGCCGCGATGCTGATCGACGCGGGCACCGGCACCGAAATATATGCCTACAACGAGCATCTGAAGATGCAGCCCGCCAGCCTAGCCAAGCTGATGACCTTCTACCTGACGTTGGACGCGCTTTCGAGCAAGCGCCTCACGCTCGACACTCCCATTCCGATAAGCGAAAAGGCGTGGCGGCTGTCGATGGATCAATCGGTGTCGCGAATGTTCCTGGGCGTTGGCCAGCAGGTCCAGGTGCACGATCTGCTGTTCGGCCTGATGGTCTCGTCGGGCAACGACGCGGCGGTGGCACTGGCCGAATATCTGGCCGGCAGCACGGACGCGTTTACCGAGCAGATGAACGCGAAGGCCAAGACGATCGGCTTGGTCGAAACGCACTTCATGAATCCCGACGGACTGCCGGTTGAAGGCGAATACACCACCGCCGCCGATATGACCAGACTCGCCCGCTTTCTGCTCGAGCATCATCCCGAGGCGGTCACCTATACCTCGGCCAAGGAGTTTACTTTCGACAAAATTTCGCAACCCAACTTCAACTCGCTGCTCTTCCATGACGCGCGCGTTGACGGACTCAAAACCGGACACGTCGAGGAGGCGGGCTATCACCTGGTTTCATCGGCGAACTCGCAAGGGATGCATCTCATTTCGGCGGTGATGGGCACGCCGAGCGCGGAGAAGCGGCGCACCGAAACTGAAAAACTGATCGACTGGGCCTTTCGCACCTACGTGACTGCCAAGCCGGATTGGCACGGCGTCGTGCCCGCGACGATTCCGGTGTTTTACGGCACGGCCGATACGGTCGCGATCGCGCCGGTAAGCCAATCGGAAGTCACCGTCGAGCGCGGGCAGGAAAGCAAGGTCACCCTGCAATGGACCCCGACGGGCAGGTACATGGACGCGCCAGTTGCGAAAGGCGCGCAGGTGGGAGTGGTCGCACTGATCGTGGACGGCAAGCCCCAGGGATCGATCGCCGTGGTGACCCAGGCAGCGGTCGCGCGCGGCGGACTTTTCAAGCGGCTGCGCGATCACTTCCGGCGAAAATAGTCCGGCCCGCCGCCTGATCCTGCATTTGTCGCGCTTTTTGGAGGGTTATGATCTGATTGTGGCTCTTTACGCTTATCTCGACGAGAGCGGAAAATTTCACGATGGGCGAGGGTTAATCATTCCGTGCGCCTTTCTTTCAGACGATGAAGGATGGACCGGCTTCAAGAAACGGTAGAAAGCGCTACCCGCCCAAAGTATCGAGCAGAGACTTCGCGGCGATCAGATCGTGCGTGCTGAATCCTTCGGTGAACCAGCCATAGACGGGCGCAAGCGCCTCTCGCGCGTCGTCGCGGCGTCCGATTGCCGCGAGCAGATGCGCCAGGCTCGTCGCAGCTTTCAGTTCCCAGGACTTCGCGCCCTGCGCGTGCGCTACTGAAATCGCGCTCAAGAAAAGCTGCTCGGCCGCCGCGCGGTCGCCCGAGGTCTTAAGCACCAGCTCGCCGCGCAGCCGCAGCAGCTCGGCTTCGTACATTCTTTCGCCCTCGGTTTCGAGATGCGAAGTGCATTCGTCTATCGCGGCGAGACCTTCGTCGAATTTTCCGGCCGAAAGACACGCGTCCGCGAGCAGGACGAGCCCGTAGCGATAGACCAGATCGCCGCCGGAGGCGCGCAGTTCCACGAGCCCGCGCCGCAGCATCGGAAAACCCTGCTCCGCATCCCCCGACTCAATCAATTGAGTCCCAAGCGACATCTCGCCGGCTCCTATCCACTGCGGAAATCCGTGCGTGCGGGAAATCTCGAGCAGCGCCTCGCAGTTCACTGAAATATCGCGCAGGTCACCCATCAAGCCGCCCACCGCAATCGCGAACTGCAGCGCCATCGCGATACTGTGCGGACGTCCAAGCCGCTCGGCCAACGCGCGCGCCTCCGCCCCTCGCGCGGCACACTGATCCGGATAACCTGTTACCCACAACATCCACGAGAGCTGGCATCTGCTCGGCACGACGGCGACGTGCGGCAGTGGCAGAAAGGTTTCGAGATCGGAGTTGTAGATTTCGACCGCGGTTTCCAGATTCTCGCGCGCGGTACGCAGGTCGCCCGACCAGAAGCTGGTCGCGCCCATTGCGGATGCGGCCCCGGCGATCGCGATCGGAAAACCAGACTGGCGCGCGAGTGCCGCAAGTCGTTGCGCGAGCGAGCGCGCCTCTAACAACCGGCCGCGCGCGAACTCCGCGCCCCATAGTCCGATCAGCACTGGAAAAATCTCCGGCGAATCGCCGACCTTGCCGAGCAGCTCGCCGGCGCGGGAAAGAACCGGTTGCAGCTCCGGAGAGGCGAAGCCGCGCACCGCCACCAGCATCGTTCCGAGCTCGGTATATAATGCGAGCTGGCGCCGCGTGCGCGCGGGCGAATCGGGAGTGGACGCCAGAAGTTCAATTGCGGAGTTGACATTCCGAATCGCGTCGTCGTAGGCCGAGCGTTCCCGCCCCTGCACCGCCGCACGCTCGAAGTAGTCGATCGCTTTGTTGATATTTCCACTCTTGCCGTAATGATTCGCCAGCTCGGGCAGGCAGTCCTCGATTTGCGCGGCGTACAGATCCTCGAATGCGGCCGCGGTCCGCTCGTGAATCGCGCGGCGGCGCTCGCGCAGCACGGAATCGTAGGCGACCTCCTGGGTGAGAGCATGCTTGAAGGTGTATTCCACGTCCGGCAACGCGGGCTGCTCGTAGATAAATTCGGCCGCCTGCAATTCGGCGAGCATCGCGGCGAGCAGATCGTCGTCGGTTCGGGTGACCCGCCGGATAAGCTGCAGGTGAAATTCTTTTCCGATCACTGCCAGGGTTTGCAGCAGATCTTTTTGCGCAAGCGGCAGTCGATCGATTCGCGCCGCGAGAATTCCCTTGACCGTCGCGGGAATCTCAATCGCATGCAGCGGCTTGGCGATCGTGACCTCGCCGGACGCGCCGCGCGCGAGCACGCCCTGCTCGAACAGCGTCTGCACCATCTCTTCCATGAAAAAAGGATTGCCCTCGGTGCGCGCGATTACGAGATCCTTGAGCGGCGCGAGCGCCGCGCCTGCGCCGACGATCGCGTCGAGCAGCTCGCGCGCGTTGTCCGGGCCCAGCGGGTCGAGCCGAAGCTGCGTGTAGTGGGCGCGCGTGCTCCATTCGTGCCGATAGGTCGGACGATAGTTAACGAGAATCAGAACCCGCGCGGTCGCGATCGAATCGGTCAGCAGATTCAGCAACGCCTGGGTCTCGGCATCGATCCAGTGCAGATCCTCGAACACAATCATCAGCGGCTGGTTGAGGCTCTCGCGCAACAGGATTCGCTTGATTGCGTCCTGCGTGCGGCGCCGGCGCACTCCGGCGTCCATCCCCTCCATCGCGGATTCGGCGCCCGCGACGCCGAGCAGCGCAAACACATAGGGGAGAGCGTCCTCGAGCGCGCGATCGAGCGCGAGCACCTTGCCCGTGATCTTCTCGCGCCGCATGCGATCGTCGTCGGCGCCGGCGATGCGGAAATATCCGCGCAGCAAATCGATCACCGGAAGATAGGCCGACGCGCGTCCGTGCGAAACGGAGAATGCTTCGAGCACCAGCCATCCACTCTGCGAGGTCTGCTTGAATTCATAGAACAGGCGCGACTTGCCGACGCCCGCGTCCGCTACCACTGCTACAATCTGTCCGTGGCCGGCGCCCGCCAGCGCCGCGATGCGCTTCATCTGCTCGAGTTCCGCAGCGCGCCCGACAAAGCGCGAAAGCCCGCGGCTGGCAGAGCGTTGCAGGCGAGTGCGCAGCGGACCGAGCCCCACGACCTCAAACACCTCGACCGGATCGGAGACGCCTTTAATCCGCGCCGCACCGAGCGGTTTCAGCTCGAAGTATCCCGCCGCCATGCGCTCGGTCTCTTGCGCGATGACGATCGATCCCGACGGCGCCAACGTCTGCATCCGTGCCGCAAGGCTCATCGAATGGCCGATCGGCGTGTATTCGGTATGCTCGGCGTCGGTGCGAATCGAGCGGATGAGCGCCTCGCCCGTGTTGATGCCGATGCGGATCTCGACCGGAGGATTTCCCCCCGCGCGCAGCCGCGCCGCGTACTTACGCAGATCTTCCTGCATCCGCAACGCGGCATACAGCGCGCGCTGCGGGTGATCCTCGTGCGCAATCGGCGCGCCGAACAGCGCGAACACGCCGTCGCCGGTGGACTGGACGATATAGCCCTGGTAGCGATGCACCGCGTCGATCATCAGGACCAGGGCCGGATCGACGATCGCGCGCGCCTGCTCAGGATCGAGATCCTCGATCAGATCCATCGAGCCCTTGATATCGGCGAACAGCGCAGTAACGGTTTTGCGCTCGCCATCCTGAGCATCGGTGCCGGTGGGATTGACGCGGACTATGGCTCCTGCGGCGGGTGCGGTAGTTTGCGCGTCCGCCGCGCGCGCGGAACTTGCGGTGCCGAGCGGCGCGGCGCACTCGCCGCAAAACTTAAACGATTGGGGATTGTCGAAGCCGCATCGCGGGCATCGGTTGCGCAGCGGCGCAGCGCAGTTGCCGCAAAATTTCATTCCGGCTGGATTCTCGACGCCGCATGCCGCGCACTGCATAACCAGCCGCTCCGGGTTATTCGCGACGCAGCGCGCGCCCCGGCCGCGCACCGGTGTGATGTCCATCGCGCGCAACAACGGTTCCGTTGACGATCACGCGGCTCAGCCCATCAGGATATCGGCGCGGATCATCGTAGGTTGCGGTATCGGCGATTTTCGCCGGATCGAAAATTACCAGGTCGGCGAAAAATCCCTCGCGCACAAACCCTCGACCGGCAAGATGGAACTTTCGCGCCGGCATCCCGGTCATCCGATGAATCGCGTCGGCCAGCGTGAGCACACCTTCGTCGCGCGCGTAGCGTCCGAGCACGCGCGCGAATGTCGCGTACAACCGCGGATGCG
>JBARDN010000285.1:0-3698 GCA_049795175.1 Binataceae bacterium (SeqCode) | reverse complement strand
TTCCGAGCCACCAGAACGAACGGTATTCGAGTCCCAGGACGATCATGATGAGCGCCCAAATCGGCAGAATCGCGGCGATACCGAGCCGCATCAGGACGCTTATCGCGCCTTCGGCTTTTTCGATCTGGTCGGCCATGATCCTTATCTACCGATTCCCGAGGGGACGGGCAAACTCAGAGGGTTGGCTTTACACGGTGGAATTGAAGGGCGGGGTGCGGCGACAATGTTCTCGTGGCGTACAGCGACTCTTTCGATCGTCATTCTGTACGCCAACGCCACATGCAGCGGCCCTTCGCCCGGGATTTCCCCCTGCGGTCGAAATGACGGATGTTGGCTCTGTGGCAGGCACCGGAACCGGTGCATAGCGCTCACTTGCGATTGCGCCAGCACCGCCTCTGCTTCATCTCCAACTCACTGCGCATGTTCGGACTCGATCGCATAGAGCGCGAGCGGGCCGTCATGGCCTACCAGATGCGATTTGACGACGAGCTTCAGGCGGTCGCGATATTGCCGGACGAGCGCGTTGCGTTCGGTGTCGTTGGCGATCAGATAGGATTGGACGCCGGGCGGCGGAGTCTGGCGATGACGGCCCATCAGGGGTGGGGCGTCGGTTCCGTAATAGAACGAGAAATCGTAATTCGGATCGCGTACGACGAAGATTGGCGCCGTGCCGATTTGCTCGCGTACTACGAAGGCGAAAGTCTTTGCGCTGCGTTCCCACGCCAGCGCGGGCCTCAAGATCGTGTTTGCGAGCATCGATCCGGCAAGCGTCAGGATTCCTGCAGCAACGCCCGCTAGAATTGCGGTACGGCGCGTGAGACCTGCGCCCGCCGCGATCACTCCGGCGATCACCGCGAGCGCGAATATCAGATAGCCGAAACGCATCGTCGCAAATCCGTGGACGTACAATGCCAGCTCGTCGGCGTCGCTCGACTGCAGATGTAGCCCGACGTGAGCGTGCGTGATCGCGAGGATGATTCCCGCCGCGAGCGCCGCGAGCATCGCAAGCGCGATTGCGATCACGGCGACGGTGCGCAGGCGCAGCGCCCATCGCGCGCGGCCGGCGGTGGGTTCGTTCAACACGAACACGCAGGCGCATAGAATTGCGACTCCAGGGAGCGCCGGCAGAATATAATCGTCGCGCTTGGCGCTGGCGAGCGAGAAGAAGACGATCACCGCAATCGCGAGGCTCGCCGCAAAGGCGAGCGGCCTGCGCCGCGCGGCGCCAATCTCTCCGGTCATGAACCCCGCGATTGCGGCCGGCAGCAGCAGAACTATCGGCATCGCGCCGCCGATTAGGCGCGCCGCGATATACCAGATTGGACGCGCGGCTTCGCCGGTGCCGCCATATTTCGCCGACATAAAATGGCCGAAATTTTCGGCCAAGAAGATCGGCAAGATCTTCCACGTCCCGAGTGTGAACCACAGCCAGTACCATCCGACGGTCATGACTGCGACCGCGACTGCGAGGATCCAGATCCATCGCTCGCGCAGAAGTGCGAGCGGGTTTCGGCCGGTGATGACCAAGTAGGTCACCACTGCGAGACCGGCCAGAATCGCGGCGATCGGACCCTTGGTCAGCACGGCGAGTTGCAGGACGACGATCGCCAGGGCGGTTCTCGCGCGCGATGCGGGCCCTTCGAGTTGCGGATAGAGAATCAGGAGCGTGCTGATGACCAGGAACGTCATCAGCATATCGGTCAGAGCGAGCGTTGCGCGCGAGGAATATCCGTAAGTCGCGATCAGGAACAGAAACGCGAGCCATCCTTCGGCCGCGCCAATATTTTCCGCGGTCCAGACCAGCACTTCGAGCGCGAGCGCGGTTCCCGCGAGCAGCGGGACAATTCGCGCGCTGACCTCGCTGGCGTTGCCGCCCATCAAGCGGGTCGCGGCGCCGGAGAGCCAATAATACAGGAGCGGTTTTTCGACCAGGTATCCATAATAGTCGCGCGGCGCCATCAGATGCCCGTGTGCTACCGATTGAACCCACTGGGCGGATTGCGATTCGGCGTCTTTCTGGAATGGCGCCGTGATGCCTTGTCCGAGCACGATGAACGCGACGATCGCGGCGACGGCGATGAGCCAGAGCGCGGGGCGGCCAGTGAGATCGGCGGTTGCCGCGCCGATCTGGGACGAAGTGGCGTTCATTTTCGCGATGAGGATTTGTCGCGCCGCGATGATGATGCGGATTTTTGCGGCGGCGCGGGATCGGGCCAGAGATGGCGGATACCGGTGGCGGCTTCGTAAATGCCCACCTGCATCGCGGTGTTGTGCGCGAAGCCGAGTCGTCCGCGGCGATCGACCAGGATAATTCCGCCGTCGGCGTTTGCGCCGCCGAGCAGATCGGTAATCGCGCGGCGTGCGGCGATCATCGGGGCGATGCTGCCGAGTGAGCGCACTGCCTCGCGGCACAGGCCGGTCAGGATGATCGCCTCGCCGTAGCCGGTGGCCGACGCGCCGCCGGAAAAGTCGGCGTAGGTGCCCGCTCCGATAATCGCGGAGTCGCCGACTCGTCCCGCGATTTTTCCTGGAACCCCGCCGGTCGAGGTCGCGGCGGCGATACTGCCGCGCGCGTCGATCGCGACGGCGCCTACGGTGCCATGACCGGGAACGGCGCCCGAGATTCCGAGCTGAACTTTCTGCTGCGACGCACGCCATCGCTCGCGCGCGCGATCGGTAATCAGGTCCTCGTTCGAGCACATCGGCACGCCCACACGCCGCGCAAGCCGCTCGGCGCCCTGCGCGACCATCAGCACGTGGCGGGTGTTTTCCATCACGGCGCGAGCGAGCAGAATCGGATTGCGCACGCGTCCGACCGCCGCGACTGCGCCGGCCGAGATTCGCGCCGCGCCGCTGCCGATTCCCCCGCGCATCGCGGCCGGAGCCTCCTGGCCCGGCTCAGTCGAATCGCCGGCCACCATGACGGAGGCGTCCATCTCGACCGTGCCGTCGATCGTCAAGAGCGAGCCGGTTCCGGCGTTGAACAGCGGATGATCTTCGAGCGCGATAATGGTGGCGGCGACCGCATCGAGTGCGCTGCCGCCGTCGCGCAGGATATCGGCGCCGCGGCGAACCGCCTCGAGCATCGCACGCTTGCGCTCGGGCCGATCAGCGGCGGCTGCGCGCGGGACTGAGCCTGCGCCTCCATGCGCGACCAGCGCTGGAGTTATGGTGCGGCGAGTCATCTCAGGCAGCGGGCCGCCGACCCCATAGAAACAGGCGCTTAAAATCAAAAGTCATCGCACCTGAAGTTCCGTAGGCGCGCACGAGCCGCTCGCCGTAGGCGTTCAAGAATTCCTCGTGACGGTCAGCGGCGAGCGCATCGAGGAAAGGACGCAGCCCGGTCGAGCGATACCATTGCACGACTTCGGCGGGCGAATTCATCGGATGATGAAAGGTGTGGTAGTAGCAATCGATTTCGGCAAACCCGATCTCGCCCAGGATGCGGCGGTAGTGCTCGGGCGGCGGAACTTTGCTGAATGGGTGATCGATGGGGCCGAGCATCGCAGCCCATCGCGGCTCAAGAACCATCTCCGAAAGCTCCATCTTGGCGGTCTCGGATTCGTTGGCCGGCATCTGCACGACCATCCTGCCGCCCGGAGCCAGCGCGCGGAACCATCGCGAGAGAACAGCTCGATGGTCGCGCAGCCATTGCAGGGCGGCATTGGAAAAGACCATCGAGTAGTCGGCATCGGCAC
>JBARDN010000284.1:0-7183 GCA_049795175.1 Binataceae bacterium (SeqCode) | reverse complement strand
AGCCCGAACCGATCTCGCAGATCTTACGCGGTTTGAAGTGTCGGATCATGCAATAAAAAACTTCGGCGTCCACGGCCTGAAAACGCCCATTGTTTACATAAAATCCCGACGGTACCGGGGTCAACTTAAAGCTCTCGTATTCGGCCCGGTAACTTTCGAACTTGCGCAGCAGTTCGAGTTGATTTTCCGGCCTCATGTCGACGCCGGTCAGCGGATAGCGCCGGGCCCAGATGTTGGCCGGAAGCCTGCGGGTGTCCGGTATCGGGTAGTAGAAATGAACCGGTACGGCGTGGACCCCTAACCGCTCCCAGAACGAAAACGTCCGGTGAAGAAACCTGCGTACCGCACTGTTATAGACGCGGCGCAGGGTCAACGGTCTGCCCAACCGCGAAAAAAGCGGTTTGCGCGATGGGGGAGCGCCGGCTGGCGAATAGCAGAAACTGTCCATCTAGATCCCTCCGCTTATATTCGTAGCGCGGACGCTGGACCAAGTCCCGCGACTTTTGTTTCGAAAACTACCACACGCCGTGACGACCAGGGTCCACAGATCAAGGTGCAGCGGTTCTCCAAAGCGCTCCCTGGTAACACGGAGCGCGCGCTCGGCCGTATAAAGTTGATGGATCCTCGCCCACCGGCGACTTCAAACTCCACTGCCGGTAAACGCATCCAGTCCGGACCGGCGCGCCCGATCCGCGGCTTCGCTACGGCGATAGGCGTAGTGTGCTCACTCGGTCTAAAAAGCCTTCCGACAAACTTAATCCGGTGGCATGCCATCCGACAACGTTTCCTTCAGCGCACTTGTGGAGGACCCTCCGCACCGCGCCGTACATTGGACATCGATAAAGCTGCAGTGCAATTGAGATTGGGAATCCAGCGGTAATGCCAAATCCTTACCTTCGTCAGATTCACGAAATCCTAGGGACTGCAAAACATCAAATGCGGGCGTATTTCGATTCGTCTTGCGATAGTTTATTCGTACGATCTTCGTATCGCCGCCGCTATGTTCAGATAACAGATGCGCAAGGAGCGCTTTTTCCAGATACCTTCCCTGAATGCGGCATGAGAGCATCAGTTCAGCTATTTCTAGCGCATTCGGACGATGCCGAATGGCACAGAATCCTACCATGCCGTAAGAGCCATACTTGTCCGAGCAGCGCAGCAGAAAACAGCTAAGCGAGGGATCCGCTAGAAGGTCTGAAACCTCGTCGCGAGTATACTTCATACCAGAGAAATTAAGCTGGTTAGTTCGTTGCACCAACTCATTGACTCGATCGAGTTCGGTTTCCGCATAATCCGCGATTTTGAGCTTCGTTTCGCACGAAGCAAGAAAGCTCAAATAATCTCCACCGAAGTCTGTTTGTGCTATCTCGCGAGAGTGCTGCAGCTGTTGATACATCTTGCGTCGCTCGCGAGCTTCCGATGTGGCACTACCCTGAAACCTGGAATTCGTGGAGAGCTGCGGCAGCAATCCCACTGGTATGCAGG
This sequence comes from Binataceae bacterium (SeqCode), assembly GCA_049795175.1. Classification (GTDB taxonomy): domain Bacteria; phylum Desulfobacterota; class Binatia; order Binatales; family Binataceae; genus JBARDN01. The sequence goes on along the minus strand of JBARDN010000284.1, from coordinate 5,698 downwards.
TGACCTCCGGGGCTCCGTACGAGACTTCGTCCAGTTCAAACGGATTGTCGTCAACAAATGCGATAACATCCAATCCGATGTTGAGCGCTCGGGCTATCGCTTTAATCTTCTGCTGCTTCGCCAACCAATCTATCTGAGGATGCAAAAAATATTGGGCGATACCCATCTTTCGTAGTTGCACCCACGCTGAATTGAAGTCGTTTTTACTGGCGATGCTCAATAAAATCCCGCGTTCATCCAGAACTCTCAATAGATCCAAGATGCCCGGGTAAAGTCGGAGGTGGTCGCCTTCCGCCAGAATGCCACTCCACAGAGTCTGATCTAAGTCGAATACGACACACTTAATATTGGTTCCAATCGGAATAGTGCGAGTCTCAGTGATCTCGGAACCAGCGGGTTGAACTCCTTTGTCGAACGTGACTAGGTCCGCAGTTAAGAAAACGAGACGAGCCTCGCTATCGGCCTCGGGCACGATCGTTATTTTGAAAAGCTTTGGAGTTTCTAGGAACTGCTGAAGTTCATGCCCGGAGATTTCGTGCTTGGAGTAGCCGGGCGGTAACGGAAAGCTTCGAATCACCGGAGGGACGACGGATCTATTATCATCTGAAGGAGAGAAAATAACTTGTACGCGGACCTCATCCTGTCCGGGATTGTAGACCTCTAACAAAAATGCTTCGGGATTCCTGCGAACGGTCTTTCCGCGCTTCAACCTTCGTGTGTTTTTTGCCATCACGCGGTACGTCAGTTCGTTCCATTTGCGGCTGGAGCTAAGCCTCCCGGCCAGTCGCTCTATCAGATTGCCGATCACCGATGCACATTCCTTCGCCCGTTCGAAAAGCAGTTGTCTTTTCACATCATAAGTGACGCCAACGGCGAAACTTTCAAGTTTCGCCCATTTCTTGAATGCTATTTCGACACCATATCCGCGAAACGATGCGAAGGCCTTATTTTTGTATTGGCCGAAAACGAACCGGCGGCATCGATAGTCTGATCGTGGTTCATAAAGGTCGCAACTGCTGTAGCAAGAGGGCGCTGCGCACTCGACACAATGTTCAGCCCAATAGAGATTGGCGATGGTCGCGATTTCAAACTCAGGTGTGTAGGCACGATCAGGAGATGCGGGTGACAGATCATGCTTATTGCGGGCATATTTGTGGGTCTCGAACATCGAAATATCTACCACTTGCGGAGATCATTCGGGCGGCTTGGGCGATTGGTTGTAGTAGTTATTTTGCGCGGGAGTGAAAAGAGAGCTCATTTGCTTCTGGCCGCAGCGGCTCCCAACGATTCCCATTTACTTCCGATCACGACTTGTTTCCACGCATCGGGAGCGACAGTGCTCTGCTGATTGCTCGTGCATATGGCTCCTGACTCGCCAAAGTCATTGTAAAGACAAACATAGGCCGACAGCCGGCAGAAGTATTGTGAACCCTCACGTGACAGTCGCAATGCATAGGTAAAGAAGGTGCCGTTGGCAACCGTGAAATTCAGACTTGCGGCCTGGTCGAAGAGGTCGAATCCGTTGTAGTGCTTCGATTATCCTGTCCGACCCTCTTCATTTGCAATTTCCTCGCGCTTGGTGACGCATCAAACGTGCCTGATTAATTCGCACACTGTGGCAAATTAAAGGCGTTAAAAGCGTTGCATGTCCCTATTTTTGCGAAGAATCAATTGTAAGATCTCTACGGCCATAGCGGCGGATATTACACCGAGAAATAATTTCTCCAATTTCTTAATCAACAAATTCAGATTCGATTGGAAGGTGCGATTCTTGCTTCAGCGATTCTTGCTTCAAACGACTGGGATTATTATGCGCTCGAGACAGGGCCCATCGTTTTTAAGAATCGCGAAATTGAGCGGGGGTTTGACGTACTACGTATGTCAGACGTTTTCTCAATGGGTTCGATTTATGTTGGGAAAATCAATCCCGTCACAGTTTATCGTTATCAACTACCATCACGTGACGGGTTTGGAGCGACGCAAGTTCGCCGACCAAATGGATCATCTGATCCGATGGGGTTCTCCAGTGAGCAGTGACTTCCGGGTTCCACCTGGCAAGAGTCATCGATACATTGCTGTGACGGCCGACGATGGCTGGCACAGCTTCCTAATCAATGCCGTTCCAGAACTGATTGTCAGAAATATCCCTCTAACTATTTTTGTTGTCTCCAATCGTTTGGGAGAGACTCTCGATGGAATATCTATTGATCGACTGATATCGGAGAAAGAATTGCGTGAGCTGGCGGCGCAGAACGTCGGTATTGGATCGCATACGTCATCTCACAGGCCGATGACGGCCATTTCTGAAACTGACGCCTGGGATGAGCTGGTCGTCTCCAAGACGGAACTTGGCGAAATCACTGGAAAATCGATCAACTCCTTCTGCTTTCCATACGGTAGGTTCAACGCAGACCTTTTGTTTTTGGCGCGAAAAGTAGGATACGAACGCGTGTTTACCACGGTGCCGGAATTTGCCGATTCTACCGCCTTCGTAGTTGGTCGCGTGCGCGTTGATCCATCTGATTGGCCGATTGAGTTCCATCTCAAGATAATGGGTGCGTACCGTTGGCTTCCGATTGCCCCTCGGCTGAAGCACTTCCTTCTGGGTAGAATGCGGGCCGCATCAACCCCGCAGTTTTCTGGCTCGTGAGGATTCGGCTCAAACCATAGCCGGCCATGCCAGCCTCAAAGGCATGGCTCAGATTTAGAGAGACTGCGCCGCCGACGATGGAGGCCGCAGTATTGGGAATCGTCCACGCGATCAGCATGAAGATAAGCGCACTGCCCGCGATGGCGAGAGGAAGCGCCTGAGATCTTCGCGGCATTCTCGCGGCTGCGCGATCGCGCGGTTGCAGTGGGTCCCGAAGACTTCGTATTCACCGGCCCGACTGGATCTGCCCTATCGCAGGAGTGGCTCAATCAGCAGATCTGGACCCCGACTCTCAAGCTCGCCGGCATTACACACCGCGGGCAGCACTCCATCCGCGACACCTTCATTACCCTGGCGCTTTCGGCAGGCGAGGATCCTGGCTGGGTCGCTCAGGTGTTTGGAACCTCGGAGGAGATGATTTTTCGGCACTATCGGCACTGGATTCTGGATTGAGACCGGGGTGCGGGCGAGAAGCTCGGCGCAATTCTCCGATCTCTGCCTCTCCCTAACCTCGATAAACTATCCCCCCAACCGTCCCCAGAACAGCCACATATTCGAATTGACTTTGAAGTTACTACGAAAAGTCTGGCGGAGAGGGGGGGATTCGAACCCCCGAAACCCTTTCGAGTTTACACGCGTTCCAGGCGTGCGCCTTAAACCGGGCTCGGCCACCTCTCCGCTCGGACCCGCGATTATGCCATCGCCGCGACGGCGCGCGCCACATCCCTGCGATGCAATGCGATGCCTGCCCGGTGGCACAGGCTTTAGCCTGTGGCCTTTCAGATCCGCGCCACCCACGAGCGATGCAGCATAGTGCGCGTGGCTTCGACTGGCTTGATTGTTCGCGGCGCGCCACAGTATAGGGTCGGTCAGGAGCGAGCTCTGATGCCGCTCACCACGAGGAGTTATACGGCGATGCTAGAGACCCCGATTTGCGATTATTTTGGAATCAAGTACCCAATCCTGCTCGCAGGAATGGGCGGCGTGGCGATGCACAAGCTGGTTGCGGCGGTTTCCAACGCCGGAGGCTTGGGCGTGATCGGAGCGGCGTCGCTTTCGCCCGACGAGATGCGCGCCGAAATCCGCAAGACCCGCGAGCTTACCGATAAGCCTTTCGCGGTCGATCTGCTCGCGCCGATTCCCGACATGATGCGCCCGCATATGCCGGTCCTGATCGAAGAGAAGGTTCGCATCTTCGTGGCCGGGCTTGCAGTGCCGACTGAGTTTATTAAGACGATGCACGAGCATGGGATGAAGGTCGTCGCGATGTGCGGCAAAGTGCATCATGGCGAGAAGGCGCAGGCCGCGGGCGTCGATGTAGTCGTCGCCCAGGGCACCGAGGCGGGAGGGCATACCGGAGAGATCGGGATGCTGTCGCTGGTGCCGCAGATGATCGACGCGATCAAGTTGCCGGTGCTGGCGGCGGGCGGAATTGCCGACGGGCGCCAGATCGCGGCCGCGCTGACGCTCGGAGCGCAGGGTGTGGTTATCGGCACGCGCTTTATCGCGACGCCCGAGGCGCAGGCCGCCGACATATATCGGCAAGCGATTCTGAACGCGCATGAGGACACCACGATCCGCACGCGATGCTACACCGGCAAGCCGTGCCGCGTGATTCGCACCTCGTACGCGCTCGAATGGGAGCGCGACCCGTCGAAGATCAAGCCGTTCCCCGAACAGTCGATGATCTCGCAGCGCAACGGCGTGATGAACTATACCGGCACCCGCCGCGGCGAGGCCGATCCCGATCGCACCTTTATGCCGACCGGACAGGGCGCGGGGCTGATCAAGGAGATCAAGCCGGCGGCAGAGGTTTTCGCCGACCTGATTCGCGAGACCGAAGCCGCATTCAAGACCGCCGCCGCGTTGATGACCAATCGCAGCGCGCGGCAACATTCGGCCGCGCCCCCGCGTTGAGCAGACATCAGGCGAGGCAAGAGGGCGGCGCGGGAGGCTTCCTTGACTGCGCGATCACGCGTCCTTATGTTCTGGTTAGCAACGCTTCGGCGAGGAGAGTGGTTTCAATGTCCAGTGACAAGGTTGTTCATGTTACCGACGGTAATTTCGAGCAGGAAGTCCTCAAATCCTCGACTCCCGTGCTGATAGATTTCTGGGCGCCGTGGTGCGGGCCCTGCAAGGCGATCGCGCCGATTGTTGATGAACTCGCGACCCAATACGAAGGACGCCTGAAGGTCGTCAAGATGAATGTCGACGACAATCAGGATGTCCCGGCACGTTATGGGATCCGCGGAATTCCCAACCTGATCATTATCAAGGACGGCCAGGTGAAGGAGCAGATCGTCGGCGCGGTTCCGCGCGGGCATCTGGTGAAGGCAGTCGATCACGCGCTCGAGGCGTGATGCGTCGGCCGCGTATCGCGGCTCTATTTCGGAACTGATGGTGACGCCGCGGGACTTGCTCCCGTGTGCGTCACGGTTTTTTCGGCCTCCGCAATCCAGTAACGCATCAGATTCTCGCGATTGTTCTCGTATGCCTGTCGGGCCTGGTCCGGGATATAGCGCACCAGCGTGTCGTTATACTCGACCAGCATCGGCGCGAGCTTTGAATCGCGCAGGATCGATGCGTCCGGCGGCAAGACTGCGGCCAGCAGGATCACCACGATACCCATCACAACGCTAATCAGCGCCGCGCCCAGCACGCTGCCGGCAAGCCGGTCGGCCCAACTCAGGTGCACCACCTGGATCAGCCGAATCGCCGTGGTGCCGACGAGCTCGATCGCCGAGAAAATTATGATGAACACCAGCACGTATCCGATGATCGAAGCCGCCGTCGCGCCGGCCCCGAACTCGTGCTGCGCGATCTCGCCGGCGCGCGAATAGTACGCCGACGCGATGACGATCGCGGCGAGCAGCGCCACTGCCGAGGTGATCATCCGCAGCAGGCCGTGCCGGAGCCCATAAATCGCTCCCGCCACCACTATGCCGATCACCACAAAGTCGAATGCGTTCATCCGTGTTCCGATGAGGCTACCTGAAGGCCGGACCGGTTGCGACGCGCGCGCGCTTCTCCGCGACGCGTCCTGATGTG
>JBARDN010000283.1:0-4972 GCA_049795175.1 Binataceae bacterium (SeqCode) | reverse complement strand
GCGCGAAACCGTGCTGCCGCTGCTCGACAAATACGCGGAAGTCGCGGCCAAAATGCACTGAAGCGGTAATCCGCCAGCGCGTCGGGCGCGTATCTAGTGTAGAACGAGCTGCCGCGATCGCGACGTTGCGGCATCGCGGCATCTCATGAGTTATATTGATACCGTGCGAGGCGAATGTTGATGAATCTCAAATCTCCGGCCGCCCTTGATCGTATCGGATCGTTCAGCCGCCGCAGCTTCATTGCGATCGCGATAGCCACCCCCGCGCTCGTCGCGGCAAGACTCGCGATCGGGCACGCCGCGGGCGGCAGTTCGAGCGGCGGCATTTTGCGCGCCGCCATCGCGCCGGTTCCAAAAGTAACCATCGTCGAGTTCGACGACGACGGCGATCGCAAGGGAGTCGTGTCGGTGGACAAAGTGATCAAGACCGATGCCGAGTGGCGGAAAATTCTGACCCCCGAGGAATACGAAGTCGCGCGGAAAAAAGGCACCGAACGCGCCTTCAGCGGCCGCTACGCCGAGTCGCACGGCAAAGGAATCTATCGATGCATCTGCTGCGGCACGGCGCTGTTCAGCTCGGACACGAAGTTCGAGTCGGGCACAGGATGGCCGAGTTTCTGGCAACCGATCGCGCCAGAGAATGTCCGCAACGACACCGACAAATCGTTTTTCATGACCCGCACCGAAGTGGTCTGCGCGCGCTGCGACGCGCATCTGGGCCACGTCTTCAACGACGGCCCCAAGCCGACGGGACTGCGCTACTGCATGAACTCAGCCTCGCTACAAGTCGTAAAACCCAACGGCGAGAAGGCGTAGCGCGATTCAAATTAGCGTCCGAGGCGGCGTGGCCATTTACGCGCTCCATGTAGGACGCGAATCACGATGATGCGATCGCCCCGCACAGCATATGGCACGATGAATGGGAGTCCGGCGATGACTAGTTCACGGGTACCATGAACCCGTCCGGGTCGTCCCAACGCAGGATGGTCCGCCAAGGCGCCAACCTGCCGTATGATTTCCAGTACGGTTTCGATGGCTGCCGACGGGTTGTCGCGCCCGATGTATTCCTCGACTGATTCCAGATTACGGTTAGCGGCGCGGGACCACTCTACTGTCACGCTTGAGCTCGCACGCCCTCGCGACTTCTTCGTGACCGATCAGATCCTCGGTCTCAATCTCTTTGAGCCCGCGCTTCACTTCAGCAATGAACCATTTCTCATAGTCGACGAAGTGATCGATCGCATGCTTGATTATCCAGTCGCGTGATTGGCTCAGTTCACGCGCCAAGCTGTCAACGCGCTTCAGCGTGCGCTTGTCCATTCGAATTGCGGTCGTTTTCTGCGTCGGCGCCATATCGCTCCAGAATATCTCCGGACGCGATTGAACGAAACCGTTAACCCACGAGGCGCCACTGAATCAGGGTGTGGCCGGCGGGATGGTCCTCGAAGGCCGCTTCGACTTTCGCGTCGAATCGGACTTCCTGCATCGGGTCGCCGAGCAGATTCCCGACCATCCGAACGCCGCCGGCGTCTTCCAGCTCCACCACGACGACGAGATACGGGCACGCGCCCTTGAGCGCAGGATGCGCAGGATGCCACACGCGCTCCCAGCTATAAATCCGGCCGCGGCCGGACACGCGATGCCACTGCGGATCGAACGTATGGCACTTGTGGCAAATCCATTCGGCGGGAAATTGGAACGCCGCGCATCGAGCGCATCGTTGAACCACGACTTCGTGGCGCTTCGCCGCTTCATAGAATTCGCGATCGAGTCCGTCGCGGGAGGCCGCCGGCGCCGGCATCCCTTCCGGCAGATAGGTTTTCGATTTCGCGCCGCTCTGTTCGTCCATCGCCGCTTCCTTCTTTTCCATTATCGATGCAGCAGCAGGTCGCTGACCGGCGCGACCATCGGGCCGGACGCGACCAGCGCGATCTCCGCGTCCTTCACCTGGCAGGTCGAGGTTCCGCGCACCTGCCGCGCCGCTTCGATGATCAACTCGAGGCCGTGCATGTAGCACTCGGCCAGGTTTCCGCCGCTGGTGTTGATCGGCAGGCGTCCATTCGGTGTGGTCAGATTTTCAAACGTGCAGAAGTCCATCACTTCGTCCGGATGACAGAAGCCGTGCTCGACGATACTGGTCATCACCGCGCCGGTGAAATTTTCGTACACCTGCGCCACATCGACGTCCTTCGGCTCGATCCCCGCCATCGCGTACAGGCGCGGCGCCAGCGTCTTGAAGTTCGAGGTCTCGTAGTCGGGCAGATTCTCGGCGCCCGCGCCCTGGCGATAGTCCGAGCCCTGCGCCGACGCCATCACCCACGCGGGCCGCTGCTGGAGGTCGCGCGCGCGCTCGCGGCTGGTGAGGATCACCGCGGCGGCGCCGTCGTTCTCGAGGCAGCAATCGAACAGATGAAACGGCTCGACGATCCATCGCGATTCGTCGTACATCGTGCGCGTCAGCGGATGCCCGTACATGATCGCACGCGGATTGGATTGCGCGTGGTGATAGCACGCCATCGCGATCGCCGCAAGCGCGTCCTGGGTCACGTGATGCTGATGCATAAAGCGGCGCGTGCGCAGCGCGATCCATTGCGCCGGCGTGGACATCCCATACGGCCAGGTGTACGCGATCGGTCCCGAGATCGTATTAACCGCCGGCGTCTGTCCGAAGCGCCCGAACTGTCCCTGCGCCAGCGCGCGGTACACGATCACCGTGTGGGCGAATCCGGCGACGATCGCCGCCGCCGCGTTGCCGATAGCGCCCGACCCTCCTCCGCCGCCGCCCCCCCAGAACATGTTCGAGAAACGCAGCTCGGGCAGTCCCAGCGCGGTCGCGACGCGAACCGAATCATTGCGGTCGTTGCTGTACGACGCGATTCCGTCGATCTCGGTCGGCCGAATACCCGCATCGTCGCACGCGTGGATTATCGCTTCGAGCGCGAGCCGGAACTCGCTCACCGGAGCCTGCCCGCGTTTGTAGTACGCGGTCTCGCCCAGTCCGACGATCGCGACTTTGTCCTTGATCGTATTTTCGATTTTTGTTTCGCTCATCGCACCTGCCCGCTGCTCCTTCGCTGTAGCGCAGGCGCGGCACGGATCACAACCGCGCCCGCGCACGCGTCGAGCGGATGCGATCGCGATGGCGCTGTAGTAATTCTCTTATCGTGAAGCGATCCGAAGACCTTCCCGCCGGGCTGCGCGCCTATACCGCACATGAAACTCTGCGCGACGGCGAAAAAATTCTCGTGCGCGCGATCCGGCCCGACGACAAAACGCGCCTGCTCGAGCACTTCCATGCGCTGAGTCCGGCGTCGGTCCATAGCCGGTTCTTCTCGATGCGCCGGAACCTGAGCGACGCCGACCTGGTGAAGCTGACCGAGCTCGACTTTCAGCTTCAGGTGGCCGTTGTCGTCACGACGGGTGAAGGAGACGGCGAACGCTTCATCGGCGTCGGCCGTTATATCCGCGAGACCGATCTCAAACGCGCCGAGGTCGCCTTCGCGGTCCGCGACGATTACCAGGGTCATGGAGTCGGCACGATCCTGCTCGAGCATCTGGCAAAGATCGCGCGCGCGCAGGGAGTCGAGATGTTCGAGGCCGACGTGCTGGCCGAGAATCGGCAGATGCTGGGCGTGGTCGAGCAGAGCGGGTTCAAGGCTCATCGCAAATCCGACTCCGGCGTGGTTCACCTGATCATGCCGATTGCAGAGACGAAAGAATCGATCGCGGCTCACGCGGACCGCGAGAAGGCGCGAAAATAATTCGCGTCCGACCAAGAGGAGAGAATTACGATGAGCGATGTCAATTTCGCGACCGAAGGACCGATCGCAATCGTCACGATCAACCGCCCGGATGCGCGCAACGCGGTTGATCGTCCGACCGCCGCCGCGCTGGCGGAAGCGTTTCGCCGCTTCGACGCCGACGCCTCGCTCGCGGTCGCGATCCTCACCGGCGCCGGAGGCTTCTTCTGTGCGGGCGCAGATCTGAAGGCGGTCGCGACCGAGCGCGGAAATCGCGTCGGCGCGGACGGCGACGGTCCGCTCGGATGCACCCGGATGCTGCTCGGCAAACCGGTCATTGCCGCGGTCGAGGGCTTCGCAGTGGCGGGCGGCCTCGAGCTTGCGCTGTGGTGCGATTTGCGGGTCGCGGCGCGCGACGCGATGTTCGGCGTCTATTGCCGAAGATGGGGCGTGCCGCTGGTCGATGGCGGCACGATCCGGCTGCCGCGGCTCATCGGGATGAGCAATGCGATGGACATGATCCTGACCGGACGCGGAGTCGCGGGCGCAGAGGCGCTCAGGATGGGTCTTGCGAATCGAATCGTCGAAAAAGGCGAAGCGCTCGCAGCCGCGCGCGAACTCGCATCGCAGCTCGCGGCATTTCCGCAGCGATGCCTGCGCTCGGACCGGATGTCAGCGTACGAGGCATGGACGCTACCGCTCGAAGGCGCGCTCGCAAACGAATATCGTCACGGAATCGCGACCATCAGCTCAGGCGAAACCCGCGACGGCGCCGCCCGCTTCGCCGCCGGCGCCGGCCGCCACGGAAAATTCTAGGAGTCTTTCGAAATGAAACTCAATGGAAGCTGCCTATGCGGTAGTGTGCGATTCGAATGCGACGGGCGAATTGTCAACTTCGGCTACGACCACTGCTCGCGATGCCGCAAATCCACCGGCTCGGCATTCTCGGCGTGGCTGATAGTTGAGAGCGCAGGCTTTCGGTGGCTGGCCGGAGAATCTCTGGTGCGAACCTATTCGGCGCCGATCAGAGAATCACCGCCCGCGTACAGCCGGGTCTTCTGCGCCACCTGCGGCGCGATGGTGCCGGAACTGATGGGCGGTCAGATCGGGATTCCGGCGGGCACGCTCGACGGCGAGCAGAACCTCCGCCCGCGCGGCCACATCTTCGTCGATTATAAAGCGCCGTGGTACGAAATCGCCGACAATCTCCCGCAGTTCGCCACCAAGCCATC
>JBARDN010000282.1:0-1571 GCA_049795175.1 Binataceae bacterium (SeqCode) | reverse complement strand
CGCGCATTCGATTTCGATAGACGCCAATCTACCGCGCCCCACAAATTATTTCACCCGAGATCCCCGGCTCCCGGCTGGCTCCTCGACGCGGCGCCGCTATGCGGAATCATCTTTCTCCTGATGGCGCTATGCATCTGGCGCCTCGGCGTGCGCCACTACACCTCGACTGGAACGTAGAGGGCGCGGGGCGGGGAATGCCGCGAAGGTACATCGCCGGTCGATTTCGCTTGTCCGAATTCGTTCATCGGGCTAACTATTCCTCCTATGGATATCGGAAAAGTTGGAATGTGGTTCTTCCTCGACGCGATGAGCGCGCCCGATAGCGCCAGCTTCGCGAAGACGGTGGAAAAGGCCGGTTACAAGGCGCTGTGGATTCCGGAAGCTATCGGCCGCGAACCGTTCGCGCACGCCGCCTATCTGCTGAGCCATACCGAGCGGCTCAATATCGCCACCGGTATCGCGAATATCTGGGCGCGCGACGCGATCACGATGTCGGCGGCGTCGAAGACCGTCGCCGAGTTGTCGGGTAATCGCTTCATGCTCGGAATCGGCGTCAGCCACAAGCCGCTGGTCAGCAATCTGCGCGGCCATAACTACGACAAGCCGTACAGCTTCATGAAAGAATATCTGCCGAAGATGAAGACCGCGCTGTACGGCGCTCCGAAGCCGTCGGAGGAAGTGCCGGTTGTGATCGCGGCGCTGCATCCGAAGATGCTCGCGCTCGCGGCGGCGGAGACCAACGGGACGCACACCTACTTCGTGCCGCCGGAGCACACCGCCAAGGCGCGCGCCGCGATCGGTCCCAAGCCGATGATCTGCGCCGCGCAGGCCGTGATCCTCGAGACCGACGCGGCCAAGGCTCGCTCCGCGGCGCGCGGCTATATGAAGACCTATGTCCCGCGCCTGCCCAACTACACCAACAATCTTAAAGCGCTCGGATGGGCTGACGCCGAGTTTGAAAACGGATGCAGCGACAAGCTGGTCGACGCGATCGTCGCGTGGGGCACCGAGGACAAGATCCGCGACCGAATCGACGCGCATCTGAAAGCTGGCGCGACCCACGTTTGTATCCTGCCGATTCGCGCGGATAATCCTCTGCTGCCTGACCTGCGTGCGGTCGAAGCCTTCGGCCCGAAGTAATCGGTATCAATGATGATGATGCGCACCCATCGGTTTTCCTCGCACAAACTGAGCGTCGCCATAGCGATGCTGGCGCTGACGTTCGCGCTCTCGGGATGCTTCATGACCGGACAGGAGAAGCAGGCCGAAGACGCCGAGGCCGCCGCCTCGAAGGCGCAGGATTCGGCGGCGCGCGCCGAGGATGCAGCCGCAAAGGCGCTCGACGCCGCGCAGAAAGCGACGGTCGCGGCCGATCAGGCGACAACGGCCGTCCAGGAGGCGACCAAGGCGCTCGATCGCGCATCCGATCGACTGGAGCAGCTAAGGCAGTTTGAAGAGCGGCAGAAGGCCGCGCGGCATACGCATCATCATCACCTGGCCAAAGCCGAGAAGCCCGCATCGATGGAAAGCGCCGCCGCGACTCCCGGCGCGGAAGCGTCGCCGGCCGGTGC
>JBARDN010000281.1:0-2276 GCA_049795175.1 Binataceae bacterium (SeqCode) | reverse complement strand
AGGCCGGTGTGCTCGCAGCGGTGCTCGATGCGGAGCGCGAATGCGGCACGCTGATCGTTCCGGCGGGAGCCAAGCTCAAGAGCCGTAAGCATTGGATTGCTTTCGCGCTGCGGCCTGCCGGCGCGCTCGGGGTCGATCGCGGCGCGGCCGACGCGCTACGCACGCGAGGACGCAGCCTGTTGCCCTCGGGAATCCGCGAGGTGCGGGGCGAATTCGCGCTGGGCGAATGCGTCAGCCTGCTCGATCCGGAAGGGGTCGAGTTCGGGCGCGGGCTGGTCAACTATCCGGCCGCCGATGTACTCAAGCTGATGGGGCGGCGCTCGGCCGAGATCGCAAATTTGCTCGGCTACAAGCTGGCCGACGAGATTATTCATCGCGATAACTTTGTGCTGCTGAAGGAAATCGGATGAGCCTCGAAACTGATATCGCCGCGCTCCTCGCTGCCGCTCGAATCGCCGCGCGCAAGATTGCGCTGGCGTCGACCGAGCAGAAAAATGCGGCGCTCGCGACGCTGGCGGCGATGATTCTAAAATCGAAGCCGCTGATCATGGCGGCAAATCGAATCGATCTCGAACGCGCGCATAGCGAGCGGCGCACCGGCGCGATAGTCGAGCGGCTGACACTGAACGACGATCGGATCGAGGCGATTGCTCGCGGGGTTACCGAAGTAGCAGCACTGCCCGACCCGGTCGGCGCGACGATCGACGCATGGGAGCGGCCCAACGGCCTCCGAATCGAAAAGCGCCGCGTGCCGATTGGACTGATCGCGATCATCTACGAGTCGCGGCCCAACGTCACGGTCGATGCCGCGGCGCTATGCCTCAAGGCCGGCAACGCCGTCGTGCTGCGGGGAGGCAAGGAAGCGCTGGCCAGCAACGCCTGTCTTGCGGACTTGGTCGCGCGCGCGCTCAAGGAGACCGGGCTTGATCCGGCGGCGGCTACGTTCATCGAAAATCCCGACCGCGAGATCGTGCAGATCCTGAAGCGCGATCGCGACGCGCTCGACCTGATAATTCCGCGCGGCGGCGTTCAACTCAAAGCCGCGCTCGAAGGGTCCTCGGTGCCGGTGCTGCCGCATTTCGACGGAATTTGCCACACGTATGTCGATGCGGCGGCGGATTTGAAAATGGCCGAGGAGATTTGCTTCGACGCGAAATGCAGCCGCCCATCGGTGTGCAATGCGATGGAGACGCTGCTGGTGCATCGCGCGGCCGCGGCGAGTTTCCTGCCGGCGTTCGCGGCGCGGATGAAAAAAGCCGGGGTCGAGATTCGCGGCGACGAGCACGTGCGCGCGATCGTGCGGGAAGCGCGGCCGGCCAAGCCGGAGGACTGGGACACCGAGTATCTCGACCTGATTTTGTCGATCAAGATCGTCGATTCGATCGACGAGGCGATCGCGTTTATCGAGCGCCACGGGTCGCATCTGGCCGACGCGATCGTGACGCGCGACCCTGCCGCGGCGTCGCGCTTTCAGCATCAGGTCGATTCGGCTACGGTTTACGTGAACGCATCGACCCGCTTCACCGACGGCTTCGAGTTCGGCTTCGGCGCAGAAACCGGAATCTCGACCAACCGCCTGCATGCGCGCGGGCCGATGGGCCTGGCGGAACTGACGACGTACAAGTACGTGATCCAGGGTTCCGGGCAGGTGCGTGGCTAGCACGCTGCGCGGGTAATGCGATGCGAGTAGGGCTGTTCGGCGGCAGCTTCAACCCGATTCATTTGGGGCATCTGCGCTCGGCGGAGGAAGTGCGCGAAGCGCTCCGGCTCGACCTGGTGTACTTCATTCCCGCCGCGTCGCCGCCGCATAAGGCCGAGGGCGAGCTTGCGCCGGCGGAACATCGATTGCAGATGGTGCGGCTGGCGACCAAGGGCAATCGCCACTTCATGGTCTCCGACGTCGAGATGCGGCGCGGTGGCAGCTCCTACACGATCGATACGGTCAAGTTTTTTCTGGCGACCCTGCGCCAGCCGGCGACGCTGTACCTGCTGATGGGCGCGGACCAGTTTGCAGAGCTCGACACATGGAAAAGCTGCGACGAGATGGCGGCGCTGTGCAATATCGTCGTACACACGCGGATGGCCGACGGGGAAGAGGATCAGCCGCGTTTCTCGCTTGCCGGGCTAAAACGGTTTGGCTACATTAAGTCAGACGATCACTACGTGAACCCGAGCGGACAAACGCTTTCATTCGTAGCCACGACTGTCCTTTCCATTTCCGCCACGGCGATTCGCCGCAAAATACAGCGCGGTCTTTCGATCAACTATCTCGTACC
>JBARDN010000280.1:0-12394 GCA_049795175.1 Binataceae bacterium (SeqCode) | reverse complement strand
CTGCGGAGGTTTACGCCCATGGCTGACACCAAACCCAATCTCGACTGGGACGTCATCAAGTCCTTCTCCAAGCAGGTCTCGATCGATATCGGCGCCGCGATGCTCGGCGCGATGAGCTATATCGGTGATCGGCTCGGAATTTTCAAAACGCTCGCCGATGCCGGCGCAGTCACCTCCGCGGAACTCGCGTCCAAGAGCGGGCTCGACGAACGCTACCTGCGCGAGTGGCTCGGCGCGATGACCGCGGCCGGCTACGTGAGCTACGATCCGGCCACCCGGCGCTACGCGATGTCGCCGGAGCATGCGATGGTTCTGGCGCGTGAAGACTCGCCGTTCTTCAGCGGCGGATTTATCCAGGGAATTATCGCCAACCTTTCCATCACGCCGAGAGTGATGGAGGCGTTCAAAACCGGCAAGGGCGTCGCGCAGAGCGAGTATCCGCCCGAGACCTTCGAGTCGATGGAACGCGCGTCGGGTGCGATGTATCGGCATCAGTTCGTCCGCAAATGGCTGCCCACGATGCCGCAGATCGGCGCCGCGCTCGAAGCCGGCGGCTCGGCGGCCGACGTCGGATGCGGCAGCGGGCGCGCGGTGATCGCGCTGGCGCAGGCTTTTCCCGCCGCCAAGATTTTCGGCTTCGACGCGCATCCGGGCTCGCTCGAACGCGCGCGCGCCAACGCAAAAGCCGCGGGACTCGGTGAGCGCATCACGTTCGAGGTCCGCGATTGCACCAAACTTCCGGCCGCCGCATTCGATTTCATCTCGACCTTTGACGTGGTGCACGACTCGATCGATCCGCTCGGGCTCCTGCGCTCGATCCGCGCCGCGCTCAAGCCAGGCGGCACCTACCTGATGCTCGAGGTCAACGTGTCATCGCGGGTCGAGGACAATATCAATCCGATGGGCCGGCTGATGTACTCGATGTCCACGCTGTACTGCATGAGCGTGTCGCTTGGCGGCGGGGGCGCGGGAATCGGCGCATGCATGGGCGAGGAAAAGGCGCGCGAACTGACCCGCGAGGCCGGCTTCACCCAATTCCGCCGCCTGCCGATCGAAGACCCGTTCTCGGCGCTGTATGAACTTCGCGCGTAGCCGAAAAATGGCAGTTATTGACAGAACCTGAAGGTCGAAGTTAGGGTTAAAGTCATGCCAATGACCTCGCTGAATGTCTCCCTGCCGAAACCGCTTAAGGACTATATCGAAGACCGCGTGAGCGCCGGCGGCTACAGCACACCAAGCGAATATGTGCGCGCGCTAATCCGCGAGGATCGCAAACGCCGCAGCCAGCAGAAGCTCGAATCGATGCTGCTTGAGGGTCTTGAATCGGGCCCGGGGATCGAAGTCAACGCCGCATACTGGGCCAAAAAGCATCGCCAGTTGAGACAAAAGTTCGGCAAACAAACGCGGCGATGACCGCAGCGCTCAAGGTTCTTCCGTCGGCGGATCGCGATATCGATGACCAGGCGGGATATATCGCGTTACACGAAGACGTGGAGGTTGCGGCCGCATTCTATCGGGCAGCAGATGAAACCTTCGAGCTACTCACAAAATCTCCCCGAATCGGCAGAAACTCGGATTACGAGCTTCCTCAATTGCGCGGGACGCGGATTTTTCCCGTGCGGCACTTCACCAAGCACCTAATCTTTTATCGCGTCAATGAGGATGAGATCGAGATCGTCCGCATCTTTCACGGCGCGCGCGACTTGGAAAACCTCTTCGACGAGTGACCGCGCGAGCTCTGTCCTATCGTAGTCGGTTGCGCAGTGCGTCCGTCAGTGCCGGCAGGATCGCGGTCCAGTCGGCGACCAGTCCGAGATTCGCGCGCTCGAAGATTGCCGCCTCGGGGTCGTTGTTGATCGCGACTACGCATCCGGCGCGCTTTATTCCGACCGTGTGATTTGGCTGGCCGCGAACTCCGATCGCGATATACAGCCGCGGATCGATCGACTTGCCGGTAAGCCCCACCTGCAACTGCCGCGGCATCCATCCTGCGTCAGTCACGCGGCGCGTGGCGCAGATCGAGCCGTGCAGCACGCGCGCCAGCGCGGTCGCCTGCGCGACTCCATCGGGTCCGCCGATGCCCGTCCCCACGCCGACCACCACCTCGGCGCCTTCTAGCGGCTCGAGCGACGGGTCGAGCAGCGAGTGCGACGCTATCAGGCGGATCATGGCCGGCGCGATCTGCGGCTCGACGATTTCGACCGGCGCGCGCTTTTCCGCCTGCGGCTCCGCCAGCTCGAGCACGCCGGAGCGCACCGTCGCCATCTGCGGATAAGTTTTCGACAGAATCGGCGCGACCACGTTGCCGCCAAATGCCGGCTTGAGCGCGACCATCCGGTCGTCGGCGTCGATCTCGATTCCGATCGCGTCACCAGTCAGGCCCAGACCGAGCCGCGCCGCCAGGCGCGGACCCCAGTCGCGTCCGCATTCACTGGCGGGCACCAGCAATCCCCACGGCGAACGCTCGCGCACAAGCTGCGCTACAGCCTCGGCCAATACGGCGGGCGAATAACCGTCAAGACTTGGATTGCCAAGAACCACAATGCGATCGGCGCCGTAGCTCGCCGCGATCGCCGCGTGCTCCGCGAACGAGGCCGGATATCCAAGTGCGATCACAGCGCCGCCAAGGCGCGCCGCCAGCGCGTCGGCCGCAGACAGCAATTCGAGCGAGCCGCGGGTCACGCGCCCCTCGAGATCGGTTTCGCAAGCGACCCACAAATCGCGCCCGCGCACACTCGGGCGGATAACTTCCGACACCGCGCGCCGCGTATGCCGGCGCGGCTTGAGTGCGCCGAGTGCGTCGAGCGCGTCGATCACCGCGGCAGCAGCCCGCTCCGGATCGGACGCGTCGATCATCCGGCACTCGGACTTCGGCGGCGGCTGAACCCGTACCGATTGCACCCAGGTCGGCGAGCCGGCAAAACCGAACGCCGCGGGATCTCCGCTCAGCTCGCCTGCACGCACCGTGATGATCGGCTTGAACTTGGCCGCGTCCTGCGCGCCGGGTTTCATCCTGATCGGTTGCGCAACCCGTTCCGCGCAAGTCAGCACCGCCGGCATCCGCACCTCGACTTCGTCGTAGCCCTCGTCGCTCTCGCGCTCGGCGCGGACGGTTGCGCCGTCGATTTCAACTTTGCGCACGCCGGTGATTTGCGCGGCGGCGATCAGCTCGGCGATTTCGGGACCGACCTGTCCGGTCTCCGCGTCGAGCGAATATTTTCCGAGCAGCAGCAGATCGAAACTCTCGCGCGCGAGCCAGGTCGCGAGCGCACGCGCGGTGGCCAGCGTATCCGAGCCGGCGAACGCGCGATCTTCCAGGTGCACCGCCCGATCTATCCCCATCGCGAGTGCGTCGATAAGCGCGCCGCGCGCCTGCGCGGGGCCCATCGTGATCACGGTGGTATCGGCGCCGTGGCGCGCTTTGAGTTCCACCGCAAGCGCGATCGCGCGCAGGTCGAAGGCGCTGATCACCGCCGGGCCGTCGCGCTTGATGGTCTTGGTCTCGGGATCGAAGTTGTCGTCTTCAATCAGCGGAATCTGCTTGATGCATACGGCGATCTTGAGCAAGTGCGATCTCCTTGGCTACCGCTCACGCTAATCGACGCATGCGCGCCGATGCAACATTGCGCGCGGCGCCCACTTACGGCGCCCGGCGGGATCGAGTACCTTCGCGCAATGACTTGCGCATCCGCACGCGCGGCCGCGGCTATGATCATCGCGATGGTTTGCGCAGCGCCCGCGCTCGCCGCGAGCTCGGGCCGCGCCCAGCGAATCGTCTCGCTGGCGCCATCGGTGACCGAGACTCTATTCGCGCTCGGCGCGGGCGACGAGGTCGTCGGGGTGTCGCAATATTGTGACTATCCTGCGGCGGCGACGCGGCTGCCGCGGGTTGGTTCGTTTCTGACTCCGAACGTCGAAGCGATTATCGGGCTTCGCCCAACCCTGGTGATTGGACTCGGTCTATCTTCCGACACGCGCGAGCTCGGCGTGCTGCGCGCGACCGGATGCGGCATCATGATCACGAGCGACGACTCGCTGGCCCAGATCGAGGCAAGCATCGTGACCGTGGGCGCGAGGATCGGCCGCGCGCAGGCAGCGCGCGCGATGCTGTCGGCGATCAATGCGGAAATCGATTCGGTGCGCGCCAAGGTCGCGGGTACGCGGCGGCTGCGGGTGCTGATGCTGGTCGGACACGAACCGATCTATGCGGTCGGCAAGCGAACCTACCTTGACGATCTGCTCACACTGGCCAACTCCGAAAACGTCGCCGATTCTTCCGCCCAGCAGTGGCCGGAATTGAGCATCGAATATATCATCGCGGCGCGGCCCGACGTTATCCTCGACGGCCAGATGGGCACCGGCGCCGCGGCGCCGCACAATTTCTGGAACCGCTTTCCAATCATCCCGGCCGTGCGAAACCATCGCGTGTACGGCTATCCGCAAAATCCGGTGCTGCATCCGGGACCACGGGTCGGCAAATCGCTCGAAATGATCGCGGCGATGATTCATCCGGAGCGGTTCACTCCACAGGCGGCGCCATGAGCGAGCCAACCCGCGCGACTGAAACCGGACTCGAGGTGCTGGCGCGTGCCTACCTGACGCGCGGGCGAATGCTGGCGATCCTTTCCGGGCTGGGCGCGCTGACCGTGGTGTCGGCGATCGTCGCGACCGCTTTCGGCAGCGTGCATATCAGCCTCGCGCGCGCGCTCACAGATCCCGCCAGTCCCGATCACGTGATTTTTTTCGCGGCGCGGCTGCCGCGGGTGATGATGGGCATCGCGGTCGGCGCGGTTCTCGCCAGCGTCGGCGCGGCGCTGCAAGCGCTGGTGCGCAATCCGCTGGCGGAGGGCGGAATCCTGGGCATCTCGGGCGGCGGCGCGCTGGGTGCGATTATCGCGCTGGTATTTCTGTCGCGAATCGGCGGCGGCGAAACCATCGTGCCGATCTTTGCCTTCGGCGCGGCGCTGTTCTCGACCGTCGCGGTCTATCGAATCGCGCTGGTGGATGGCCAGCTCGAGCCGTTCACGCTGCTTTTGGTCGGGGTGATCTTCAACGCTTTCTGGGGCGCGGCGATCATGCTCGTGAACAGCGTGGTGGACTTTTATTACGCACATACGATCCTGTTCTGGCTGATGGGAAGCCTCGAAGCTCCGACCTGGCGCGAGGTCGCGACGGTCAGCGTGCTCGGCGCAGCCGGCTTCGCCGTCCTGATGTACAAGGCGCGCGATCTGAATCTGCTGAGCCTGGGCGACGATGCTGCGGCCGAGCTCGGGGTCGAGGTCAATGCGCTGCGGCGCACGATCTTCATCGCGACCTCGGTGATGATCGGGGCGGCGGTGTCGGTGAGCGGAATTATTTCATTCGTCGGACTGATCGTGCCGCACGTGCTGCGGCTCGCGTTCGGCTCGGACCATCGACTACTGCTGCCGGCCTCGCTTCTGGGCGGCGCGGCCTTCATGGTGATCGCCGATCTTGGCGCGCGCATCGTGATCGCTCCGGCGGAGATTCCGGTCGGCGCGATCACCGCGTTATGCGGCGGTCCGTTTTTCATCTACATGCTGCGGCGTCAGGAGCGCCGTCCACTCTCGCTGTGAACGCCGATGCGCCAAGCGCCGTCCGCGCGACGGATATCCGCGCCGGTTACGCCGCACGTGACGTGCTTCACGGCGTATCGTTCGCGGTCGATCCCGGGCGGATCTTCGCGATCGTCGGACCCAACGGCAGCGGCAAGTCGACGATCTTGCGCGTGCTCTCGGGCGCGATGCGCCCGCGCGGCGGCGCGGTCGAGATTTGCGGCCGCGCGCTCGAGTCTTACGATCGCCGGGCGTTGGCGAAAGTCGTTGCCTCGGTTGCGCAGGAAAATTCCGTCGCGTTTCGCTTCACTGTGCTCGAAATCGTGTTGATGGGACGCGCGCCGCATCTGGGCGCGTTTCGGTTCGAGAGCAACGCCGATCTGAAAATCGCGCGTGAGGCGCTCGAGCGCTTCGACCTGCTGGAATTCGCGCATCGCCATGTCGAGGAGCTCTCGGGCGGCGAGCGCAAGCGCGTGTTCCTTGCGCGGGCGCTGGCGCAAGAACCGCGGATCGTGATGCTGGACGAGCCGACGGCGTTCCTTGATTTGCGCCACGTTGCCGGAATCTTCGCGCGGTTCAGCGAACTGGCTGCCGAACGCGGCTTGGCGGTAATCGCGACGCTGCACGACCTCAACGCCGCCGCGACCTACGCGGATTCGGTGATGCTGCTGAAAGACGGCGCCGCGGTCGCCACCGGCACTCCGCTCGAAGTGCTGACCGAAGACAATCTCACCAGGGTTTACGAAACTGAGGTTCACGTCGGACGCAATCCGAACACCGGTGCGCTCGCGATTTTTCCCTCCGGCCGCGCGCAACCGCGCGCCTGATCGCGAGACATGGGAATCGCCACGATTGCCCGGCGGTGCGCACGCAGCTAAATTTCTGGTGATGAGTGCAAATTCCCGCGCGCCGCGGCATCTGATCTTTGACGCCGACGACACGCTCTGGGACTCGAATATCCACTTTCTCGAAGCGTTTGCCGAGTTCGCCGTGGCAGCCGCGCGCAGCAACCCGGGAATCCGCGAAAAGTTCGCCGCGGACGCGGTGCGGCGTGCCGAGCTCAAGCTGATCAAAACGCATGGCTACGGCCGGCGGCCGTATGTGCTTGCTCTGCACAAAGCCGCCGACGATCTTTCGGCCAACGGTAGCGCCGCGGCGCTGCACGCCGCGATCGAACGGATCGGAGAACGGCTGTGTACTCGCGAGTGCCCACTCCTGCCCGACGTCGCCGAGACTGTCGCCACGCTGGCGCAGCGTCATCGCCTGGTGCTCTTCACCAAGGGCCAGCGCGACGAGCAGTTGCAGAAACTCGCGCGCTCCGGACTGGAAAAACATTTCAGCCGGGTCGAGACGCCGCGCGAAAAGGACGTTGACGCCTACCGGCGGCTGATCCTCGACGCGCAGCTCCATCCCGAGCGCGCATGGATGATCGGCAACAGTCCGCGCTCCGACATCAATCCGTCGGTGCGCGCCGGGCTGCGCGCAGTTTACATCCCGCACCCGCACACCTGGGAGCTCGAGGAGGAAGAACTTGATACCAACGAGCGAATCGTCCGCATAGGCGGCTTTCGCGGACTGCTCGATCTGTTCTAGTATGTCGATTCTGATGTCCACGGCGGAGTTAATCGCCGATCCCCCCCGTTCCAAGCATGCCGAGCACGCCAAGCCGCGCAAGCGCCGGCCCCCGCTCGCGCTGCGCCCACTGCATCGCATCTGGCGGCGCACGATCGACGCCCTTGATGTCACGCGAATCGAGCTGCCGGTGCGCGGCCTCGACCCGGCGCATCGCGGAGTGGTCGCATGCCAGATCAGCGATTTTCACGTCGATCGTGACGAGGATCTGACACGACTGCACGTCGCGGTCGAGGCGATAAATCGCGAACGTCCCGATCTGGTCTTTCTGACCGGCGACTATTTTTCCGGGCCGGATACGATGCAGCGTTACCTGGCGCCGTTTCAGGAGGCGCTGTCGGGACTCAAGCCCGCGCACGGCGTGATTGCTATCCTGGGAAATCACGATCACTGGTCGTCGGCTGAGAAGATCACTGCCACGCTGCGCGCTGCGGGCGCCGACATGCTGTGCAACGAGAACCGGCGCATCATGATTCGCGGCCGCGAGCTGATCGTTATCGGAATCGACGACCTGTGGTCGCGCCATGCGGAACCGGCGCGCGCATTTGCGGGCGTCGCGCCCGGCGAAAGCGCGATCGTGCTGGCGCACAATCCCGATACCGCTTTGTACGCGCGCCATCTGCATCCGGGCGTGATGCTGTCGGGACACACTCACGGCGGCGTGGTCCGGATTCCGTATTATGGCTCGCCGCTCAAGTCGATTTTGCGGATCGGCAAGCGCTTTTACTCGGGTCTTAATCGCTACGAAGATTTTTTCATCTACACCAATCGCGGGCTCGGTACTTTCTGGCTGCGGATACGGATCAATTGCCGTCCCGAGATTTCGCGCTTCAGCCTGGTGCCGCTCGATCCGGCTGCGATCCGATCCGCGCTGGAGTCGGAGATCGCGCCTGAATCGCTGCCCGACGAAGTAGTTCGCCGCCGGCGCCGCCGAACCAAACCGGCGCGGATCAAACGGCCGCGGCGCCCGCGCAAGACGCATTAACCGCCCCGCGCAAGGAGCGATGTTGCGATGTTGCTCGACCTTGCAATCACAGGCGCGACCGCAGTGACGCCGGACGGCGTGCTCGCAAGAGACGTCGGTGTGCGCGGCGGCAAAATCGCGTCGATCGCGGCGCCGGGAAATCTCGAAGCTTCGACGACGACGATCGACGCGCGCGGGATGCTGCTGCTGCCGGGCGCGATCGATGTGCACACGCATCTCGATGCCGAGATGTACAACGCTCACACGATCGACGACTTCGAGTCCGGCACTATCGCGGCCGCAGCCGGCGGCGTCACCTCGATCATCGACTACGCATTTCAACGCGAAGGCGGCTCGCTCTCTGACGCGATCGCCAGATGGCACGCGAAGGCCGATGGCCGCGCGGTGATCGACTACGGGTTTCATGTCGCGATTCTCGATCCGTCGCCGGCGGCGATCGCGGAAATCGATTCGATCGCTGCGCGCGGCGTGACCAGTTTCAAGATTTTCATGATGCGCGGATTCGAAGCCCGTGCGCGAGACTTTATGCGCGCGTTTCAGGCCGTGGCCGAGGCCGGCGCGATGCTCACGATCCACGCCGAAGACGAGCACCTGATTGGATACTGCACCGAGCGGCTCCTGGGTGCGGGAAAATTCGCAGTGGCAAATTTTCCCGCCAGCCGTCCGCCGCTTTCCGAGGCCGCGGCCGTCGAGCGCGGACTCGCGATGGCCTCGAGCGCCCACGCCGCCGCCTACTTCGTTCATCTGTCGAGTGCCGGCGCGCTAGATGCGATCCGCCGTGCGCGGGCTCGCGGACAGGCGGTGCTCGCCGAGACGCGTCCGATTTATCTCTACCTGAATGACGAGCGGTTCCTCGAACCCGGTGCGGAAAAGTACGTCGGATTTCCGCCGCTGAGGTCCGAGCGCGATCGCGAGGCGGTGTGGGCAGCGATCGCCGACGGCACCGTTGACGTGCTCGCGACCGACCATTGCAGTTGGAACCTGGCGCACAAGAGCGCCCCCGATCGCTTCACCCGCATCCCGCCCGGCATGGCGAACCTCGAAACTCTGGTGCCGATGCTTTATTCCGAGGGCGTCGTTAAGCGTCGTCTATCGCTCGCGCGCTTTGTCGATCTGATCGCCACGAATCCTGCGCGAATCTTCGGGATGTATCCGCGCAAGGGTGCGATTGTTGAAGGCAGCGACGCGGATCTGGTCGTGTTCGATCCAAACCGGCAGGTCGTGATTCACAGCACCGAGATGCACTCGCGCGCGGACTACGATGTGTTCGAGGGTTTCGAGGTCACAGGATGGCCGCGCGAAACGATCTCGCGCGGCGAAGTGGTCGCGTCCGATCGCGAACCGTCAGCGCGCGCGGGGCGCGGGCGTTTTCTGGAACGCGCGCGATTTAATCCTGAGTGGCGAAGCCGGTAACCTTCATGGAAAGAATCATCGCGATCGCCGGAGGCTCGGGGTTTATCGGGCGCGCGATCGTCCGCCGGCTGGCCGCGATGGATTCACTCAAACTCCGCGTGCTCAGCCGCAGCCCGGAGAAGGCGCGTGCGCAGCTTTGGGAAACTCACGCAGAGTTCGTCGAGATGGACATTTCCAAACCGGAGTCGGTGCGCGCCGCACTCGACGGCGCTGCCGCGGTGATCGACGCGATCCAGTTCGACGGCTATCCGATCGAAAATCCCCGCCGCGGCCTGACCTTCGAGCGAATCGATCTGGGCGGAGTGCTCGCGCTGATCGCCGGAGCGAAGGCAACCGGGGTCGCGCAATTCATCTACGTCAGCGGCGCTGCTGCCGACGAGAACTCGGAGCATCCGGGCTTTCGCGCCAAAGGCAAAGCCGAGCGCGCGATTCGCGAATCGGGACTTCTCTACACAATCTTCCGCCCGTCGCTGGTGTACGGACCTGAAGACGCGGTGGTAAACAATTTCGTCAAACTGCTTAAATTCGCGCCGGTGTTCGCCGTGCCGGGAACCGGGCGACAGAAGGTGCAGCCGGTGCTGGTCGATGATCTTGCGGCGTGCGTCGCACTCGCGATTTCCGGGCGCGGAAAAGACGGAATCTACGAGGTCGGCGGCCCCGAGCTGATGACCTTTGACGAGATGATACGAACCATCATGGAGGTCAGCGGGCGGCAGCGGCCGATCGTTCATATTCCGGAAGGCCTCATGCGCGGACTCGGCGCGATCGCCGAGAAGCTGCCGAAGCCGATGCTGTCGCGCGACGCGGTCACCTTCGTCACTGCGGACAACGCTTGCGACATTGCGCCGCTGGTCGCGGAGTTTGGAATCCGGCTAACGCCCGCGCGCGTCGGGATGCGGTACCTGGCAAAGAAATAAATTTCCCGCTACGCGCGGCGCCATCCGGTATTTTCGTGGCCGAACTTGAACGCCTCGGGATGAAGCAGCTCGGCCAGAATCTCGAGCGACTCGACCAGCCGCGGACCGGGGCGATTGAAGTACTGGTTTCCGTCGGCGATAAACACGCGGCGCTCGCGCACCGCGCGCAGCTTGCTCCAATGTGCATTGCGGGTCAGCGCGGGAAGCTCCGTGAGCGTCCGCGCGATATTGAAGCCGCATGGCGAAATCATGATCACTTCGGGGTCGGCTGCCGCAAGTTCCTCGAGCTTCATCCACGGCGAATGCTCGCCGGCGCGGCCGAACAGATTGTCGCCGCCGGCCATTGCGGCCAGCTCGGGCATCCAGTTGCCCGCCGACATCATCGGATCGATCCATTCGATACACGCAAACCTCGGGCGCGTATCGAGCGAATTGGCGCGCGCCGCGATCGCGTCCATTCGGGCGCGCATTTGCGCTTCGAGCGTGTCGCCGCGCTCGGCGGCTCCCAGAGCTTTCGCAACGCGTTTCAAATCCGTGAACACATCCGCCAGAGCGTACGGCGCGAGCGACACGATCCTGGGCTGCACGCCGAGCCACTGCGCAACCGCCGCCTCGACCTCACGCTCGCTGACGGCGCAAACCTCGCACTGCGACTGCGTGACGATAACGTCGGGACGCAGTTCGCGCAGCCGAGCCGCATCGACGCGATACACCGACAGCGCATCGCCGACGATCTGCTTGACCCGCAGATCGATCTCGGCGCTAGTGCCTTCGACCCTGAACTTGGGCTCGGTGAGCGCGGGCAGCTTCGCGACGCCGGCCGGATAGTCGCACTCGTGCGAGCGACCGACCAGCTCATTTTCAAATCCGAGCGCGCACACGATCTCAGTCGCGCTAGGCAGCAGGGTTACTATTCGATGCACTTGGGGTCTCCAGGGTGCTACTGCGGCGTGCGGGTTGATGCGATCTCATCGAGCCCGGTTGCACGGTCAACGCTGGTGAGCGTGACCTGGTTCGAGGCGAGTCCGCCCGAAACAACCTCGCGCACGAAGTAATCGGTTTCGGGCCGCGCCTCGAAGGTAACCGGAGTGCTGCCCGCGATCGCCGCGGAGCACTTGATCGTTCCCGGCTCTTCGACGAAAGCGTGATAGCCGCCCGCTCCGATCGCGATGGTGTCGCTGCCGCAGGTGATGTCAGGCTCATCGCTCGCGCCGATAAATTGATACGGACGATAAACGTAAACGATCACCTTGGTAGCCGGACGCGCCATCCGCTTGAACGTTGGTCCCTCGATTTCACATCCGGCGAGCATCAGCAGCGCGACCAGCGCTGCGGCGAATATGACGAAGCTCCAAGAATGAGTTGATCTCATCGTTCCCGATTAGGCTCCTGCGCGCGGATTCAAGCGCGATTCTATTCGCGGCGCCCCCGAATGCGAAACCGCGATCAGCCGCGCGGCTTGGCCGCCTTGACGTAAAAGAACAGCGGCATGTGCTCGCGCCATCGCACGAGCCATGGGTTCGCGCGGCAAGCTTCTTCGGTCGGACGCGGTTCGTGAATCTCTTTCAATATGAATCCGGCGGCGATAACGGGGTTGATGTATTCCGAAAGGGTGCGATCGAAACGCGGCACCGAAAAGTCTTCGGCCTCAGGAGAGCCTGGAGCTTTCGAGAATTTCCATCGCTCGATCCACGGTTGGTTGTTGAAATAGTTGCCGCCGGTGTATCCGGTCTCGCGTCCACTCTCGTCGCGAATCCATCCGAAGCCGCGAGTCATGAAACAAGGATGAATGATGCTGAAACAGAGTTGAGCGCCAGGACGCATCACGCGAAAGATCTCGCGCATCGCGGATGGAAAATCGGGACCGTCCATCA
>JBARDN010000279.1:0-42029 GCA_049795175.1 Binataceae bacterium (SeqCode) | reverse complement strand
GTCCTGAGTAATAGCAGAGCGCGAACGGCCCGCCCCTACAGGGCAGAAAATTGGAACTTGCCTCCGTGATGTCGGCGTATGCGGGGCCGAAAGCAGTCGTCCAGTTGGCAGCGTCGCTCCAGAACGCATGTGAATTGGGGACAAAGTGAACGATCCCCGCCGTCGGCGGTGGCGAACCCGATCCGCCTCCACCGCCGTTGCATCCCGCTGTGACTACGAAAGTAAGTGAGATAAGAATAGCTACTGTCCTGAGCCGTCGAGCGCTCGACCGGCTATAGGTACCAGCGGAATTGCAAGCCGTTTCTTTTGCCGTATGCAAGCAGTCCCCCTTTCGTTACGACTCAAGTGTAGTGATGAATCGCACCCGTAGACCATATCACTGCCGGGCGGCATTGACTATCGATTTTCTCGCCCGAATGAGGAATCAGGTGCGCGGGTCGATACCGAGCCGGGTCATCACCTCGCGCATCACTTGATCGACGGTCAGGAAATTGTCCGCGGAGATGACGAGCCTGCATCCACGCTGTCCTTCAGGCACTTCGAGCACGTGCGAGACCATCGCCATGTTCACCAGAATAGTCTTTCCATCGATAGTAAATTGAGTCCACATTCTGGCTTTATCCTAACGTAGCATTCGTCGTCTGAGGTTATGCAATCGCAGGATTAGCTATTCAGCATTCACTCTGCAATCGCTTCGCTATTCTTGCACGCCGACCTTTGGCGCGGATTCGGTGCCTTCGGTTCCGATGCATTGGCCGGTTTGATGCAACCATTGCCGATCGCTGTCCGACACCGTGCCGCTTGGTACTGCGTAAGCGTAGATGACTTTCATGGTCGAGTATTTCAACTGACAGGAGACATCGATTTCCGAACCGCCCGGCGCTTTAATTGGTACTTGAACCCAAGTCGTAGCCAGACTGTTATCCTGGATATAGCTCGGATTCCTGGTGGTGAAGCCTTGGGCGGTCGAGACCGGAGCAGTCAGCGCGTTCTGGCAGACTCGCTCGGCGTCGAATTTGCACCCGATTTTGGCGTCGTTCTGCTTCGAGGTATCGGCCGCGCTGCAGGCGGCGATAGTGATGGCCAATGCCAATACTCCAGCAATGGATTTGATCGATCGGATGTGGACGCCGCTCATGATTCCCCTCCCTTTGCCCAAGAATTGAAGATTAGTATTCCGGCTTGAAATCGAAATGGTGAATTGCCTCGATAAAGCGCGCGGTGCGCGTTGTCGAGCGCATCACCACGCTGTAGGTCATCGCGCCGCCAGAAAAAAATCGCACTCCGCGCAAGTAATCGCCGGTGGTAACGCCCGTCGCCGCGAACATCACGTTGTCGCCGGCCAGCTCTTCGAGCGTGTAGCGGCGCTTCAAGTCCATGATCCCCATCGCGAGGCACTCTTCGGCCTCCTGCGGATTGCGCGGCACAAAGCGGCACTGCATTTGTCCCCCGACCGAGCGGATCGCCGCCGCGGCCAGAACGCCCTGATGCGCTCCGCCGACGCCGATCAGCATATCGATCTCGCTTTCAGGACGGGTAGTCGCGATCGCGGCGGACAGATCACCGGCCGACAGTAGCTTGATTCCGGCGCCCGCGCGGCGGACCTCGGCAATCAGTTTTTCATGGCGCGGACGATCGAGAATCGCAATCCGCAGGTCCTCGACGTAAACTTTTTTCGCGTCGGCCAGCGCTTTAAGATTGTCGGTCGGCGAGCGATCGAGATCGACCACCTCCCGCCCGACCAGGCCAACCACGATCTTGTCCATGTAGGTGTCGGGGCAGCGCAAGATCTTGCCGCGCTCAGAGAGCGCAACGCATGAGAGCGCGTTTGGGCCGCCGGTCGCGCAGATGAGCGAGCCTTCGAGCGCATCAAGCGCGACATCAACTTCGGGCCCGGCGCCGGTGCCGACAATTTCGCCCTGATAGAGGAACTCGGCTTCGTCGGCGATACCCTCGCCGATGACGATTTTGCCGTCCATCGCGATCGAGTTGAGCGTCTTGCGCATCGCGTCCTGTGCGGCGCGGTCCGCGGTGCGCTCGTCGCCTTTGCCGATAAACCGCGCGGCGGCCAGCGCCGCAGCCTCCGTCGCACGCGCCACTTCGAGAGCGAGATTGCGTTCCATCGTTCCTCCCGTTCAGGCCTGGCCGAGAACGCCACCCTTTCCCAAGAGCGATTCAATTAATCGGTACCCGTCGCTAACTTCAATCCCGGTACTTCGCCCCGCTGCTTCCGTATAGCGGCGCGCCGCAGCATCCGTGCGCGCATAGGTCTTCGAGGTGAGCAGCGCGAACGGAACCGCTTCGGATGAATGAGTTTTCAATTTTGACGGAGTCGCGTGATCGGGTTGCAGCAGAATTGCGAACTCACCCATCGCGGCCAGCTCCGGAAGCATCGGACCGATAATCAATTCGTCGATTTTCTCGATCGCATCGGTTTTCAGATCCGCGCGGCCCATATGACCGGCTTCATCGGGCGCCTCGATATGCAGAAGCAGGAAATCGTGATTTTTCAGCGACTCGAGGCCGTAGCGCGCCTTCGCGCCGTAATCGGTATCGAGAAACCCGGTCGCGCCCGGCACCTTGATCGGGGCAAGCCCCGCCAGCCGCCCGATTCCGTTTACCAGATCGACCGCCGAGATAACTGATCCATCGATTCCGAAGCGCTCCTTCAGCGTCGGCACCGCGGGACGCGTCCCCTGCCCCCAGAACCACACCGAACTCGCCTCGGGTTTGCCGGCGGCGCGGCGCGCGAGGTTCACCGGATGACCCGCAAGGATCGCCGCGGCGCGTTTCATCAGATCGCGCAGACGACCGGAGCCTTCGCCCTCGGGCAGGTGCGTCGCGATTTCCTTGCCGGAAATATCATGCGGTGGAGTGAGTTTTGTATTGCCAATTCCGCCTCGCCACACCATCAGATGCCGATAGCTGACGCCGTTGAAAAACTCGATTCCGTCTCCGGCCAGCTCGCGCCGGAGATCATCGACGATGCGCGCGGCTTCTTCGCTGCTGATATGCCCGGCGGTGAAGTCGTTCATCACCTGTGCGCCACCCGCTCCAGGAGCGAGCGAGACCAGATTCATGCGGAACACGATGTCGGCCGGCCCCATCGCGATCCCCTGGCTCGCCGCCTCGATGGGCGCGCGTCCGGTGTGGTAGCGCCGCGGGTCGTAGCCGAGCATCGACATCGTGCCAACGTCGCTTCCCGAGGGCATCCCGGCCGGAATCGTCGCCGTGAGTCCCAGGATTCCGCGGGTCGCGAGCAGATCCATGTTGGGTTTGCGCGCGGCTTCCAGCGGAGTCTTGCCGCCCAATTCCTCGCACGGCCAATCCGCCATGCCGTCGCCGTGGATAATTACGTACTTCATGCTCGAGGATTCCCGC
The DNA here is from genome assembly GCA_049795175.1 of Binataceae bacterium (SeqCode). Lineage (GTDB taxonomy): Bacteria > Desulfobacterota > Binatia > Binatales > Binataceae > JBARDN01. The sequence continues at coordinate 38,648 of JBARDN010000279.1, read as the reverse complement.
TAACCCTGCTCGACGATTTTCATCAACTTCTTTATGTCCGGCTCGAGTACGATCGTGTTCGAGAGATTTTTGAGCGCGGTGTCCGGATCCTTCAGACCATGTCCAGTAAGCGTACATACGCAAACCGAGCCCGGCTTGATCGCTCCGGTCGCGCCGTACTTTATGAGTCCCGCGACCGAGGCCGCCGAGGCCGGCTCCGCGAATACGCCGCCCAGAGCGATCAAGCGATACGCCGCGAGAATTTCCGCGTCGGTCACCATGTCGATAACGCCGGCAGATTCGTCGCGCGCGCCGGTCGCGCCGGTCCAGCTCGCGGGATTGCCGATCTTGATCGCGGTCGCGACCGTGTGCGGGTCATCAATCGGATGCCCGATCACGATCGGCGCGGATTCCGCCGCCTGGTAACCCATCATCCGTGGCAGCCGCGCCGAGCGTCCGATCGATTTGTATTCGCGATAGCCGGCCCAATAGGCTGTGATGTTCCCGGCGTTGCCGACCGGCAAAAAGTGATGCGTCGGCGCGTCGCCGAGCGCGTCGCAAATCTCGAACGCCGCGGTCTTCTGCCCGGCGATTCGATCCGGATTCACGCTGTTCACGAGCCGGATTCGCAGCGGATCGCGTTCGGCCAGGTCGCGCACCACCTTCAGGCAGATGTCGAAGTTGCCGATTATTTCGAGCACCTTGGCTCCGTGCATCACCGATTGCGAAAGCTTGCCGAGTGCGACCGCGCCCTTGGGAATCAACACGAATGCGCGCAGCCCCGCGCGGCCCGCGTACGCGGCCGCCGACGCCGCGGTGTTGCCGGTCGAGGCGCAGATGACGGCCTTGGCGCCTTCGCCGAGCGCCTTCGAGATCGCCAGCGTCATCCCGCGGTCCTTGAACGAACCGGTCGGGTTGGAGCCTTCACACTTCAAGTAAACCTTGATGTTTGGGCCAATCCGCTCGGCGAGCTGCGGCGCCTCGACCAGCGGCGTGTTGCCCTCGTTCAGGGTCACGACCGGAGTGTCGTCGGTGACCGGCAGGAAGCGCCGATAATACTCGATCAGCCCCGGCCATCGGTTGAGCCGCGCAGGACTATCCGGATATTGGTTCTGCTCCACCATCGGGTTTACAGATTCTCCTCGATCCGGATGAAGGCCGGCTTGGCATCCACCATCGGGGTGCGCTCGATGCGCTCGAGCGCGCGAACCAGGTTGCGCTCGGGCGCGGAATGGGTTCGCATGATCACCGGCACGGTCTTTTTTTCTCCGCGGCCCTTCTGGATGACCGAGGCTATCGAAATTCCACTGCGCCCCAAAACCGACGCGATTGCGCCCAGCACCCCCGGCACGTCGCGCGCCATGAACCGCAGATAGTATTCGCATACCACGTCGTCCATGGGCTTTACACGGGCCTTGGCGATGAGTTCCACCGGATGCCCCAGTGCGTGTGCGCGCCCGGCGCCACCCGCGCGCCGCTCGCGCGCGATTTCCATTATATCGGCAATCACCGCGGTCGCGCTCGGCATCTGCCCCGCCCCGAAGCCGGAGTAGAGCGTGGTGCCCAGCGCCACGCCGTCGATATAGATCGCGTTGTAGGCATCGTTGATGCTCGCCAGCACGTGTTCGCGCGGCAGCAGCGTAGGATGCACCCGCGCCTCGATAATGCCGTGGTCTTCTTTCGCGATTGCGAGCAGCTTGGTCACGTAGCCAAGCTCGCGCGCAAAGACAATATCGTCCTGCGTGATCCGCGTGATGCCCTCGGTATGCACCTGCGCGGGCTTGAGCATCACGCCGAACGCCAGCGCGACCAGCAGGCACAGCTTGTGCGCCGCGTCGTGACCTCCTACGTCAAGGGTCGGGTCGGGTTCGGCAAGGCCGGCGCGCTGCGCCGCCGCGAGCGCGTCTTTGAACTCCGCGCCGCGCGCGCTCATCGTAGTGAGGATCGAGTTGCAGGTGCCGTTGACGATTCCGTACACGGCGCGATGACGGTCGCCGACCAGCCCCTCGCGCAGGATGCGGATAATCGGGATACCGCCGCCGACGCTCGCCTCGAAGCCAACGCTGCGGCCATGGCGCGCCGCGGCGCCAAAAATTTGGGCGCCATGCTCCGCGAGCATCGCCTTGTTTCCGGTCACCACGTCCTTGCCCGCCGCGAGCGCCTTCAAGATAAGGCCGCGCGCGGGTTCGGCGCCGCCGAAGAGCTCGACCACGATATCTATATCCTCGCGTACGACCAGTGCGGCGGCGTCGCGCGTGATAATTTTGCCGGTCAGGCCAAGGGCGCGATCGGGCTTAAGGCTGCGGTCGGCCACGCCCGCGAGTTCGAGCGGAGCGCCAAGCTTGTGCGCATACGCCGCGGCATTGGCGCGCAGCAGCTTGACCACGCCGCCGCCGACAGTGCCGCATCCGAGCAGAGCTATCCGAATCGGTTTCAAACTGTGACTGCCAATAGCCGCGAAGATGCGGCCGATCAGGATACGCTCGCCGCGCGGCGCACCGTGGCGCCTGCGCCGGCGCTCGCGAGGGCGTGACGGATTCCGCGCACGGCCTGGCGCGTGCGATGTTCGTTCTCGATCAGCGCGAACCGCACGAAGCCGTCGCCGTCGGCGCCGAACCCGACCCCCGGCGACACCGCGACTTTCGCCTCGGCCAGCAGAAATTTGGCGAACGCAATCGAACCCATGTGCCGAAACGCCTCGGGAATCGGCGCCCACACGAACATCGTGGCGCGCGGCTTTTCCACCGGCCATCCGGCGCGCACCAACCCTTCGACCAGCACGTCGCGGCGGCGTTTGTAGGTCTCGTTGATCTCCGAGACGCAGTCCTGCGGCCCGTTTAACGCAGCGATCGCGGCGACCTGCACCGGCGCGAATATCCCGTAGTCGAGGTACGATTTCATCCGCGCCAGCGCGCCGATCATCTCGCGATTTCCGACCGCGAAGCCGACCCGCCATCCCGGCATGTTGTAGCTTTTCGACAGCGTGAAAAACTCGACGCCAATTTCTTTCGCACCCGGCACCTGCATGAACGACGGCGCCACGTAACCGTCGAAACATAGGTCGGCGTATGCGAAATCATGTGCGACCATAATCTGGTTCTCGCGCGCGAAATCCGCGACGCGCTTCATGAAGCGCAAATCCACCGTCGCCGTGGTCGGATTGTGCGGAAAATTCATGATCAGGAATTTGGGCCGCGGCCAGGTGCGGCTGACGATCGCGGTCAGCTCTTCGTAAAATTCCTCGCCGGTGGCGCGCATCGGCACGCCTTGCACCTGCGCGCCCGCAATGATGCAGCCGTACTGATGGATCGGATAAGTCGGAGTCGGTGCGAGCACCACGTCGCCCTGATCGAGGATCGCAAGCGCCATGTGCGCGATGCCCTCCTTCGAGCCGATCGTCACGATCGCCTCGCCATCCGGGTCGAGTTCGACCCCATAGCGCCGCTTGTACCAGTCGGTGATCGCGAGCCTGAGCTTGTAAACTCCGCGTGAAACCGAATAGCGATGATTGGGAGCCTTGGCCGCCGCTTCGATCAGCTTGGCGACGATATGCGGCGGAGTAGCCTCGTCGGGATTTCCCATGCCGAAGTCGATAATGTCCTCACCCGCCCGCCGGGCCTTCAGGCACAGATCTCCGATCTCGTTGAAAACATAGGGCGGGAGGCGTTTGATTCTTGGGAAATCCATCACGGTTGTAATTTTAACGGACCCTCTGGCGCGCCGCTAGTGGCATCGCCGCTACAGAAATAAACCCGATAAAATCAGGCTGAATACTTCGCGCTCCCGGCTCGTCTGTCATGGCGATGGAGCGTACACCCGGTTTCTGCCGAAGGTGACCTGACGATTGGACGGCAATCGGCGTTTTCGCCGCAATGCCGCTATTGCCGGGACACTTGAGCCGTGCACGCCCAGACATGGCACGTTTTGTTATGATAAGGCACTCAAACTGTTTGCATGAATTAACTGCATCGAGTATAACAGTCTCGATACGCAGGGGAACAATGACAACGCAAAATCAGGCTCCGACGAAAACCACCAGCGACACCACTTTCCGGCGCGAGGTCTGGCAGTCATTTCAGTCCGACAATGGACTGCGCGCGCGGCACAAAATCACTGAGCAGGAGATGGAAGCACTATCCCATCTGGCGATGCTCGGGTCGATTTTGTCCAAGCAGGATTTTATTTTCATCCTGAAAACGATCCGGAAAGCGCCGCGTCGCTAACCAGACAACTCGGTTAACTTCCGCCCGCACCGCCTCGCGCCATGCGGGCGGAACTGCATTCGCGCGCACTACTTCGCCGCCGGCGCTTCGACCTCGATCGCTCCGCCGCCGGTGCGCAGCGCCAGATAGCAGGGAATCGCCAGCAGCGAGAGCATCCCGGCGAATTGCCACGCGACCGGCAGCCCGGCGCGATCGGCAATAAATCCGTTCACGATCAAGCCGACCGAGCCGCCCATGGTCGCAAACGTGCTGTTGAACGAAAGCAGCGTTGCGCGCTGCTCGGACTCGATCTGCTCGTTGAACCAGCTCTGGAGCAGCGGCTGCGTCGCGCCGGAAAAGATGTTCATCACAAACAGGATGATCAACACGATATTCGGCCTGTGCTGGAGCATCCCCGCTACCGCCAGCAGGATGCTCGCTGCGCCGACCAGTGCGGCCACCCGCCCTGCGCGCGATGATTGATCGGGCCGCGAGCGCGAGACAATCTCCGCGCCGAGCATCCGCGCCGCCGACAGCGCGCAGTAGATCCATCCAATGATCCAGACGCCTACGCCATAGCTCTGGTTGAAGAGCAGCGGCCATTCGAGCCAGTACGGCGACCACGCCGCGACCTGGATCGCGCCCGCCGCGCTCAGCATCAGGACCACTCTGCTGTCGAAACCCACGCGGAACCCGCCGATGACGCGGCGCACGATCATCCCCGGAATCGCGAGCAAGTGGACACCGGCGGAATTCGGCTTCTCGCCGGTCATCAGCGAATACCCGATTACGGCGCTGATCACATAACCCACCGCGCCGCACAGCCACGGCCACGCGATATTGATGTCGGCGATGTACGAACCGAAAATGGCGGATACCATGAAACCGATCGTGGTGAGCTGCATGATGCGCGAGAACAGCCGGTCCTTCAGCCCCTCGTAGCCCGCGAGGTCGAGCGCGTCGACGCCCCACGCGTCGATCGCGCCGTTGCCGAAGGTGGTGCCGATTCCGTCGATACTTTCCGCAACGAGAAATACCCAGTAGTGCCGCGCAAAAAAATACACCACGAACGCGCACGCGCGCAGCACGGTGCCGAGCACGAAAGATCGCCGGCGCCCCAGCGCGTCGGCGAACGCGCCGGTCGGCACGTCGGTCAAAAACAGCACGACAAAGTACGCCGCGAGCACGCTGTTGATCTCAAACTGGTTGAGCCCGCGCGAGTGCAGGAAGATCGGATAGACGCCGAACAGGAATCCACCCGCCAGCGAGTAGATTAGCCATACCGCGTAGTAGCGCCGCGTAATTCCGCGAATCGCGCCGTTTGCGTCGTTACTTGGCACCGCTCCCTCCCGTACCAATCCAACGAACAAAAAAAGCCCCGCCGGTTCCGAAACCAGCAGGGCTTTTAAAAGCCAGGTATCGGAGTCCGTCTCAATTCATGAGGACACGACCTGAATTGGGGACCAGGCGAACTGCGTTACTTGGCTTCATGACGCGCATCGTACTTGCGGCGCGATTGGGTGTCAATCGGACCCCGGCTGCGCTCACGTATCAGATGGTTCTATGCCCGCGCTTCTTCATCTAAAGTAGTAACAATTACAGTAGTCGCATCCGCTCAATTCATGACCTCCAGCAGCACCGACCGGATAGAATTTCCACCCGACCTGCCGCTGCCCGGCCTCGCCACGCGCGCATGGCGCTTCGCCAACGTGGTCTGGCTGGCAGTCCGGGTTTACGCCGGCTACAAGTCGCTGCAGTTCTGGACGCGCTTCGTATCGGCGAGAAACAAAGCCGCGCTGTATCGGCGACAGGATCTGCGCGCCGCGCGTGCGATGTACGCAACCGCGATTCGACTCGAGGGCCTGCTGATCAAGGCCTCGCAGTTCATCGCAACCCGCGCCGATGTTTTGCCTGACGAATGGGTCTCGACCCTGGCTGGATTGCACGATCATGTGCCGCCGCGTCCATTCCCGATGATCCGGCAGCAGATCGAGCGCGAGCTGGGCTGCTCGCTCGAGGCCGCGTACGCCGAGTTTGATCCGGCGCCGATCGCTTCGGCCTCGCTCGCGCAGGTACATGCCGCGCGCTTGCACGACGGGCGCCGATGCGCGGTCAAGGTGCAGTATCCGGGGATCGAGGGAATCGTCCGCGCCGATCTGCGCAATCTGCTGCTGGTTCTCAAGTGGCTCGCATGGCTCGAACGCGATTTTGATCTGCGCGTGGTCGCGCGCGAGGGCCTAAAGTACATCCCGATGGAGCTCGACTTCGTCCACGAGGCGGACAACGCCGACACGATTCGGCTCAACTTCGCGGGCGATCCGTCGGTCGGCGTGCCGGAGATTTACCGCGAGTTCAGCGCGCGCCGTGTGCTGACGATGGAGCTGATCGAGGGGATTAAAATTACTGATGTCGCCGCGCTCGAGCGCGCCGGAATCGACAAGCGCGTGGTTGCGCAAAAGCTGATGGACCAGTTCTGCGCGATGATTCTGCGCGACGGTTTTTTCCACGCCGACCCGCATCCAGGAAATATCCTGGTCCAGTCCGGACCGCGCCTGGTCTATCTCGATTTCGGATTGGCCAAGGATTTTCCGCCCGCGTTCCGCGACGGGATGGTCCGCCTGACCTTCGCGATCCTTACGTCGGATCGCGAGGCGACGATCCGCGCATTTACCGAACTCGGCTTCCGCACCCGCGACGGCTCGCCCGACACGCTGCTTACCGTCGCCGATCTTTTCCTCGGACAGACGGTGACGCGCAACAAGGCATACGCGGACAAGGAACTGGTCGAGAAATTCAACGACGAGCTGCCGCGCGCGCTGCGCGCCAACCCGATCGTCGAGGTTCCGGGCGACGTGTTACTGGTCAACCGCGTGATGGGCTTGCTCTCGGGGCTGGGCAAGACGCTCGATTCGCAGGTCGATCTGTTCGCGACCATCATGCCGTATGCGCAACGTTTGATGACTGCGCAGACGGAATCGAACGCGGCCGCATCCTGAGCATGATATCTGTCGATTAATCGACGCCGCGCACTTTGATGTTCGCGCGTGCTGAACTATCTTCAGTTGGTGCCAACCGAAATCGAGCAAGTTGCGATGCGCGCCGCGCGCGCCGCCGGAAAGATTCATCTGAAGCGCCTCTCGCGCATCACCATCGACCGCAAATCCAACTCGATCGATCTGGTTACCGAAGCCGACCGCGAATCCGAAGCCGCAGTGATCGAGCTGATCCACCGCGCGTTTCCTACTCACGCGATCCTGGCGGAGGAGAGCGGCGCCAGCGCGCATCAGAGCGACCATCGATGGATCATTGACCCGCTCGACGGCACCACCAACTTCGCGCATGCGTTCCCGCAATTCTGCGTGTCGATCGCTTATCAACGCCGCGCAGAGACGCGCTTCGGCGTCATCTACGACGCGCTCCACAAGGAATGTTTCACCGCACAGCGCGGACGCGGTGCGAAACTCAACGGCAAACCAATCAGGGTGAGCGCGACGCCTGCTATCAGCTCCGCGCTGCTCGCGACCGGCTTTCCCTACGACCGCCGCGAGCGCCGCCGATTCTACCTGGCCTACTGGGAGGCCTTCATGATGTGCTCGCATGGCGTGCGGCGCACGGGCGCAGCCGCGCTCGACCTCGCCAACGTCGCCAGCGGACGCACGGACGGCTTCTGGGAGTTCGGCCTCAAGGCTTGGGACGTAGCCGCGGGCGCGCTCTTGATCGAAGAAGCGGGCGGCAGCGTGGCGAACATGGACGGCTCGCCGCTCGATATCAGCGGCGCGAATATCGTGGCCTCGAATGGAAAGATTCACGCCGCGATGCTACGCACGCTCGCCGAGACGCGCCCGGAAGCGGAACGCCGCCACGCTGCGATGCTCGAGGAAGAAGCCGCCCAGAAGTCGCGGCTCTGATCCTCTGCTTTCCGATCCGTCGCCCTCAACGGTAAGGATTGGATCTGGCGAGAGGCTTAATTGAACCGCACACTACCGCTCGAGCCATGGGCAGATCAGCATCACGCCGCCGCGGATCAGGATCGTCGTCATCGCAGGTGCCCACTTGGACGGTATTTCCAGCGCGCTTGCGATTAGGTCAACGCTCCACGAGCTCGCGGCCGCCGGCATGAAGAATCTCCTTAGTGACAGAAATCCTTCGCGCGGAGCGTACGTTACTATCTGATGCGCCTGTCCCGCCGGGATATGCGCGCGCTCGCGAGCGATCTCGATTGCCTGCGCGAGCCCTCCCAGCTCGTCGACCAGTCCGCGCTCCTTGGCCGCGATCCCGCTCCATACGCGGCCCTTGGCCAGCGCCTCGGCCTGTTCGGGCTCAAGCCGGCGGGCCTCGGCCACTTTGCCGGTGAAGTTGCCGTACACCTCGCCGATCGCCGTGTTGATCTGTCCGAGCTCGTCGTCGCTCATCGGGCGCGCAAACGACATCGCGTCGCTGCGCGCGTCGCTCTTGGCATAATCGAACCGGACGCCCAGCCGCGCGAGCATCGCCGACAGATCGAATTTCGCGAACACCACGCCGATCGAGCCGGTGATCGCCGCCGGCTCAGCCACGATCGCGTCCGCACCCATCGCGACGTAGTAGCCACCCGAACCCGCCACGTCGCCCATCGACACGACCACCGGCTTGCCGCGGCCCTGCGCCTCGCGCACCGCGCGCCACACCATGTCGGAGCCGACTGCGGATCCGCCGGGAGAGTTGATGCGGAACACGATCGCCCGCACCGATTCCTCGCGAGAGGCGCGCTCGAATAGCTCTGACGTGGTTTCCCCAGAAATGTACTCGCCGCCTGGGCGCGATTGCCCGGAAATAACCGGACCCGCGCCGACGATCAGTGCGATCTGCGGCCGATCGCCGCGCTCACGAACATAGGCGGCGTGGCGCAAGTAACGCGAGAATTTGACGAAGCACTTACGCTTGCCGTCGGGATCGAAACTCGCGCGCAGATCTTCGATATAGCCGTCGCCATCGACCAGCCCGGCCGCATGCGCCGCTTTCATGCCGATAAATCCGGCGCTCACCAGCTCGCGCGCGCGCTCGAGCGGGATTCGGCGCGCGTCGGAAATCGCGCTGGCGATAATCTGCATCCAGTCGCCGATAATCGCGTCCAAACTTTCGCGCACCGCCGGCGACATCGCGTCGCGCGTGAACATCTCGCCCGCGCCCTTGTATTCCTTCCATTGCAGGGTCTGCGCGCGCACCCCTGCTTTCTCGAGTGCGCCCTTTACGAAAGGATTTCCCATCGCGACGCCGAGCATCGTGAGCATCACGTCCGGATTGGCGACAATCTGGTCGGCGCCCGCAGCGATCAGATAGTCGCGGACCGAAGGCGAGTCTCCGGTAAGCAGCGCGGTCACGCGCTTGCCGCTCCTGCTGACCGCGCGAATAAGCCGATGAAGTTCGTGCGCCGTCGCCAGCCCGGTTTCGGTTCCCGTGATATGAACGATAACCGCGCGCACCGAGGTATCGGTGGCGAGCGCCTCGAGCCCGTAGCGCAGATGACGCAGGCTGAGCGCACCGCCGCCGCCGGTCAGTTGCTGAAGCGCAGAACGGCGGGGGTCCTCATGAATGGCGCCGCCGAGATTGATCGTGATCACCGCGTCGCGCGGAAGTCTTGCCGGACGCACGACGATGAACCAGAACGCCGCGACCACCGCGCCACCCGCGACGATCAGCGCCACGCCGATTTTCCAATCACCTGCGGCGCATGCGAACGCGCCAAGCGCGAAGAGAATCGCGGCCAGAATCGCGATCCGGAACTCGCGGCTTATCCACAAGTCTTTCAGGAAAGATTTTTTCATGAGTGCTATACGGTCGCCTTTTGGCATCGCGCAATCTAGACTACCGTTTTTCAATGAACAGGTCTTTCCTATTCCTCCTGATTTGCACCGCACTCGTGTCCGCGAGCGGCTGTTCGCTCTTCAAAAAAGCGGATGCGGCCAAAAAACCGCTGGTGCCTCAGACCGACGCCACGGCGACCCTGGACATCACCCCCGGCATCCACGTCGTCTCCAAGGTCGAGCTGCCGCAGGGATTTGCGCCGATGGCGGGATATCCGCCGCTATGGCTCGAGAACGGCAACGAGATCGGCGCCGTCGGCACGCTCAACGGCAACGTCATGATTCTCGGGTTCAGCGGCAATGACTGGCAGACCGCGCGCGTGCTGGGCGCCGAGACGGGAGAAGGTTCCGCGGAGCCCGGCCGCCTGATGGACTTCGCGCCGAGCCCCAATGGAATGTCGATCGCTTTCGCGGTCGCGGTGGCGGGACAAAACCGGCTCGATATCGTGATGCGCGATCTGATCTCGACCGGCCCCGGCCATCCGATCGCCAGCTTCGACGGAGTTTACGATCTCGCAAGCTTGAGCTGGTTAAATGGCGACTCGATCGCGATCGTGCTGCGGCCCAGCGCCAATCAGCCCGCGCCTGCGCCGCCTAATCCCGCGGACAGCGGATTGCCGCCGGTGCCGGCGCCCAAGCCGTCGGACGGACTTCAAATCCTGGTGGTGACCGGGGCAGCCTCGGTCGCGCCGATGAAGCTGCCGTGCACGCTCGGGGCGCTTACCTGGAGTCCGCTCGGAATCTATGCGGTCAGCGCGGGCGGCGACGGTGTTCCGCCTGCGCTAGTCGATCGGCGTCACTCGACCTGCACGCGCCTGCGCGCTAACGCGCCGGTCCACGTGCTCGGATGGCACCCGGTGGACGAAAGCTCGTTCCTGTTCGTACAGCCGATTCCGGGAAGCAATAGCTCGGGAGTGTTCGAGCACTTCATCGCAAACGGACAGGACAAAACTATCGCCGTCTCGAGCGGTGCGGCCGCATATACGGCAAACGGCGCCGTGCTGGCGTTGGGCAATCAAAAGCTGACCTTCACGATGGTCGAGACTCATCCATTCAACCCCGTGCCTGCGGAGCTAGCGATCTTCGATCCGCAAGAGCCTGAAATAGATATCAAGCAGCTCGGGTTCCATACCGTGCCGCCGATGCTCGCGGCGAGCACGATGGATTATTCGGCGACGAACGATCGGGCGCTGATCCAGACTTTCCAGCCGGCCAGCCCGCTGGCGCAGCGCAAGATCATCACCTACACGACGCATGCTCAAAACGCATTCCAAATCGCATACGGCCAGGCCCGCGGTGTCTGCGAGCTGAGCTGGTCGGCAAAGGGCAAATGGATCGCGATCGTAGACGGCGACGCGACCCACGCCACGCTGACAGTCATCGAGCCGCCCGCGTAAGTCGAGCCAGTGGTGCATTGGTAGTTTGAACTTCGTCGAACACAAATCCTCCAAAGAGAGAAACACGAAGACACCAGGAAGATGCAGACACGAAGAACCGGAAACAGTGCCTTCTCCCGCCGGGAGAAGCTGGCGCGCAGCGCCGGATGACGGTGCTGCACTGCGTTCGAGCATCGCGCGACCGCGTCACTCCAGTGTTCATTGCCCGATCTGTCCGACGCCATTGAGCATTCGCGGGCACGATTGCACCGACGCGCATCAACTAATCGGCGCGAGATCCGTTTCCGCGCGGCGCGACTGCTGGTAGCGTCCGAGTCCCCACTGCGCCGCCATTCTCAGCTTCGGATCGCTCTGGTCGCGCAGTACGCAGCGCAGCACCCGCGCGATTCGCTTGTTCGGCGTCTGCGACGCGAGCGTCCAGACCGCGGTGCGCCGCACCTTGATACTCTTGTCCTCGCGGATTCGCTCGGCGATATACGGCAGGACATCGATCGGATTTTCGCCGCCCTTGCATCGGTCGCATCCGAGCGAATGCACGGCGGCCTTGCGCACCTTCAACTTCGGATCGTGCAAGGTGAGGATCAATCGCTCGAGCGCGGACTCGTCCCAATGCTCGTCCAGAAATGCTGCGCAGAATTGCCGCACCTTCGGGTTCGGATGCGACAGGCCCGCGCGCGCCGCCGGAACTGCGGCCCGGCCGGCGGTACAGAGCGCGCGCCACGCCCCGGGCAGTGATTGGCGATGGCCGAGACTTTCGACCAGATTATTGAAGTCGGCATTCTCCGCTTCCATTTTCGGACCTCCAAACGGCAGGCGCTCCGCGCGTGCCCAAAAATTCAATTTGGACAACCACGGAGCGTCTCCGTCTCGGCTGGCGTGCTCTGCGGCTACTCGCGAAGCAGGCTCAGATATCTTAAAACTGCCGCCGCGCCGGACGTCGGGGTGAATTCTCGCAAAACCACCCTTTCCCTCGCGGCGCGGTCAGCATCAGCCGCCGGATCGGACGTCATGCACCGCATTTACGCGGCCGCTTCCCTCGCGATCACGGTCGGCTAAAGCGATTTTAACCGCGCGCTATCGAGAGTCAAGAACCACACCTCACCGATGAGCTTGCCAATACGCTGAGGCGGTGCCGAAGGCGGCGGCCGCGCGCTCGAAGCTGTCGAAGACTACCAGGCCGCGTTGGCGCGCGAGTTCCTTGCCGCGGGCGACGAGCGCTTCGAGATGCGCGGGATGCAGTATCAGCGCGAACGGCTTGCGCGACTTTGTCGCGAACTCGCCGAGCTTGTCGAGCAAGGTCGTGATTTCGTCTTCATGCGTGGCCCACCGCGCGGCGCGAAATCCGGTCCCGACTTCGAGCACTATAGAATCAACCGCCGGATCGCGATCGAGAATCGCGAGGATTCGATCGAGTCCGCCCGGATGCACTCCCGAGCCGATTGTTCCGCCCGCGTCGAGCGGATTACGATAGCTGCCGCCGATCACGTTGAAGAAGGTTTTGAGCTCGTCATACGACGCGTCCGAGAGCGCGGGAATTTCCAGTCCTGCAGCAGCGAACGTGTCGGTCACCACCACCGATTGCCCGCCGGTCATCGCGACCAGCCCCATCGCGCGGCCCGCGACCTTGCGCCCCCGCGAGAGCAACTCGACCGCATCCAGCATCGCGTCGAGCGAGCTGACTTCGACCGCACCCGCCTGCCGGACCAGCGCGCTCCACAGCGCCCGGGGCGTCGCGAGCGATCCGGTATGCGAAAACGTCGCGCGCGCGCCCGCCTCAGTCGCGCCGCCCTTCCATACCACAACAGGGTGACGCGCGGCCGCCGCGCGCAGGCTCTCGAAGAAGCGGCGTCCGTCGCGCACGCCTTCGATATACATCCCGATAACCTTGGTCGCCGGATCGGCGGCCATCAGATCGATATAGTCGGCCGCTTCGAGCACCAGCACGTTGCCGATCGACGCCGCAAAGTTGACCCGGACTCCGTGCGCCGCCGCCTGCACGCAGAAATTTATCGTATGCGTGCCGCTCTGCGAGATGAAGCATACGTCGCCAGGCTCGCCGACTTTGCCATCGGGATAATTGCGCATCCCGATCGACGGATTCGCCAGCCCCATGCAGTTGGGGCCGACCAGCGCGATTTCCGAGCCGAGCGCGACTTCGCGCAGCTCGGCTTCGAGCCGGATGCCCAGCTCCTCGCTGGTCTCGGAGAATCCCGAGGTGAAAAATCCAATCGAGCCGACCTTGTTCGCCACGCAGTCGCGCAGGATTCGCGGCGCTACCTGGCGCGGCACCGCGCTTACCGCGTAATCAATCGGTTCCTTGATTTCAGAGAGGCTCTTGTGGTTCTCGACGCCCATCGCTTCGATTCCCGCGATTTCATTCGGATCGATCTGAATCGAGTAGAGCTTGGTTTTGAGATTCGCCAGAGCGCGCAGCCACATGTATCCGCCGGCCTTCTTGTCGCCGATCACGACGACCGAGCGCGGATTGAACGCGCGCTGCAAATTCTCAAGGCGCGCAGACCGATGCGGATCAGCGAGCGCCGCGGGCGCCGGTTTGCCGAGCAGGACCCGCGCGTCGAGCACCGTCACGCCGTGTTCGTAAGCAACGACGGGATTCAGGTCAATCTCGCGAACTTCAGGATGCACCGCCGCGAACTCCGAGAGTTTCACCAGCATCGCCACAACGGCTTCGATATCGGCCGCGGGCCGCCCGCGTACTCCCGCGAGCAACGCTGCGCCTCGCAGCTCCGAGAGCATCGCGCGCGCCTCACCCTCGGTCACGGGCGCGAGGCGGATCGCGGTGTCTTTCAGCACCTCGACCAGGATTCCGCCAAGCCCGACCATGATCGTTGGACCGTAGCGATCGTCACGTACGATCCCGGCCAGCAGCTCGACGCCGCCTGCCGCCGCCATCGGCTGGACTGCGACGCCCTCGAACTTCGCTCCGGGCGCCTTCGCGGCGAGGTTCTTTTCGATCCGCGCAAACGCCGTCCGCACCTCATCGGCAGCGCCCAGCCCCAGCTCGACGCCGCCGACCTCGCTCTTGTGGCTCACGTCGGGCGAGAGAACCTTGAGCACCGCCGGAAATCCCTGGCGCGCGGCGAGCGCGGCGGCCTCGTCTGCGGTGGCGGCGGAAACCGGAATCGCCACGTTGATCCCGAGCGCACCGACGATCCGCTTGGCTTCGATTTCTGAAAGTGCGGTACGCCCCGCGTGCGAGGCGTCCGCAATTATCTGCGATAGTGTGGAGTCACTCACAATCGTCGCGTATAGCAAAGCTGCGCGGCCTTTTGAACCACGCACAACTTCAGCCGCGTTGAGCGAAAGCCGAAATCATACGGAAATCACGATGAAACACCGCCGCCCGAAGGTTTTCGTCACTCGAGAGATCGCCGCCGAAGCACTGGCAGAGTTACGGCGTACCGCACGGGTCGAGGTATGGCCTCATCCGTTGCCGCCGCCGTATGCGGAGCTTCGCCGGCGGCTGCGCGAAGCCGACGGGGCGCTCACGATGGTGACCGATCGAATCGATGCCGCGCTTATCGCGGCGTCGCCATGCCTGCGCGTCGTCAGTAATCTGGCGGTCGGAGTGGACAATATCGATCTCGAGGCGGCGACACGCGCGGGCGTCGCGGTCGGGCATACTCCGGGCGTTCTGACCGAGGCGACTGCGGACCTTGCGTTCGCCCTGATGCTCGCGGCGGCGCGACGCGTCGCCTTTGGCGACCGGCAAGTTCGCGCAGGAAAGTGGAAGACTTGGGGGCCGCGCGTGCTGCTCGGGCCTGAGGTCTTTGGCGCAACGCTCGGGATCGTCGGATGGGGTGCTATCGGGCGTGCGGTAGCTCGGCGTGCCGCCGGTTTTCGGATGCGCGTGCTCTACGTCACGCGGTCCCAATCCTCACGCGCGCACAGAGCGAAGACCGACGCGGGCGCCGTGCGCGTCACGATGAATCGGTTGCTCGCGGAGTCGGACTTCGTGTCGCTGCACGTTCCGCTGACGCCGATAACGCATCATTTGATCGGTGCGGCGGAGTTTCGCCGGATGAAGCGCGGCGCGATCTTAGTCAACACGGCGCGCGGCGGGGTTATCGATCAGCACGCGCTGGCAGCCGCGTTGAAATCGGGGATTTTGGGCGGCGCCGCCCTGGACGTGACTGACCCCGAGCCAATCGACCGCAGCGATCCGTTGCTGCAACTCGACACCGTCGTGATCACGCCGCATATCGGGAGCGCGAGTTATACGACGCGCCAGAAGATGGCAGCGCTCGCGGTCAAAAATCTACTTGCCGTGTTTGCCGGAAAGAAACCACCGCTGTGCGCGAACCCTGCCGTTAGGCTGCGCCCGCGATAGTCCCAGCCGCACGCGAGATGGCCGCTTGGTCCTAGAGTAAGGCCACAACATTATTGACGACGCAGCGATTTAACGGACGATCGCCAATGCGGCGGGAAAGTCGAAGCGCCCTTTGTAGAGTGCCCGTCCCACGATTGCTCCGACGACGCCCTCAGTGAAGCGGTCGGCCAGCGCGCGCAGATCGGCCAGCGCGGCGACGCCTCCGGATGCGACGACCGGAAGGCCCACCTGACGGGCCAGAGCGGCCATCCTGGCCGCGTCAACGCCGGTCTCGGCGCCGTCGCGCGCGATATCAGTCACGGTCAATGCGGAGACCCCCGCATGCTTGAAAATCGCGGCGGCGCGCTCGACGCTGAGGTCGCTCGTCTCGACCCATCCCTTGATCGCGAGCTTGCTGTCGCGGATGTCCAACGAACCGAAGATGCATCCGGGAAATTCCGCGCACGCGGCGCGCACCAGATCGGGGTTGAGGAATGCGGCCGAGCCGATCGACACGCGGTCGGCGCCCGACGAGATCGCAGCGCGCACCGACTCGATCGTGCGCAGCCCTCCGCTCACGTCGATCGCGCATCGCACGGCCGCGCGAATCCGCTCGATCGCAGGCAGATTGCGCGGCGCACCGGCAACCGCACCGTCGAGATCGACGATATGAATCAGCTCCGCGCCTTGCTCTTCAAACTTGCGCGCCACCAATGCCGGATCAGCGCCGTACACGGTCGCGCGCGACATATCGCCGCGCAGCAGACGCACGACCTCGCCGCCCTTCAGATCGATCGCGGGAATTACGGTGAACTTTTCGAACATCGCTCAGGAAGCGAGCGTGCCCTTGGTCGAGAGCGCCCCGACGACGCGCGGCTCGAGCGTGGTCGCTGAGTCCATCGCGCGTGCGAGAGCCTTGAACGTCGCCTCGACAATATGATGCGGATTGCGCCCGGAGTGCATCCGCAGATGCAGGTTCATCCCGGTCTCGTCGCTCAGCGCCTTCATGAAGTCGTGGACCAGCTCGGTCTGGAAATTTCCGACCCTCTCCTGCGTGATCGTGATGTCGTAGCCCAGGTAGGCCCGTCCGCTGATATCGACCACCGCGGTGACCAGCGCTTCGTCGAGCGGGACGGTGGCCTCGCCGAAGCGGCGGATTCCGGCGCGATCGCCCAGCGCCTGGCGAAACGCGCGGCCGAGCACGATCCCCACGTCCTCGACCGTGTGATGCTCGTCAATCTCGATATCGCCGTGCGCACCGATCTTCAGATCGAAGAAGCCGTGGCGTGCGAAGCTCTCGAGCATATGGTCAAGGAACGGGACACCGGTCGAGACCTCGCCGCGTCCGCTGCCGTCGAGCTTGAGCGCGAGCGCGATCTGCGTCTCGCGGGTCTTGCGCTCGATCTCGGCGGAGCGCCGGGGCGTGTCGGCTGCCACGGTCACGACAGCGCGGCTGGTTCCGTTGCCGTCACGCGAGATCTTCGGCGAGATCTTCGGCTTTCGTTTGCGATTCTTCGTTTCACTCATCGTGATTTCCCCGGCTGCGCAGCTCCATCGCGCGTGCGTGCCCCTCGAATCCTTCCATCCGCGCCAGATGCGCGACCGACGGACCGAGCTCTTGCGCCGCGCGCGGCGAAGCCTCGATTATACTGGTTCGCTTGAGGAAATCGTATGCGCCCAGGGGCGAAGCGAAACGCGCCGACCCGCCGGTCGGCAGGACGTGATTTGGTCCGGCAAGATAGTCGCCAAGGGGAGCCGGGCTCATCGCGCCCAGGAAAACCGCGCCTGCGGCGCGAACTTTCTTAAGCCATCGGCGCGGGTCGCGAATCTCGAGCTCCAGATGCTCCGGACCGATTTCATTCGACAGCGCAAATGCTTCTTCCAGGTTCCTGACGATAATCACCGCGCCACGGCGATCGAGAACCAGCCTGACCGCCGCCGCGCGGGGCAGCGATGCGAGCGCGGTTTCGAGCGCTCGCTCGACCTCGTGTGCGACACGAGCCGAGGGCGTCAACAGAATTGCGGATTCGTCGCCGGAGCCGTGCTCGGCCTGCGCGATCAGGTCGGCGGCGATCCAATCGGGGCGTGCGCTCGCGTCGGCGATCACCAGCACTTCGCTCGGCCCGGCCATTTTGTCGATATCGGCGACACCATAGACCATCCGCTTGGCGGCTTGCACGTACGCATTTCCGGGACCGACGATCTTATCGACTGCGCGAATTGTTTTGGTGCCGTAGGCCAGCGCGGCAACCGCCTGCGCCCCGCCGATGCGATAATATTCCGTCACTCCCGCGATCGACGCCGCCGCCATCACCGCGTCGCGTTCGCCCTCGCGCGAGGGCGGAGCCACCATGACGATTTCCTCGACCCCGGCGACGCGCGCCGGAATCGCGTTCATCAAGACCGACGACGGATACGCGCCCATCCCGCCCGGCACGTATAGGCCCACGCGCTGCAGGGGCCGCACGAGCTGTCCCAAGCGCATCCCAAGCTCGTCGATAAACGCGAAAGGACGCTCGAGGGTCTTGCGATGGAACCGCGCGATTCGCCGTGCGGCAAGTTCAAGCGCACGGCGATCGAGCGCCGGAATTTTTTTCGGCGCCGCAGCCAGCTCCGCCGCGGTGACGCACAGCGTGCGCGGCGTCAGCTTCACGCCGTCGAACTTTTGCGTGTAATCAAAAAGGGCCTGGTCACCGCGGCGGCGAACGTCAGAGATTATCTTTGCAACTGCGTCATTGATCCTGGCGTCGTCGGTGCCGCCGCGACGCGCAACTATCATCGCCATGAACCGGCGCATCGCGGGCGTGCCGGACTTGAGAATTCGGAGCTTCATCAAGACTCTTTAACCCGCTCGATACGCGCCCCCAGCGCCGAGAGCTTGGCGTCGAGCGCCTCGTAGCCGCGATCGAGATGATAGACGCGGCCAATCTCCGTGGTGCGTTCGGCGGCGAGTCCGGCCAGGATCAGGCTCATGCTCGCACGCAGATCGGTCGCCATCACCGGAGCGCCTTGCAGCCTGGTCGGGCCGCGGACGACCGCGGTCGCGCCCTTCATCAAAATATCCCCGCCCATCCGGATGAGTTCGAGCGCGTGCATGAAGCGATTCTCGAAAATGGTTTCGGTAATAACCGAGGTGCCCGAGGCCTGTGTCAAAAGCGCCATCATCTGCGCCTGCAAATCGGTCGGAAAACCCGGATACGGCAGCGTGCGCAGCTCGACCGGATTGAGCTTGCCGGCGCGGCGCACGCGAACGGAGCCGTTGTCGTGCGTGATCTCGACTCCCGCCTCGACCAGCTTGGCGGTGAATGCCTGCAGATGCGCCAGTGGCGCGTTGTTGATAGTCACGTCGCCGCCGGTGATGGCGGCCGCGACCATCAGCGAGCCGGCCTCGATTCGGTCGGGGACGACTTCGTGCTCGACGCCGCTGAGATGCTCGACGCCGTCAATTTCAATCACGTGCGTGCCCGCGCCGGAGATCTTCGCGCCCATCGCCGAGAGCATCGTGGCCAGATCGATAATCTCCGGCTCACGCGCGGCATTCTCTATCTGCGTGTGCCCTCGAGCGCGCACCGCGGCCATCATGATGTTCTCGGTCGCGCCGACCGACGGATTGTCGAGCCAGATACGCGCACCAGTCAGACGGCGCGTGTGCGCCTCGACGTATCCGTTGCGGAACTGAACCTTCGCGCCGAGCGCGCGGATTCCGGTGATATGCAGATTCACCGGCCGTGCGCCGATCGCGCATCCCCCAGGCGTCGAGACACGCGCCCTGCCCTGGCGCGCGAGCAGCGGACCCAGCACCAGGAACGACGCGCGCATGGTCTTGACCAGCTCATACGGCGCGACGTGCGAGGTGATCTTCTTCGCGCAGACCTCGACCTCGTTGTCGCCGGTCCATCGCGCGTCGGCGCCGAGGTCGCCGAGCAGGCCGAGCGTGGTGGTCACATCGCGCAGGCGCGGCACGTTGTAGAGCTTCACAGGTTCGTCCGTAAGGAGCGCGGCTATCAGGATCGGCAGTGCGGTATTCTTGCTGCCGCTTACTGACACAGTGCCGCGCAGCGGCTTGCCGCCACGGATGATCATCTTGTCCATTTGAAATTCAGACTCGCGCCGTCACGACGCGGGCGATCCCGGCCAGATCGTTTATCACACCTGTGACGTGCAATCCCGCCTCGCGAAGGAGCGCGCCAACCGCCTCGGCCTGCCCCGCGCTAACTTCGACCATCACCGCGCCGGTGCGATTCAGATGCTCGCACGCGGCGCTGGCAATCCTCGAATAACATTCGAGCGCGCCGGTGCCGGTGAACAGCGCAGCAGGGGGCTCGAAGTCGCGGACCTCAGGTGCAAGCGAATCGATCGCCGAGACTTCGACATAGGGCGGATTGGAGACGATCAGATCGAAGTTCCCCAGCGCGCCGCCGCCGTCGAGAGGCTCGAAAATATCCGCCAGCCGAAGCTCGACGCGGTCCTCTACGCGATGCCGCACGACATTGCGCCGCGCGACCGCCAGCGCGTCCTGCTCGATATCCGCCGCGACGACGATCGCGTGTGGCGCATTCACCGCGATTGAAATCGCAATCGCGCCCGACCCGGTCCCAATATCCAGCACGCGGACGCCGGTACGCTGTGCCGCGAATTCGAGCGCGGCGGCAACCAGGAACTCGGTCTCCGGACGCGGAATCAGAACGGCCGGCGAGACCTCGAACTCGAGCGAATAAAATTCTTTGGAACCGAGGATGTAAGCGATTGGCTCACGCGCCGCGCGCCGCGAGAGCATCGCCTCGAAGCGTTCGGCCGCCGCGGCGGAGATCTCGATCGGTGCCGAGATGATCGCGCTGCGGTCCGTGTCCGTCGCTCGCGCGAGCATCAGCTCGGCATCGAGCCGCGCCGACTCGACGCCCGCATGCGCCAGGCGCGCAGTCGCGGTCTCGAGCATCCGCACAACATGCTGGCGACGGACTTCGGCGTCGTTCTGGCGTGCCATCGCGGACCCTCAGGCGGAGAGAAGCTGCGCCTGTTCCGCGGTGGCAAGCGCGTCGATCAGCGAATCGATCGCGCCGTCGAGGAACTGGTCGAGCTGATGAATCGTGACGTTGACGCGATGGTCCGTCACGCGCGATTGGGGAAAGTTGTAGGTGCGGATCCGCTCGGAGCGGTCGCCGGTGCCTACCATCGAGCGCCGCGTCGCCGCGATTTGCGCGTCCTGATCGGCCCGCGCTTTTTCCAAAAGCCGCGTGCGCAGGATTTTGAGCGCGCGCGCCTTGTTCTTGTGCTGCGATTTTTCGTCGCGGCAGATTATCACCATCCCCGACGGGATGTGCGTTATCCGCACCGCCGAATCGGTGGTGTTGACGCTCTGCCCGCCGGGGCCCGACGCGCGCATCACATCGATGCGCAAATCCTTTTCTTCGTTGATATTGACTTCGACTTCGTCGGCTTCCGGCATCACGGCGATAGTCACCGCCGAGGTGTGGATGCGGCCGGAGCCTTCGGTCTCGGGCACGCGCTGCACGCGATGCACCCCGCCCTCGAACTTGAGACGCGAGTACGCACCGCGCCCCGCAATCAGCGCGATAACTTCTTTGATTCCGCCGAGCCCGGTGTCGGAGAGGCTCATGGTTTCGACTTTCCAGCCGTGGCGTTCGGCGTAGCGCGAGTACATCCGGAAGAGTTCGCCCGCGAACAGCGACGCTTCCGCGCCGCCAGTGCCTGCACGGATTTCGAGCAGCACGTTGCGATCGTCGTTAGGATCGCGAGGAATCAGCAGTTGCCGGATTTTTTCTTCCAGCGGGACCTGCCGCTTCTGCATCGAGGGCAGCTCAGCCTTCGCGAGCTCGCGCAACTCGGGGTCGTCGCCTTCGAGCAGCGCCTTGTGCTCGGCGATTTCGCCCAGCAACTTGCGATACTCCCGCGCCGATTCGATAAGCTCGGACAGCGAGGCGCGCTCCTTGGCCAGTTTCGCGTACTCGCGATTGTTCGCGGTCACGGCCGGATCGCTGAGCTTGCGTTCGAGCTCGATGTAGCGATCCTCGATACCTTGTAGTTTGTCGAGCATGCACGTCCGGCGATTACGCGTCCGTCCCCTTCGAAAAATCCCGGCCCCCAAAAACAAACGCGGCGGGAACCAGCCCGCCGCAAGACCAATCCCCCGCGCACCCGCAGGTGCTGCGATCCTTTTACGGACCGCAACCTCGGGCGGCGGGAGTTACTATGCTACTTTATTCCGTACCTGCGCTTGAAGCGCTCGACTCGGCCCGCGGTATCGACCAAGCGTTGCTGTCCGGTGTAAAACGGGTGGCACTTGGAACAGACTTCGACGTGGAGTTCGCCCACCGTCGAGCGGGTCTCAAACGTGTTGCCGCAAGCGCAGGTAACCACGCAGCGACGGTATACGGGATGGATTGCGGCTTTCATTTGTTCAACTCTCGTGGTCCGATCTCTTGTTTGAGAGAATATCATCCACTGCGATCCCACACAATTCGCGCATCCGGTGCCTTTCCGAAAGCGAATCTAAGCACGATCGCGACAATCGCAATCATGCTGGCGATACTGGCGTTTTCCGTCCCGGCCGGCGCCGACGACGTTCGGACCGTTAGCGCAAAAGCCCAGGCGACCAAGAGCAGCGCGCCGCCGCCTCCAGTGGTTGCGCCGGGGTTCGCGCCCGACAGCGAAACGATCTTCGCGCCGATAGTCGAGCTCGCATCGCCGGGTAGGGACCGCGCGGCGCGCGCAATCGTGATCTTCGATCGGCAGCTCACCTTCCAGCGCGCGATCTCGTTTCATCCGGAACTTGACGATGCGCTGACCAAGTTGGTCGAGAAGATGCCGCCGCGCGAATCGACCCTGATTCGCGCCTCCGCGCTCTACTCCCAGCCGGACATTCCGTGGCAATCGCTCAAGAACGGAGCGCATCAGATCTCCGTCGCTGGCGCGCCGAAATCCGGCGACTACTTGTACAAGCTGACCGATAAATACGTGAGTCCCGAGGCGCCCCAGCATATGGCCGGCCAGTTCACGATCACGCCGGTCCCCACGCCCAATACCGGCACCTCGAGCGTGAACGGACTGCTCGGCGGCGAATTGCTGATGGATACCTACCCGGCCAGCGCCGTCGTCGATCTCGCGGCGGACGGCCTTAGGCAGATTCATGGCGATCTGAAAGCGCCGTGGGATACCGCGCCGGGCGAATTCAATCATCACGATCGCGCCGCGATCGAGCGGTTTCATCACGAGATGCCGGCGTTCGCGGCCAAACTCGATCACTATCTGATCTTTCACAACCTGCTCGACGAATTTGACGGCGCGGGCGCTCCGACGGTGCTGTTCAACGCCGAGGTTGAAGTCCGGATGGACGCGCTCAAGGCGTATCCGCATCTTTACGAATTTTACCGCAAGGTCGCGCCGGTGTTGGTGGCCCAGTCCGCGCTCCAGGACGCGGCGGGGAACTACTGGATGATCTCCCGGTTCGATCGCGGGCGGATGCATCTGATCTTCATGGATCGAAACGGCCTGCTCGCTCCGTTCGACAAGAATTTTCGCCCCGCCGGAGCAAGCGTCGCGCTCCAGAGCGTCGGGCATGGCAGCTACCGTACCGAGGCGTCGGTGCGCGTATACAGGCTGGGGATGGTCTTCGGGCTCGACAAGGTCGGCTTCACCACCGACTACCGGCGCGACGGCGACTCGCTAGTCGCGACCAACACGATGAATGAAGTGCCCGAGCTCATCGCGCCGCCCGGCATCCACAAGGTCATCGACCTGATCGCCGGCGAGTTCCTGCGCGTGCTGGCCCAGGAAGGCGGCGGTCTGACTTCGACCTTCGCATCGCGCCGCCTGGATAACGGGCTTGATCGCTACGCACTTGGCTTCACCGGACAATTCGAGTACTCGCCGACGCTCGAGTTTCTGGCCAAGGTGGGCGACGCGATCGCCGATCAGCACAACGAAGCGGTGCGCGCCGACGAGCGCAAATTCGGCGAAGAACTTTTCGACGCCTTCGTAAGCGACTACCATAACGCGCGTCAGCGAATTTTGGCGCTCGACGCGGCGCAGGCGAAGAACAAGTGAGATTATCAAGGATTCTAATTTGCACGGCGCTCAGCTATGCGCTCGCGGCCGCGCTTGTGGGATGCAGTCTCTTCAATCCGCCCGAGACGGAGGAGCCAGGAACGGTTTCGACTCCGCATTTCGTCAACGACCTTTCCACGCTCTCGACGCAGCCGATCAATCCGATCGCGGATCCGTCAGCGGCGTTTGCCGCCACGCATGTTTACAACGCGCCCGGCTCCGAGCGCGCCAACGAAGAAGCGCCTGGCATCACCCGCCGCGTCGGACCGGACCAGTCCCCCGGCATCGAGAAGCTGCAAAATCCGAAAGCCGCAAAGTTCGCGAGCTTCTCGGGGATGTTGGTCGATCGGCTGTGGCAGCAGGTTTATAAGCAGGAACAGGGCGAGGAGATATCGCGCCTCAATCTTCCCTCTAATCTGCAACCCGTGGTGTTGACCGCGACGCTTGATCCCAGCGGCAAGCTCAAGGAGATCGTGCTGGAACAGCACTGCGGCAAGGGAATCGTGGACCGGATGTTCATCGACGCCGCGAAGAAAGCGATCTGGGCAAACAATCCGCCCGCCGACGCCGCGATGCCCGACGGGGTTTACCGCCTGCGCCTCGAGCTCAAGATGGAGCCGTACGCTTCGGTCGACAACAACCGCAAGTTCTTCAAAACTTTCGTCGGAATCTCCCTGCTGTAAATTCTGCAGCCCGCGCTTCGGGCGGACCGGCGTGCTTTCTGCTAGGATTCCCGCGATGGCAGCAATTGACGACTACCTTCCCCGCCCCGGGCTCTCGACGCCGATCGTCACCATCTTCGATCGCGAGGGCCGCGTGCTGGAAGACGAGCAGCGCGCGCTGGTGCGTTTTGTCGTGCAGGACGGGCGCGGCGCCGACATCGTGTTCGCCGCGGGCACGACCGGTGAGTGGGATCGGATCGATAATCCGCGCCGGCAGGACGTGATGCGAATCGCGGTCGACGAATGCCGTCGGATCTCGGCGCGAGTCGGGCGCAAGGTCGAGGCGTGGGCCGGAATCACCGCGCATACGCGCGCCGAGACGATCGCAAACCTTGAATATGCACTCGACCTCGAAGCCGACGCCGCGGTGATCGCGCCGCTGTCGATTCGCGATTTGGGCGCGCCGCCTGAGTTCGTCGAGCGCGAGTTCGGCGCAGTCTTCGAACGCCGCGGCAAGACCATTCCGATTTTTCTCTACGACAATGCCGATATCGCGGCGCCGGGAAAATCTCCTCATCTGCATACCCGCGACGTGAAACAGATGGCGCGGCTGCCCTACGTGCGCGGCATCAAGGTGACAGCCGGCAAGGCCGTGCTCGGCAACTACACACGTGCGGCGTCGCATTTCAAGCTCTCGCACGAGTTCGCGGTGTACGCCGGAATCCCGTACCTGATCTTCGATCTGTTCGCACCCGCAGGCGGACTCTCGGGCACGATCCGTCATCGATGGAACCGCTACCTGACGCAGCGCGCGATGCCGTACGGCGTGGTTTCCGGAGCGTCGAATGTGATGCCGCGCGAATGGCAACGCGCATGGCGGGTGTGCCGCGCGGGAAATCCCGGATTGATGCGGCGCTACGCTGACGCGACCGATCAGTTGCGCACCGCGTGTGTATTCAAACGCACGGGCAAACCCTACAGCCCGGTGATTGCGTGCTACAAAGCGGCGTTGCGCGAATTCGGCGTGATCGAAAGCGACGCGGTGGCCGCGGGCTCGCCTACACTTGAAGCCGGCGAACGGCGCGAGCTCGTTGCGCGAATCCGCGCGATGCGGCGCTTCGCAGCCGATACGCTGGAAGCCGGATGGGTCAGTGAAACCGGCTCGCGCCCGCACCTCAAAGAAGTTCCCCGGTCTGTGCGACCCCATGCCTGACACCAAGCTCGACGTGGCGGGATGCGGGAGCATGGTGGTGGATCTTTTCTACCGCGCGCCGCGAATCATCCGTGCCGACGAAAAGACCGTGCTCAGCGCCCACGACTCCGACGGCGCGATCGAGCGCGCCCGCGTCGGCGGCCTGACCCTCAATCATCTCGGATGGGCGCGCGTGCTCGGCCTGCGCACCGGCATCTTCGGAAAAATCGGCGACGACAGGCACGGCGAATTCCTGCGCGCCGGAATGGACCGCTTCGGAATCGTGCATCATCTGACGCTCGACGGCAGCGCGAGCTCGTTTGCCAACGTGCTGGTCGATTCCGCAGGCAACCGCGCAATCTACATGGCGCGCGGCGCGACTGCGGAGCTGACAGCGGCAGAAGTCCAGCGCCGCCACGGCGCGTTCATCCGCGGCGCGCACCTGGTATCGACGGAGATTTCGCAGCTTCCGCTGCCCGCCGTGATCGAGATCCTGAAAATCGCGCGCGCGCATTCGATTCCGACCATCCTTGACATCGATCTGCCGGTCGCCGAGGCGACGCCGATGCTCGGGACGCGCGCGGAGCTGGAACGCGCGATGCGCCTGGCGACAATCCTGAAGCCGGCCAAAGCGGCGGCTGCCAGTTTCGCGGCCGGCAGGAACCCGCTCGCGCAGGCGGCAAACATCCGCGCCAAGTACAAAAACCGCGCGGTGATTATCACGCTTGGCGATCAGGGATGCGTGATCGCGGCCAAAGACCTTGCGCTCGCCGCGCCCGCATTTCCGGTCAAGCAGATCGATTCAACCGGCGCGGGCGATGCGTTCCTGGGCGGGCTGCTGGCCGCGATGCGCTGGAAGCTGCCATGGGACAAAGCGGTCAGGCTCGCCAACGCGGCCGGCGCGGTCTGCGTAACGCAGCTCGGCGCATTCCCCGACCGCTTCGAGCTGCGCGCGGAAATCGAAAAGCTCTACGGTGAGCCTCTACCGGCACCGCGCGCGATCGCGCCCGAGGTGCGCCCGCCCTCGCCCGCCGAGCAAGCCCGGCGCGAGGTTCGCGAGATCGACCGCTTCTTCGGCCAGTCGCTCGAGGAGTTGACGACGCTGCATCGCGCGCTCGATCTTGACGCTATCGCCCGAGCGGTCGAGATGATTCGCGCGGCCCAAGCGCGCGGCGGGCGCGTGCACGTGACGGGAGTTGGCAAGCCCGAGCACGTCGCGCGTTACGCGGCGAGCCTGTTCTGCTCGGTCGGCACGCCCGCGACTTTTTTGCACGCGACTGAAACGCTGCACGGCAGCCTGGGACAGGTGCATCCGCACGACGTGGTAATCGCGATTTCGAATAGCGGCAACACCAGCGAGCTCACGACCGCGGCAACAGCGATCAAGGATCAGGGCGCGGACATTATAGCAGTCACCGGAAACCGCGACTCCGATCTGGCGAACCTCGCCGACCTGGTGATGTACGCGCCGGTGCGCCACGAAGGCGGCGGCCTCGGCCTCGCGCCGCGCATCAGCGTGCTGGCAGAGGTGTTCGTGCTGGCGGGATTATCGGTCGCGCTCGAAGTGGCGCGCGGTCTGACGGTCGAGGAATACAGCCGCTTTCATCCCGCTGGCGCGCTCGGCGAGACTGCTCGGCGAATGGCGAATCCGCCGCGCCGCGGCCGCTGAACGCTTTTCTACTTTCCAGTAAACTTCGGCGCGCGCTTTTGCTGAAACGCTCCGATTCCTTCCTTATAATCGGCGGTTCGCCCCGCAACTCCTTGCGCCCGCGCCTCGCACTTCAAGACCGCGAGCAGCCCGAGCGCTTCTTCATCGATACGGCGGATGAGCCGCTTCGATTCCATGAACGCAGCCGTCGGTCCGGTCGCGACCTGTGACGCGACCGCGCGTGCGTGCTCGAGGACTTTGTCCTTCGGCATGCTCGCGTTGACGATTCCCCAGGCGGCCGCCTCCGCGCCGGAAAGCAGACGCCCGGTGTAGATCAACTCGAGCGCGCGATGCGATCCAATCCGTCCGACGAGAAATGAATGGCCGCCCGAATCGAGCACCGCGCCAATTCGCGCGAACGGCGAACCGATCTTCGCGTCGTCGGCGATATAAACCACGTCGCAACCAAGCGCGAGACCAAACCCGAGGCCCAGGCAGGCGCCATGCACTGCGGCGAACGTCGGAGCGGGAAAAAGCGCGAGCCGCTTGATGAGTGGATTGGCGACGCGTTCGAGAATCTCCTCGCCGTCTTCGTTGCCCGGATCGGCCTCCCCCAAATCGCGCCCAGCGCAGAACCCCGCCCCCTCACCGCGCAGAAGCAGCGCACGAACTCTGGCGCGCTCGGCGCGGTCGAAGACCTCGCCCAGCTCGGCGGCCATCGCGTTGTTTACCGCGTTGAGCTTGTCGGGGCGGTTGAGAACGATCTCGGCGAGCGCGCCGGTGATATGCAAATCTACAGCCATCGCGCTACCTCCTGCGATGCGGAAAATTCCCGGCGATCAAAAAACCGGAATAATATCTTCCGCCGTGATGTCGCCGACGTCCACGCCCTCGATATCCAGTTCCGGAATCGCGGGAAACGCGATTCCCCATCGCTCGACCAGCTTGCGCACCCGCGCGATCGCGAGCTTCCAGTTGTCCGCCTGTTGCTCGTACGTCAGGATCCCAAGACCGGCCTCACGCGCGACGCGCAGCAGGATCCGATGGTTATTCAGGAAGTAGTCGGGCAGATCCCAGAACTGATTCGGCGGCTCCCACAGCACCATCGACAGGAACACGAATCCCGCACGCAGTTGCTTGGTGATGAACGTGCGGTCCACTTCGGTCAAGCCGGGCCACTGCTTCTCGAGCAGATTGATGCAGATCTGCAAGTGGCGCGCTTCGTCGCGGCCGATGCAGGTGAAGATTTCGCGGAACACCGGATGTGTGGTCGCACGCGACATTCCGTGAAACAAAGTTGAGGACGCGACCTCGCCCATCATGAACGAGGTAAAAATGATCGCGAGCGGATATTTCTCGATCGCGCGGTTGTAGCCGGTCCAGTAGCGGCCGCCGTTGTGATAGAGCCACCCGATATTGTTGAGCGCGACGCGCTGCAACTCGCTCGTCGGCGCGAAGCCCTGCGGTCCGCCCGGCACCAGGCGCTGGATCACGCGCTGGCAGCATTCCTCGTGATTGGTCTCGTCGCGCGTGATCGAGAAGAAACATTTGCGGATCGGATCTTCCTCGTGAGTCTCGAACGCGCGGATCATCGCACGCGCGAACACCGCCGGCCCCGACGAATCGAAGTTCGAGAGCAGCGCCCACCAATACATGATCGCGACTTTTTCATCGTCGCTCCACGCCTCGGGCAAGAGCTCATCCCACGCGATATCGGCGGGGTTGAAGCCCTCGAGCTTTGCGCGTTCGTAGATTTCGCGCAGCTTGGGCGTCTCGCAGCGCCACTCCATCGGAAAAATATTCGGCTGCTCGACTTCCGGAGCCGCAATCAATCCACCGGCCGGGATAATGAATTCGCTCATCGCGCTATTGCCTCTATTCCAAATTTATCAACCATTCGGTAGATAAATCAAGCGCCGCGCGAGAGCTTGTTTTTAAGCCCCTCAAACGCGAGCCGGAAGACCGCCTCGACGATATCCTGCGCGCCCAGCGCGCCGCCGGGCCGGTACCATTCGGTGATCGAGTTCAGCATCCCAAATAAAAGCCGCGTCGCCAGCCGCGGATCGATATCGCGGCGAAACTCGCCCGCGCGCTGCGCACGCGCGAAATGACGCGCCACCAGATGATCGAACGCGCGCCGGCGCTCGACGATCGCCTTCTCTGCGCGCGTATTGCCGCGCACCCGCAAGAGCAGCGCGACTTCGGGCCGCATCACCACCGTGATCTCGATCGTGCGCCGGACGATATGCTGAAGCCGCGCCTCGGCGCTGCCCTGCTTCGCCCCCGGCTCGCGCATCGCAGCGTCGAGCGCGTCGAACGCGCGTCCTACGCCGCGCGCGAGCAAATCCTCTTTGCTGCGGACGTGATAGTAGATGCTGGCCTTCGTGATTCCGGCCGCGCGTGCCACGTCGTCGAGCGACGCGCCGTCGTAGCCGCGCTCCAGGAACACCCGCACCGCGACATCCGCGATCGCCTCGCTGTTGTAGGGCTTGCGCTCCTTGGTCGATGGTCTCCCCAAACGATCGTCCTCCCGCGTGATGCAGTTTGACGCGCGCTCGCGATGCTTGCCAGTCTTGCGATGGACGCGAATTCGCTCCTGGGCGAGGTGACAAATGAAATACGGAATCGCGATTCGCAACATGGGGCCGCAATCTTCGCGCACCACAATTTTGGCCTGCGCCAAAATTGCCGAGCAGGCCGGCTTCGATGCGATCTTCGTCTCCGATCACTTGTGCATCCCGCCAGGAGAGACCGAGGGCTCCGGCGGCCGCTACCTTGACGTGCTGGCGACGCTCGCGTTTCTTGCCGGCGCGACCCAGCGCATCCGCCTCGGTGTCTCGGTACTGGTACTGCCGTACCGTCCCGCGGTGCTGACCGCCAAGCAGATCGCGACTATCCAGGAGCTGTCGGGCGGGCGCATGATTCTCGGCGTCGGAGTCGGATGGATGAAGCCCGAGTTCGAGGCGCTGGGCATCGATATGAAGAAGCGCGGCGCGCTCGCAACCGAGACGCTGCGCGTGCTGCGGCATCTGTTCGATAATTCCGAGCCCGCGCCGTTTCGCGGAAACCTGGTTAACTTTCCGGCGTTCGTGTTCGAGCCGCGCCCGGCCAAGCCGCCAATCTGGATCGGGGGCGGGGGCGCAAACGCGATCAAACGGGTGCTCGAATTCGGCGACGGATGGCATCCGATGCAGCGCGCGGCAGAACTTAAACCGTTGGTTGAAGATTTACGATCGAAGATGCGCGCCGCAGGACGCCCTGCGCCGGAGGTAATCGTGCGCCGCGGCATGAGGCTCGACGATATCGCCGCCGCGCGCGCCCGGCTCGACGCCGAGCGCGAAGCCGGCGCCAGCTATTTCATCCTCGACCTCGGCCGCTACGCCGACGAACGCGAGTTCGGGAAAGCGGTAGAGACTTTTATGGGCAAGGTCGCGTCCTGAGCGCTGCGATGTTCGGGCGTCTCGCAGAGGAATCCACGCGGTGGTGGAATGACCGGCGAGACGCCGGTCCTACTGAATTCAATAGGCGCCTCCGTCCCGGCGGGCTCTTCATTCTCTGGCGTGATCAGATGACCTTGTCGCGCTTCAGTGCTTCGATCTCCGCTGCCGCCATCCCCAGAAGGTCGCCGTAGATTCGCGCATTGTCAGCGCCGACAGCAACCGAGCCACGCACGATCTTTCCGGGTGTCAACGAGAACTTTGGTGCGATGCCGATGCCCTTCACTTTTCCGACGTGCGGATCTTCCCACTCGAGGTGCATCTCGCGCGCGCGATACTGCGAGTCTTCGGCCGCGTCCTTGCTCGACATGATCGGCGAGCATGGCACCTTGCCCACAGCCATCGCGTCAACGACCTGCGCGACGGTGCGTTCGCTGACCCATCCGCGCAGGATCGCGTCGAACTCGATCCCTTCGATCGATTCGAGATTTACGCGCGCGCTTTGCCATTTCGGATCGGCCGGATCCAGTCCGATCACTTTAACCAGGCGATCGTAGACTTCAGCCAGCGCGCCCAGCACGATCCATCCGTCACTCGCCTTAAAACTATCGAGCGGCTGAAAGCCCTGCGCGCGATTGCCCGAGCGCTCGCGCACGATTCCTTTCTGAAAATACTCGAGCATCGTGCCGCCCATCGTCTTGTGAATCGCCTCGTACTGCGCAACGTCGATCGCCTGCCCCTTGCCTGACGAGCGCGCGTAGGTGAGCCCCGCCAGCGACGACCATAGCGTGAACAGCGCGGTGATGTAGTCGCCCGTCCATGGCGCGGCGCGCGTGGGCGGTGTGGGATCCGGATATCCGGTCTGGTACATCATCCCGGCGACGGCCTGCCCCACGATGTCGTAGGACGCGCGCGTGACATAGTCGGGATCGCCGGTCTGGCCGAAGCCGCTCACGTGCGTGATGACGAGTTTCGGATTGAGCTTCCAGACGGTGGCGTCGTCGAGGTTCCACTTCGGATAGGTTCCAGGCTTCGAGCTTTCCATCCAGATATCGGCGCGCACGGCGAGCTTCAGAAAAACCTCGCGTCCGCGTGGTTTGGAGAGATCGAGCGTGATGCAGAAGACATTGCGCCGCTCCTGCACCCAGGTGGTCGCGACCGGAGGGCTGCCGTCGTGGGTCGCGAGCCTGATTCCGATATTGCGCCATCCACTGTCGCCGGCGCCCGGGCGCTCGATCTGGATCACCTCGGCGCCCATCTCGGCGGCAAGTTCGGCCGCGAATGGTTGCGCGATCAGCGTGCCGGTCGAAACGATTCTCACACCCTGTAAAGGTCCAAATGCTTCCGGGACAAGCGTCTTCTCTGCCATTGATACTCCGAGATTCCCCGATAACGGTGGATGCGTTCGTCACGATCATGCCGCGCGCAGGCGCTTGTCTGCAACTCTCAGCTCGACCGTTCGCTCCAGAATCGCGCGCGACCTAACTGTGGTGTTTCAATAGGTTGTCCCTCCGGACTTCCCGCCCGGGAAGGGGTACTGAGTGCAGATATGGCCGACGGTGCAGGGCCGCCATCACCCGCGCTTCGCGAGGTGATGCTTACGCTACGACGGCGCCGTAGCCGGTCCAATAGATTAGAAAATAGCCGGCGCCGATTGCGAACAGGGCGGCGAACGCGACCAGATCCGCGGGACGAAACGGGTAGTCGATATAGGTTGTCGGTCGCGCAAGGCGGCCAAAGCCGCGCGCTTCCAGCGCCATCGCCATGCTGTTCGCTTTGCGCAGCGCGCCCATGAATACCGGAACCGCGACGGTCGCGTAACGCCGCATCCGCTCGAAAATACTGCCCTCGCCAAATTCGTATCCGCGCAGGCGCTGCGCATCGACGATCGTCAGCGCGGAATCGACGAACAGTGGCGCCAGCCGAAACGACAGCGAAACCGCAAAGCCCACCCGATAAGGCACACGCAGCTTGGCAAGCCCGATCGTGAACTCTTCCACCTTGGTGGTCGAGATGAACAGCACCGACGCCGCCAGCAATTCCGCCAGCTTGATCCCCTTGCCCAGCCCGAACAGGATCGACGCCTTGCGGATATTCACCTTCGGCATGTGGACCATCGCCGGCCCCGGCCGGTAGGTAGCCATCCACATCAGCGTAGTCGAGGTGATCAAGATGATGAACAGCCACCTGAGCGCATAAAAATTTCCCGACGAGCCGGTGATAACCGCGATAAACAGCAGCAGAAATCCGAGCGGCAGCAGCGCGACCGGATTGTCCACCCAGTACACCGACCAGAACATCACCAACAGTGCGATCACCTTGACCGTGGGATGCATCCGATGGACGAAAGTGTCGCGCTCGATATACCGGTACAGCGGCATCAGGCGCGCTCCTTCATCCAGTCGGCAAATTCCTGCGGCGAAAGCGCGAGGCGTCCGAACCTCCGCGCGAGGCGGGTCACTTCGGGCGGACGAAACGAGGCGGTCCGGAGCAGTTCCTCGTCGGCGAAAAACTCGCGCACTCCCCCGTCGAACAGCTTGCGCCCCTTGCGAATCAGCGCGACGCGCCGCGCGTACTCGGCGACCAGCCAGGGCGTATGCGTGATCACGACGATCGCGATTCCCGCGCGATTGAGCTCGGTCACCAGCGCCATCATCCGGCGCTGCTCGCGGTAGTCGAGCCCGGTGGTCGGCTCGTCGAGAATCAGCAGGCGCGGACGCAGCGCGAGCACACTCGCGACCGCAAGGCGCTGGCGCTCGCCCTTACTCAGAAGAAAAGGATCGCTTTCGCGCTCGGAGAGCAGGCCCACCGCGTCGAGCACCTCAACGCATCGGCGCTCGACTTCGTCGGGTGCGAGCTTGAAGTTGCGCGGGCCAAAGGCGACTTCGTCCCACACCGTCGCGGCGAAAATCTGGTGGTCGGGATTCTGGAAAACGTACGCGGCCTCGCGCGCGGTTTCCGCCGCGCGCAGCGCCGCGCGATCGCGACCCTCGAGCAGGACGCGGCCGGAGACAGGCTTGAGCAGCCCGACGATATGCTTGGCAAGCGTGGTCTTGCCGGAACCGTTTTGACCGACGATCGCGAGAAATTCTCCCGGCTTGATTGCGAGGCTGATCGAGTCGAGCACCTGCGGACCGCCGGTATAGTTGAAACTCAGGTTCTCGACGGTCGCGAGCGCGAGCGCCGAGGAGTCATTCGTCTGCGGCGGCGCCGTTTCGAGCTGCGGAGGGTCGCTGCGCGCGCTCGATTCGAGCCGCGGATATGCGCGCACGATCGCCGCGTATGCGTCATCGACGCTCTCGGCGTGGCCGCCGATTCCCAGCATCGCGAGTGCGCGGTTGAGGCTCGGAGGATGCACCCCCGACTGCTCGAGCAACTCGAGATCGGTCATCACAGCGGCGGGCGGTCCGACCGCGATCACCGCGCCCTCGCGCATCAGGATCACTCGGTCGGCGCGGCGCAGCTCTTCGGTTTCATGCTCGATCACGATCAGGCTGAGCCCGCGCTCGCGCAGGCTTGAAATCAGCGCGAAGACCTCGGCCTTGCCTTCCGGATCGAGATCGGTAGTCGGCTCGTCGAGCACGATCACGCGAGGGCTCAGCGCCAGCACCGACGCGATCGCGAGACGCTGCTTTTCTCCACCGGAGAGCGAAGTTGGATCGCGATGCTCAAAGCCGCGCAGGCCGACCGCTTCGAGCGCGGGCGTCATCCGCTGGTTCATCGTCGCACGGTCCATCCCGATCTGTTCCATCGCAAAGGCGACTTCATGTGCGACGTTGGTCGAGAAAAGCTGCGCCTCGAAATCCTGAAACACCATCCCGACTTCCGCGGCGACGTCGCACACGCGGAGCCCCTCGAGCGAACGGCCGCCGATACTCACCGCGCCGGTGAAGTGGCCGCCCTCGAACTCGGGAATGATCCGGTTGAGACATTTCGCGAGGGTTGATTTTCCAGCGCCCGACGCGCCCATGATCCCGATCATCTCGCCGCGCGCCTGCTTGAACCCGACCGTGCGCAGTGCGGCGCGCAGGCCGTCCTGATAGGTGAAGCTCAAGTCCACCGCCTCGACGGAATAGTCCGCGCCCGCACCGGCAGCACCGCCGATATTCTCGAGCGAACTTTGCGGCTCGACTTTCACATCGCCACCAGGCCCGCCATCGCGAGAAAAATAAACGGACTGACGATAATCGCGACCGATTTGTCATACGGCGCCGCGTTCATATAGGCCGGCAAAAATTTTGGCGCCCACAGCCCCACCGAAAGCAGATTTCCAAACGCCCACGCCGCCGTTTCGCCGACGATCAGCATCACCAATCCGAGCCATCTGATCGCGACCGGACGCAGCTTCAGCTCGGGCATCACGTCGGTATAGAGCAGATGGCCCTTGCGCACGCGCGGATAGACCGCGAGCAGAATAAACGGCGAGAGCACGATTGCGGCGATCATGTTGTTCAGGATAATCACGTTGCCGAGCGCCGCGAACGGCCGCAGCGCGAGCAGATTCTCGCCCCACCCGACCAGGTCCGCGCACAGCATGCTCGCCGCCAGGCAGGTGAAAAGATACTTGGCGATAGCCCACGGTGAGCGCGAGATCGGCGCCTCGCCCTCGCCGATCACCTGCCAGACTTTGTAAGGAATCCATCCGTAGCTGAGGTTTGCCAGGAAGCCGAAAAGATCCGAGGGCGACGCGCCGCCGAAAAAGTCGCCGATAGTGTTGCCGATAGCACTGCCCCACGCGCCTGCGGGTCCGAACAGAAACGAGCACACGATCGGAATCGCGTTGGCGGGGCGAAGCTCGGTGACGCCCGGAATAAACGGCACCGCCTTAAACGGGATCAGCACCGCCGCATAGAGCGCCGCCGAGATCGAGCACAGCACGATCATCCGCGTGTTGCGCCACATCGCGGTGATGCCGTAGGTCGCCGGATACGCGGCGACATCGGGAAGCGGAGCAAGTTCGTGATGCTGGTCGGCGGAGATCATCGTGCCGCTGACCAGTATGCCGACCCCGCCCGCCGATTCAAGCATCCGTCGATTGCGGACCGAGTGATCAAACGGAAGAATAGAACGCGATGCCGATTTACGAATACGAATGCGCCGGATGCCATCGGCGGACCAGCGTGCTGACCACGCGCGTCAGCGAGCGAGTCCGCGCCGTATGCAGTCATTGCGGCGGCAAGAAGATGAAGCGGCTGATGTCGCGCTTTGCGATGCCCAAGTCCGAAGAGCAGCGGATGGATTCGCTCGCGGACCCGTCGAAGCTCGGCGATCTTGACGAGAACGATCCAAAGAGTGTCGCCCGGATGATGAAAAAGATGGGTCAGGAAATGGGCGAGGACTTCAGCGGCGAAGACTTTGACGAAGCGGTCGAAGAAATGGAATC
Source organism: Binataceae bacterium (SeqCode) (assembly GCA_049795175.1). Classification (GTDB taxonomy): domain Bacteria; phylum Desulfobacterota; class Binatia; order Binatales; family Binataceae; genus JBARDN01. Next base: position 2,511 of record JBARDN010000279.1, on the reverse strand, counting down.
GACCGACGGCGGCGGCGACGACTCGGACGGCGGCGATCTATAGATCGGCCAGATTAACGGTCACGGGTCTTATGGCACCGGATTTAGCGACGCAGGCGGTGACAGGTCGATCCATCTATTTGCCGTCACGGTTATGTGGTAGCGGTTTGCGACGAATCGGGCTTTCCCTCCGACCGACTCCCAACGGCCTCCGTACTCGACTACGTAGTGCCCCGGCGGGAGCGGAACCCGGAACTGGGCGAAGCTTCCGGAGCATTCGCCAAGCGCGATCGTTTTACGTTGCCGATCGTCCAGCACCTTGACGCACTGATACCGCGTTGAATTGGCCGGAGGATTTCCCCACGCACGAACCATCCGTCCATAGATACCCGAGCCGGCCTGAGCATCGACTTCAGCCACCTGCGCGCGGGCGCACAACGAGCGAGCAGCCAGCAGCGATAGCATCACGGCGGAAAATAGCCGCAGTTTCGATCGTTTCATATGCCGGAGGCTACTCGGGTTGCGGCCGGCGCGGCCCTGGCGAATACGACTTCCCGATTCGTGCCGCCGAGGCTATTTGCCGGAGCCCTGAATAGAAATTGTCAGCGATCCGTTTTCCGCGTTGCTGGATACGTGTATTTGTCCCGGGAAAGAGCCGACTGTTGGCGGAGTAAAATCCACCGAGATATGACACTTCCGCTTCGCAGGCAGAGCGCCAGTACACTGCGTGATTGCCGTGTATGGAGGCGAGATCGTGCGGTCGCCGATGAAGGTTACCGTCGGACCGTTCTTCTTGGCGGGATTCGTGATCGTCAGCCTCTTTTTCTTGGTCTTTCCTACTTTGACCTTGCCGAAGTTCAGCGACTTTGGCGCGACTTTGAGCAACACCGGCACTGGCGTGGGCGTCGCGGTTGGCGTCGGTGTCGGAGAGGCCGACCCCGTCACCAATTTGTAGGCGCCGCGTCCGTGCGAGCCCGCGTAAATCACTCCGTTGGAACTCTGCTCGATGTCGAAGACCGGCACGCTCGGGATCACGCCCTGATTGAACAGCGTCCAATTGACGCCACCGTTGACCGAGCGAAACACGCCGATGTCGGTGGCGGCCAATAACGTGTTGCCGGTTGCATCCTGGTTATCCACCAGCAAGCGCAGCACAGGAACGTCGGTCAGATCGCCGCTCACGTTGGTCCAGCTCGTACCGAAATTCGTGGTTTTGAAGATATGGTTGACGCCGGTTGCCGCCTTGAAGCCCGAGAGAGTGACGTATGCGGTATCGGCATTGAAAGGATCGGGCGTGACCCCGGTGATTTGAGTGTTGAGGTTGGCGCTGGCGCCCGCCGCTGAGTTGAAATGGGCGGTCTGATTAGTCCAAGCCGCGCCGCTGTTCAGATTGGCTTGGGTCGTGTTCGAGATCTCGAAACCCGAGCCGCCAGAGTTCATCGCCACCGCCCACGCCTTGGTGTCATCGACAGGCGAAAACTCGATATCGCCCGCGTCGCAGGACGTGCTCCTGCAGGAGCCGCTGGTCAGATCCGTGGTGCTTTGCTGGCTCCAGGTCAGCATCCCGTCGTTTGAGACATACACGAATTGGGCGCCAAACAGCACGCGATGCGCTGTGCCGGGATCGCTTGCCAGCGGCGGATAGAAACTGGCTCCACGATCCTTGGCGGCGTTCAGCGCGCTACGGAGGCTGGCGCTTGGGGTTTCGAGATTCCAGGTGGCGCCGCTGTCGGTGGACATCGAAATGACAGGGCCGTCGCTGCTCGCGAAGGTGTGGTAGGCGAAGGTCGGATCCGCATGATCGTACAACGCGAAGCCGCCATCACCAGTCTCGGCGAAGGCAAAGTTCGAGGTGCCGGAGTAAATCTGCGTGCCGTTGTCCTGGAATCCCGCGATCAGCGTGCTGCCGTCGGTCGGATTGGGTCCGATACCCTGAATCTGGCCGACATCGATAGTCGTATTGAGCGAAGTGATGTTTTTGCTGCTGAGATTGGCCGCATAAGCGCCGCCGTCGTTGCCGATGTAAAGCGTGCTCTCGGCCGCGTTCAATGCCGCCGCGTGCTGGTCAGAATGGATTCCGCCACTGCTTCCAAGGAAGGTCCACGTGGCGCCGGAATCGGTCGATAGGTACGGTGCTACGCCGCCAAAGGCAATCGTGCTCGGCGTAAGCTTCGAGGCGATCAGAAACTGATCATAGAACGATTGTGCGAAGTTGTTGTCGCTGGTGCCGTCGATTGTTACTACGTTGCCCGGCCTGGCGCTCGGCACGGTCTTCGCGGTCCAAGTTCCGCCCGAGTTAGTGGACTCGAACAAGCCCAGATAGGCCAAGCCACTGGAGTCGCCAACCATCGCGTAAACCGTGGTCGAGTTGGCAATTGCCACGCTCTGGCGGAAGGTCTGGTTCAGGGATCCGGGACCCAGCGTCAGGCTCGGAAAGGTGGCCGCAGTGAATGTCGTGCCGCCATTGGTGGAGACGAAAACGTTATCGAAGTCGATCGCGACGGCGACCAGGCTGCCATCGGCCGCGACGTC
>JBARDN010000278.1:0-2898 GCA_049795175.1 Binataceae bacterium (SeqCode) | reverse complement strand
TCACCACAAAGTCGAATGCGTTCATCCGTGTTCCGATGAGGCTACCTGAAGGCCGGACCGGTTGCGACGCGCGCGCGCTTCTCCGCGACGCGTCCTGATGTGCTTAAATAGGACGCATGTCGTGGGTCTATATCGAGGATCTTCCGCGTCACGTCGGCGAAGAAGTCACGCTGCGCGGATGGCTCTACAACAAGCGCTCGAGCGGCAAAATCCATTTCCTTCTGGTGCGCGACGGGACCGGTCTATGCCAGTGCGTCGCCTCGAAGGCCGACCTCGGCGATGAAGCGTTTGCAGCCGCCGATCACATGGGGCAGGAAACTTCGCTCGAAGTGACCGGCACGGTACGCGAGGACAAGCGCGCGCCCGGTGGCTTCGAGCTGACCGTCGCAAGCGTGCGGCAAATCGCGCCGTCGGCCGACTATCCGATCACGCCAAAAGAGCACGGCGTCGCGTTCCTGCTCGACAAGCGCCATCTATGGGTTCGTTCGTCGCGGCAGCATGCGATTTTGCGAATCCGCAGTGAGGTTGCGCAGGCCTGCCGCGATTTCTTCGCGGAGCGTGGCTTCGTTCTGTTCGATGCGCCGATCCTGACTCCGACTTCGTGCGAGGGCACGACCAATCTTTTCGAGCTCGATTACTTTGAAGATCGCAAAGCGTACCTGACCCAGAGCGGACAGCTATACGCCGAAGCGGGCGCGCTCGCGCTGGGCAAGGTGTACTGCTTCGGTCCAACCTTTCGCGCGGAGAAGTCCAAGACGCGGCGGCATCTGACGGAATTCTGGATGGTCGAGCCGGAGGCCGCGTACTTCAACCTCGACGACGACATGGCGCTGGCCGAGGATTTCGTTTCGTATATCGTGCGCCGCGTGCTGGAGCGTCGCGCACCGGAGCTCAAGACGCTCGAGCGCGATATCTCGAAGCTCGAGGCGTCGACCAGGACTCCCTATCCGCGAATCACGTACGACGAGGCGATCGAGCGTCTCAAGGCCAAGGGCGCAAGCGTCAACTGGGGCGACGACTTTGGCGGCGACGAGGAGACGCTATTGTCGAGCGAGTTCGATCGCCCCGTGATGGTGCATCGCTACCCAACCGTGTGCAAAGCGTTCTACATGAAGCAGGATCCTGCCCGTCCGGAGGTCGCGCTCTGCGTTGATATGCTGGCACCCGAGGGTCACGGCGAGATTATCGGCGGCGGACAGCGCGAGGACGATTTCGATACGCTCAAGGGCAAGATTCTCGCCCACGATCTGCCGCTTGCGCCATTTGAGTGGTACCTCGATTTGCGCCGCTACGGCTCGGTGCCGCACGCGGGCTTCGGGATGGGAATCGAGCGGATGACGGGATGGCTCTGCGGGATTCATCACATCCGCGAATGCATCCCGTTTCCGCGAATGATGGAACGCCTCGAGCCGTAAGACCCGAATCGATCTGGATGCGGACAAAAGAGCTTCGGAGTATAAGCTAGACCTATGGAATTCACCGCTGTTTTTCGCGAGGTGCCTGAGGGAGGCTATATCGCGTTCGTCGAGGAGCTACCCGGCGCGAACACGCAGGCCGCTACGCTCGACCTCGCGAGGCAGTACCTCAAGGAAGCGGTCGCCCTCGTGCTCGACGCCAACCGTGCGCTGGCCGAGGAGTCGCTCAAAGGCGTGAAGGTGATTAAGGAGTCTCTTCTGATCGAAGGACGATGAAGCGCCGCGACCTGCTGCGTCATCTCGAGCGCCATGGCTGTTTTCTCTTGCGCGAGGGCGGCAATCACACCGTTTTCGTCAATCGCGCTCGCGGCAAATCTTCGACGATTCTCCGCCATCGCGACATCAAGATTTTCTAGCGCGCAAAATCTGCCGCGACTTGGAAGTGCCGGAACCCGCGTAGCCCGGTCGTCGCGGCTATCGGGCGCGTACTTCTTATTCAGTAGCCGTGCATGGCTCCCGACGCGGCGGGCGCGAGGTCCGCGTAGCGCGCGGGAGGTATCCATGGCGTTGCGAGCGCGTCGAAGCCGGCGAACAGCTCTTCGAGGTCGCGTACCTTCGCCGTCTTCCGGATCATCTCGCGCACCATCGGCGGTTGATCGACGATCCGCTGCCGGAGCATCGCGCGCAGCGAACGTTCAACCAGCGTGTCCACCGCGCGTTTGCCCGGTACTTCCTTGCCGTCCAGTGTGAGCAGCGTGCGCGCAGAGATTTCCGACAATGCCGTGCGCAGGTACTCGACGTGCGGCGATTCATCCGAGCGGATGAAACGCACCAGGTCGGCCGCTGCAACCGGAGCATCCGAGACTTCGGGGTCGGAGAGAATTTCCTCGGCCCACTGAAAAGTCGAGGCGGCAAAAACCTCGATCGCGAGCACATTGACCATGAAGCGCAACAGGCGCTCGACCGGCGCGCCCAGCTCTGGAAAGAGCGCGGGCGGCTCGCCGGTGCGGCGCGCGATAATCGCGGCAAAAATTTCGGGCGAAATCTCCGGGTTCGATAGCGCGGCATCGCGCGCCGCTTCCCACATCTGCCGATGACCGCCCTCTTCGCTCCATCCGGCCTCGTCGCGTGCATGCGCCTCGAACAGTCCGCTGGTCAGATGCGCCAGCGCAGTGCCTTCGGTGCTTTCCTTGATGAAGCTCTTGAGCGGAGGGACCGGCAGATCGCGAATCTGCGCGCCAAAGCCCTCGATAATCGCGATCTCGGTCAGCGAGCGGATCATCGGCTCGCGCACGCCGTTGCGCAGCAGGTATTTCGCCTGCGCGACGTTCGGCAGCCGCGGAGAAACCGTATCGGCGGGAATCTCGACCAGTGGCATCCCCGAGGTCGCGACATGCTGCTCCTGCCACGCCTTGATTGCGGGCACGCGCCACAGCGTACGCGGTGAGACGTACTTGCCCTCGGCGTCGAAGCCGCCGTGGCA
>JBARDN010000277.1:0-2060 GCA_049795175.1 Binataceae bacterium (SeqCode) | reverse complement strand
GTTCAGCCTTATGCCCGAGTTCACTTCGTGCAAAAGTGATCGGGTGGAAGCAACCCGCTCACAATACCGCTTCGCTTTGGGCCTCGTTCCTCCGGAGGCAGAGCAGCATCCTCATCCGGCGCTGCGCGCCACCTTCTCCCGGAGGGAGAAGGATCAAAGATGCCCGAATGCCTTCTCCCTCCGGGAGAAGGTGCCCGAAGGGTGGATGAGGGTGCTGCTCTGCCAGCGGCGACTCAGCTTCATGAGTTGGCACTACCTCAAGGTTGGATCGCCGCGACAGAGCGCCCAAAAATCGATGACCGAAAAAGCTGCAGAATCGAACCCATTGGCGCGGAATCGGCAGCATTTTCAAGGAGTATATTTTTTGAGCCACTAGAAAAGATACCAAACGAACCCACCGAAAAATGCCCAATGTCCAAAAATCCAAGGCCCCACCTTGCCCGGAATCGCGCGAAGCGCGTACACAATTAACCGTTCGGCTGGACCCGCGCTTGAGAAGGAATTATACATCACAGATATACATCATGAAGAATCAGGCGATGGTGAGAACTCAGATCTATCTGACCCGGCGCGAGCATCAGAGCTTGCGCCGCCTGGCCAAACGCATCGGGCGTCCGCAGAGCGAGATTATCCGCGCCGCGGTGGATCACTGGCTTGAACAGACGACGGCCGCCGGGCGCGCGCAAGTCCTCGAGGACGTCGCGGGCCTCTGGCGCGGACGCACCGATCTGCCCGATTTCGACGCCCTGCGGCGCGAGGCCGATAGGGTCCGACCTGCCCGCGGCCAAGCCTAGCTCGGATGCCATCACCATCGGCCCTGCTCATAGATACCGACGTTCTGATCGACTATCTTCGCGGCGAGCCCAAGGCTCTCGTCTATCTCAAGGCCGCCGGCGCGCCGCTTCGAGTCTCATGCCTCACGCTCGCCGAATTGTACGTTGGCGTGCGCGACGGCACCGAGCGCGAGGCGTTGGCGAGACTCGAGGAGCTGCTCGAGCCAGTCGCGGTTGATCGCGACATCGCGGTGCAGGCCGGATTGTTCCGCCGCGAGTATGGCCGAAGTCATGGCACCGGCCTCGTTGACGCCGCGATCGCGGCCAGTGCGGTCGCATCGCAAAGCGCGCTGGTAACTCTCAACGCGCGCCACTTCCCGATGCTGCGAGGAGTGATTGTTCCCTATCGCAAGCCGTGATCAAATCAGGTTTCGGTTTCATCATGCCTAATCCATTTCCGCCAGAATTTTTTGGACGAATCGACGACTCCGACGATGAGTTGTTCTACACCGCGCCGCGGCGCGTGGTGCATATCGACGACGGCGCGATCGCGAAGGTCGGCGAGATCTACGCGCAGCTCCTTCCGCAAGGCGGCGCGATTCTCGATCTCATGAGCAGTTGGCGATCGCATCTGCCGGAGAGTCTGCATCCGGCGCGCGTCGTCGGCCTCGGGATGAATCAGGCCGAGATGGCGGATAATCCGCAACTCACCGAAATCGTGATCCACAATCTCAATCGCAAAGAACGGCTTCCGTTCGCCGACGCCGAGTTCGATGGCGCCGTGGTCACGGTTTCGATTCAATACATGACCCAGCCGGTGCGAACTTTTCGCGAGGTCGCGCGCGTGCTGCGGCCGGGTGCGCCGTTCGTCGTGACATTCTCTAACCGGATGTTCCCGACCAAGGCGGTCGCGATCTGGCATCACCTGAACGAGCATGATCGCGTTGGCCTGGTCGCGCGGTACTTTATGGATGCGGGCGGGTTTGAGAATATGGATGCGATCGACCGGAGCGAGGCGACCGATCCGCCGAGCGATCCGATTTGGGGCGTGGTCGGTTACCGCAAGCGCGAGGCAACCATTTGATAAAGAACCGCGGACTGCGCCATCTGGCGCTCAAGGTCAAAGACGTCGAACGCGCCAAGGCATTTTACGAGCGCGTGTTCGGCATGAAGCTCGTCTGGCAGCCCGACCCGGACATCGCCTACCTGAGTTCGGGATGCGACAATCTTGCGCTGCATCGCGGCGACGGCGGCGACCCTGCCGCGCAGCGCCTGGACCATCTGGGC
>JBARDN010000276.1:0-9016 GCA_049795175.1 Binataceae bacterium (SeqCode) | reverse complement strand
CGTCTTATTCCCGCCGCTTCGCGAGCGCCTTAGGCGCTCGCGCGCACGTCGGCTGCGCTCGCAGCCTGGCTCTGCGCTGACTCTTCTCGCGCCGCCGACGACGCCATCCATCCGCGAATCACGTCGCTCAGCTCCCGCGCGCGGATCAAATCCAGTCCAAAGCGGATCGGCAGCGAACGCGGCAGCGCCTCGATCGACTCTCGGCCGCGCGGACGGCTGGCAATCCGATCAATGAGCCGGGTGGTGAACGTCCGGCGCGCCCCGCGCAGGTTTGCGTCATTGTAAATCTTGACGATCAACTCGGCCGCCAGACGCATCGCGTCGGCAAGACTAATCGACGGACTGGCAAACTGGTCGAGCGCCTGGCGCAGCGGAAATTGATCCGGATTCCACATTGCGACCGCACCCGCGCGCAAGATCATGTCGATCGTCGGCGTGCTGAATGAATAGCCCCATCCCGAAAGCTTGGTGTTGGTGGTCGCGAGCTCGGCCGCATCAAGGCATCCGGCGCGCACCCGCGCCTGCAATGCCGACGAGGTCCATACTCGACGCACTCCGAATTCCGACTTCGCCATCGCCGCCAGAATTCGGTCGTCGGACCACAGCACATGCCCCGGCATCGCAGCCACGACCACGCTTTCCGCGCCGTGGCGGCCGAGCAGCTTGATCAGGCGCTCGCGCCGCTCGGCGTCGATTGCGGCCAGCGCAGCGCCGTCGCGCACCCGGCATACCGATTGGATACTGTCGGCAAGCGCCTTGAGCTGAACGTCGGCGCGCAGCTTGCTGTCGTGTCCGTTGGAGCTGAGCGAAGTCGAAAATCCGGGCGGCAGGCGCAGCAGCGTGTCTTCGAATTGCAGCCTGCGCAACTCCGCCAGAGTTGCCTGCGAGACCACGAACTGGCGCGGCCAGGTGGCGAGCAGATTCAGCCGTCCGAGCATGCACAGCGTCGCGATAGCGGTCAGGTCGATCACGATTGCGTTGGCGCGATCGAAAAATCCCAGCGCCTCTTCCAGTTCCGCCGGGGTGCCGAGGCAGCACTTGACCGACGCGTCCGGACGCTGCGCCAGCACGAACATCGTCTGCAAATCGTTGACGCCCATCCGTTCTGCAATCGCGTGAATCGGGATTGGATTACTCAGATACACGCGCTCGATCGAACCCTCCAAATCGTCGCGCCGCACCGCGGCCGGAAGCAGCGTCTCGAGCGCCGCCGGCAGCGCGGCCCAATCGACCACCTCGGGCGCGGCCGGCTCCATCTTGATTTCCGGCTCTCCGGGAAAGCGCCTGGTCCATCCCGCCGCGCAATCCTGAAAGCGCCACGCGTACTTGCTGATGATCTGCTTGACCACTCCGGTCTTGCGGCTGAAGCGGCCCTCCGGGAGCTGGAACTTGTCGCCGACGCGTTTGCCCTTGAGCGCTTTCGCCATCGGCGAGTTCGGTCCGTATTCGTCGACCGATTCGTCGGGGTCGTTTGCGTCCTCGAGCACCAGCCATTTGTCGGCGTTGGTATCCTGCTCGACGAAGCAGACCGCCGCACCGTTGGCGGCGGTGTCGAAATCCGCGATATGCGGCATCGGTCCAATCGGCCCGAGCGCTGCCAGGTAGGCGCGATGCGCCTCGATATCATTCGGATGACGCCGGAGCAGATCGTAGGCGTAGCTGAGCGACTCGCTGGCGCGCCCGCCCTCGCGCATGATGCGCACCGCTTCGCGCCCCAGCGCGACCGGCACGCTGCGCACCGGAGGCATCGCAGTCGGGTCGGCAATTACCAGCTCGTGGCGCCCGATACGGTCGGCGGCAATCGAGCGGCGCAGGCGCATCACGGCATCCTCAGGATGCTGCGCGAGATGCTGCTGGATCGTTTCGATCGCGGCTTCCGGATCGGTGTGCTCCAGGTGCTCGAGGCTGGCCTCGGACGATTCAGCGGACACGCCCGCGGCGCTTGCCTCTGCGGCGCCGCCGCGCGCGCATGCGGTGACGATATCGACGCGGCCCAGACGCGAGGCGCATTCGACCAGGCGGCGGGTGCCGCCCGCATGATCGCCTGCCGCAAGCGTTTGCCACAGCGGCAGCGCGTCGCGATAGCGGCCGAGGTCGTGCAGCAGCGCGGCGAGCCTGCGCCGGTCTTCGGATGAAGTGTCGGCTTGATGCGCGGCGAGCGCGTCGTCCGCGAGCTTGGAGGCCTGATCGAACTTGCCCTGCGCCAGGCGCAGATTCGCGCGCAGGATGAGCAGCGCGAGCGGCGCGATTGCGCCTTCGGGCAGCGCCGCCAGCATCGCGTCGGCCTCGTGCCATCGCTCGAGGCGTCCGAGCACGTCGGCAGCCGCGGACACCGCGAACGGAAAATCACCCTTGGGAACCAGGTCGGGCCGCGCGATCGCGCGCGAGAGCATCTCGGCGGCAACCTGCAGGTCGCCGGGTTCGTCGCGCTCGCGCAGCGTGATCGCCAGATCGTATTCGGCGTCGTCGCGTCCGCCGACCGCAACCGCGCGGCGGAACACCTCGATCGCCTCGTTAAGGTTGCCGCGCCCGCGCAACACGATTCCGTATTCGACCAGGCCGTTGGCGTCTTCGCGCTTGAGGGTGTGCGCTTGCTCGATATCCTTGCCCGCGCCTTCCGCGTCGTGAAGCGCGATCCGCGTCTGCGCGCGGCCGATGAGTCCCTGCACTTCGTTTTGCGCGGAGCCTTCATGCTGCGCAAATTCAATCGCCTGGGTGAAGCAGCCTTCGGCCTCACGCACGCGAGATTCTTCGCTTGGCGGCGCAGCCGGATCGGCGCCGTCAGCGGCAGTATCAGATGATATTGGCGCGGGTGTGGTCGTACTCAGTTCGGCGAGCAGAATCGATTGGCCCAGGATCAGCCACGGGTCGGACTGACCCGCCAGCGTCTGCGACGCCGCACGCGCGTAGCGCTCTGCGCGCAGGTAGTCGGCGCCGGAGAGCGCGCGCCGCGCCATCACCATCGCGACTTCAGGATCAGCTCCGAGCTCGGGCGCGACGTTGGTTTCGAGCGCGCCCGCATCCATCGTCAGCGGCGCGTTGTTGAGCCACAGCGCGAGTGCGCGGCCGCTGGACGGGAACTGCATCCGCAGCCTGTCGGCCAAAGCGTGCGCGCGGTCGCGTTCGCCCAAAAGCTCGTGGGCCAGAGCCTCGTTGGTGCAGGCTTGCTCGTCCTCGGGCGCCAGCGAGCGGGCCGCGATAAACAGCATCGCGGCTTTGCGCGCTTCGCCCTCGCGCAGCCACGCGACGCCGAGGTTGGTCAGAACCCGAAATTTTTGCGCCGGATTGAGCTCACTCCAGCGCTGCTCGCGCAGCCGCAGCAGAGCAAGCCGAGCCATCTGAAACGAGCGCTGATTGATGAACTCGGCGGCGTCCGTGATCTCCGCCTCGAGCGCGTCGGGCGGCGTGCCGTTGGGCTCGGCCACGATCGCATTGGCGTCGAGCCGCACCAGCGAGTCGGCGCGGGTGATCGCCTGGCGCTTGGCAGCGGAGCCGAACTCGGTCAGAATTTGCGGATACTCGTCGAGCAGCTCCTGGATATCGTCCCAGGTGACGACCTCGATCGCGCTCGGTCCGGAGCCCTTTTGCGCACGATTGAGGTCATACAGGATGCGTTGCAGGCTTGCGCCGCGCGGCGCGGTGGTCGCGATCACGAAGCGGCCGATTGGCAGCCCGAGACTCAGAGCGCGCTCCGCGGCGTCTTTGATTTCATTCGCCGAGAGGGCACTCTGGGACTCGCGCAGCTCGCATCGGACCGCCGCAAGCCGCGGCCGGCCGCTGATTTCGAGCAGATGGATCCCGCGCTCACGGCGCTCGGGATCGTGCATCCGTTCGATTTGCGGAAGCTGCCAATGACGCCGCAGGAGCCGCAAACAGAGCCGTTCGAACTCGTCCGCGGTTCTGGGCAGTGGATAACCAGCACCTGATATAGCCATAGTGTAGGAATAATTAACACACTGGCGGCCATAGCGAAAGAGGTCATGTCAAAGTCCAACTTTCGGCGTCTAGGCAGCGCTGATAGCATAGAGAGTTTCAGCGATGCTTACGCTTGACAACGTTACCAAGGCCTTTGGCGCGCGCAGGATTCTCGACCGGGTCAACTGGTCGATGCCCGACGGCGCGCGGGTCGGTCTGGTGGGCCTCAACGGGGCGGGAAAATCGACGCTCCTGAAGATGATCGCGGAGGTTTATCCGCCCGACTCCGGCCGAATCGCGCGGCCGCAGAAGACTCGCGTCGGATACCTGGCGCAGGACGCGCCCGAGATGGGCGGACGCACGGTGCTGGCGGAAACCCTGTCCGCGCTGGAGCGGATGCAATCGCTCGAGCGGCGCGGACGCGAGCTCGAGCAAATCCTCGCGCGGGAGCATTCTGGGCCCAGTCACGATTCCGCGCTCGAGGAATACGGCGAGGTGCTGCACGAGCTCGAGCAGCACGATTTCTACAGCGCCGATTCGCGCGCGACCGCAGTGCTGTTCGGGTTGGGATTCACCGAGTCCGACCTGACCCGCGACGTGGCGGAATTCTCGGGCGGAATCCGGATGCGAATCGCGCTGGCCAAGCTTCTGCTCGACGCTCCGGACTTCATGATGCTGGATGAGCCGACCAATCATCTGGACATCGAGGCGCGCAACTGGCTCGAAGATTTTCTGGCCGGCTACAGCGGCGGAATTATCCTGGTGTCGCACGACCGCTATTTTCTGGACCAGGTGACCAATCGCACGGCCGAGGTTTCTCGCGGAAAGATTGCCGACTACGTCGGCAACTATTCGCGCTACCTGGTGCAGCGCGAGGAACGCTTCGCGCTCGAGATGGCGGCGTACGAAAATCAGCGCGCCGAGATCGAGCACATGGAGCAGTTCATCAGCCGCTTCCGCTACCAGGCGAGCAAGGCGCGGCTGGTGCAAAGCAGAATCAAGCAGCTCGAAAAGGTCGAGCGGCTCGAGCCGCCAGTCGGCGCCGAGAAGCCGCCGGCGATCGTCTTTCCCGCATGCGAACGCAGCGCGCGGCGAGTCTTCGAGCTCAAGGGAGCAGTCAAGAAGTACGGCGAGCTGGCCGTCTATGACGGAATCGATCTGACGATCGAGCGGGGACAGAAGATCGCGCTGGTCGGGCCCAACGGCGCCGGAAAATCCACGATGATGAAAATCCTCGCGGGGGTCGAGGAGCTTTCGGCCGGCGAGCGGATCGTTGGCGAGAAGGCCGCGCTCGGCTACTTCGCGCAGAATCTTGCCGAGTCGCTCAACTACGACAAGACGGTGCTGCGTGAGCTGAGCGATTCCGCCGAAGCGCTGACGACGCCGCAGTTGCGCGGGCTGTTGGGCGCGATGCTGTTTTCGGGCGACGACGTCGACAAGCGCGTCGGGGTGCTTTCGGGCGGCGAGCGCGCGCGGCTGGCGCTGGCCAAGGTGCTGGCGCAGCGCAACAACTGTCTGCTGCTCGACGAGCCGACCAACAACCTCGACATTATCGCCAAGGATTCCCTGCTCGAAGCGCTGCGCCGGTTTCCGGGAACGGTGCTGCTGGTCAGCCACGACCGCTTTGTCCTGAACGAGCTCGCGAGCGAAGTGATCGAGGTCGGGCAAGGACACGCGACGCGCTATTTAGGCAACTACGATCAGTACCTGGAAAAGAAAGCGCAGATAGAAGCGCGCGAAGCAGCCGCGGCGGCGCCGGCGCCAAAGAACGAGAAGTATCGCGCGGAGAACTCGCACGGCAACGGCCAGTCAAAGAGCGACCGCGGCCAGAAGGAAAATCGCGACGCCGAGCGCCGGCGCGATCGTGCACTGAAGCAGCGCAGGCAGATCGAAGAAGAGATCGAAAAGAAGGAAGCCGAACGCGCGAAACTTGCCGAGGAAATGAATCGGCCGGATTTTTACCTCGCGCGCAAGGACGCCAACGAACTAATCGCGCGCTACGAAACGCTCGGCCGCGAAGTAGAAAAGCTCTACGCCGATCTGGTGGAGTTCGACGGCGCAGCTTCTGGCTAGATCGAAGAATGCGGGTTATCATTGGTGGGCGAGCCATGTGCCGGCGGCATCTGACCCGCCATCGACGACGGACCAGACGCGCGCCCCACTGCATTTGCTCGGGCCATAACACAAGAATCTGCAAAGTGATGAGAGTATGTCAGCGCCGCAGGGGCGAGATTCCTTCTAACCAGTGCCACTCGTTCACTCGCGGATTAATCGAGTCCGCTGAAATATGCGCGGATGTCGTCGGCGAGGAGCTTCGGTTCTTCCATCGCGGCGAAGTGTCCGCCGCGCGGCATCTCGGTCCAGCGCTGGACATTATATACCCGTTCCGCCCAATGGCGCGGCGGCAAGAGCAGCTCCGCCGGAAACAGCGCGACCGCAGTCGGCGCTTCGATTTTGGTGCCCGGCTTGAGCCGCCACGGATGATGCCGCGCCTCGTAGTACAATCGCGTCGATGAGTTGATCGTCTGCGTGATCCAGTAAACCATCACGTTGGTCAGCAACTGATCCTTGCTGAAACGCGATTCGACTTCACCCTTGCAATCGCTCCAGGTGCGGAACTTCTCGATGATCCACGCCGCCAGCCCGGCCGGCGAATCATTCAACCCATACGCGAGGGTCTGCGGCTTGGTGCCTTGAATCCATTGGTAGCCGGTCTCATGGGTGCGGAACTTTTCCATGTTGCCGAGGAAAACTTTTTCCTCGGGGGTCAACTCGACCGCGCTGCGCCCCTCTGCCGGGCCGATCGCAATCATATTGATATGGATTCCGTACACGCTGCGCGCGTAAACCTCTCCCATTCGCGAGGTCACCGCCGAGCCCCAATCTCCGCCCTGCACCGCGAAGCGCTTGAACCCCAGCACCTCGGTCATCAGCTTGAAAAAGATATCCGCGATCGCCTGGATGTTCATCGCGCGGGCGCGCGGATGATCCGAAAATCCATAGCCCGGGAGCGACGGCGCGATCACCGTGAACGAGTCCTTCGCGTCGCCGCCGTGCGCGGCCGGGTCAGTCAGCATCGGGATGATATCCATGAACTCGCAGATCGAGCCGGGCCATCCGTGGATCAGCAGCAGCGGTTTAGGATTCGGGCCGCGGCCCGGCTCGTGGATGAAATGAATTCCGAGTCCGTCGACGTCGGCGCGAAATTGGGCGAAGCGATTTATCCGTGCTTCGTGCGCGCGCCAGTCGTAACGCGTGCGCCAGTAATCCACGACCTCGCGCATGTAGGCGAGGTTCGAGCCGTACTCCCATCCTGTTGCCGGCACTTCATCCGGAAAGCGCGTGCGCTCGAGGCGCGCGCGCAGATCGGCCAGCACGTCATCAGACACCGCGACCTTGAACGGTTCGACGCTATGTCCCATCAGCTATCTCCAATGCCTAAAAGCGCGGTGACTAGAGCAATTCCGCGCCGCCGGTGGCCGCGCGCGTGGTTCCGTCGTGCTTGAACGCCTCGATCGCGTGACGCGCGATCTGGGTCATGTGAACCTCGTCGGCGCCGTCGACCAGCCGCGCCGAGCGCGCATGCCGCAGCATCGATTCGAGCGGAGTGTCGGTCGAGTAGCCGAGCGCGCCGTGAACCTGGATCGCGCGGTCGCAGATCCGCCATAGCGTGTTGGCCACATGATGCTTCGCCATCGAGACTTCCTGCTTGAACGGCATCTTGTTCTGAATCAGATACGCCGAGTGCAGGACCATCAGCTTGCACTGGTAAAGCTCCATGGTCGATTCGGCGATCTTGAACTGGATCGCCTGTTTGTCGATCAGGAAGCCGCCCTGGACTTTGCGCTCCATCGCGCGCTTGACCATCATCTCGAGCGCGACTTCCGCGCTACCAATCCAGCGCATGCAATGCGCCAAACGCGCAGGACCCAGACGCACTTGTCCGAGGGTATGCCCCTGGCCGCGCGGCCCGAGCATCGAATCGGCGGGGACGATGCAGTTAGTCAGCCGGATTTCGCAGTGATTTCCCTTGCCCGCCATGGTATCGATATCGCGCACGATCTCGAAGCCGGGATTCGGCAGATCGACGATAAACGCGGAGTTGCGGGCCTGCGGCGGATCGGCGTCGGGGTCGGTCTTCGCGATCACGATCGCGAATTTCGCGCCGTGCGCGCCTGAGATAAACCACTTGTGCCCGTTGAGCACCCAATGGTCACCATCCTTAACCGCGCTGGTCTGAATTTGCGTCGGGTCGGAGCCCGCGACCTCGGGTTCGGTCATCGCAAAGCACGAGCGGATTTTACCCTCGCACAGAGGGCGCAGGTATTTTTCTTTTTGCGCCGGAGTCGCGAAGTGCAGCATCGTGTGCATGTTGCCTTCGTCGGGCGCCTGGCAGTTGACGATAAAAGCGGCCAGCCGGTTGCGTCCGCATTCGGCGGAGACCATCGCGATCCCCATCGCGTCGAGGCCCAGTCCGCCGAACTCGGGCGGCATATGCGGGAGCCACAATTTGCGCTGGCGGGCTTTTTTCCGAAGCTCGATAATCCCGTCGCGCCAGTTGCCGCTTTTTTGCATTTCGGCTTCGGCAGGCTCGATCTCTTCCTTGATGAAAGCGCGAATCTTGTCGCGCAATTCAATCACGTGCGGGGGCATCGTAAAGTCGATGGACATCGCTGGAACCTCTGATTATATACCCGGATTTGTCAGACAAAGTGCTACCGGGAAAAGCGCCAACGCGTCAAGGAAGGATTGACGCGACCCCGGTGTGGTGCTTCACGTGGTTGGCTGCGCAGAAATCCGGACAAGATGATGCGCTGGATTTTTGGATCTCGGGCATTTTGCGGTGGGTTTGTTTGGTATCTTTTATCGTGGCTAAAAAAATAAATTCCTTTATTGTGCTAGCGATTTTGCGACACTGGGTTCCTTAGTGCAGCTTTTTCGGTCATCGATTTTCGGATCGATCCAGCACGGCTCTCGAGGGCTCGGGCAGATAGGTGGGCAGGCTCGCGATCAGGACAGGAAGTGGAGGCAGGACACTTCCAGTCGCTGACCTTAGCACATCGCGGCTCGGAGACAAAGCTGAACAGTTCGGCCATGAACA
>JBARDN010000275.1:0-33388 GCA_049795175.1 Binataceae bacterium (SeqCode) | reverse complement strand
TGCATCGCCGGTCGAGACGAAGATTGGCGCGATCATGACCAGGCACGGGATGATGGCAACGAGAGTTGCAACGATCGCCGGAACCGGATCGCGCGATTGCCGCATGGTCCATCTGAAGTTGAGTGCGAGCGCCGCGAACAGCAGCGGCCACGTCAGCAGATAACTCCCGCCCGGAAAAACCGCCGAGAGCAGGAGCGCGAGCAGCGCCCAAATCGCTAATGCACCGGCGGCAAGATTCGCGCGCGAGATATAGCGCGCCAGCCTCCAGTAAATTGCACACACGGTCGCGAAGACGATGGCGGTCGATGCGGCAACGAAAAATGCGCCGCCGTAGCTGGTCCTGGTTGGGAGCATTTCGTGCGCCGCAAAATGGGTGAACATGGATGAGACTATTCGGCTCTCGACCAACGACAGCACGAACGCCGCCGCATAGATTCCGAAGCCTGAACAGATTCCGCCGACGCTCAACGATCCGCGCTTAATGCCGCCGATCAGCGCGATTAACAAAACGACTGAGACGAGAATCGCAAGCAGCATCGCCATCGACGCTGGATAGTGAAAGAAGCCGCCGAACGCGGAGAAATAGATCGCGTCGCGTGTGTGAGGCCGGCTCAAATCGGCGCCGCCGAACTCGCGCGCGAGCGACAACGCGTAGCTCCCCTCGTGTTGCAGCGAGCGCGGATCGAGATGCGCGATATTATCCAGCCGGGTGTGATAGCGCGTCAGTCCGCGGATCGCCGCGAAGTTCATCCCAGCGATCCCTGCGCGCAGCAAAACCGTCAGATCGGTATCGTTGGGCAATCTCCTGTACGCAGCCGGCGCGAGCGAGCTTGCGCGCGGGAACGGCGTCGCCGCGAGCGCGTGAATCAACCACGCATTGTCGGCGCTGGCCTGAAACATCGCGACCGGCCCGTAATCGCCGCGCATCTCGAAGTTGAGCGCGACTTTCACTTCGCGCAGCGCGGCGTAATGCTCGACAAACGCTTTCGCACCGAGCATCCCGAGCTCTTCGCCGTCGGTGAAAAGCACGATCAAATCGTTGCGCAGGGGCGGACCGGTTTTGATCGCACGGATAGTTTCGAGAATCGCCGCGACCGCCGCCGAGTCGTCGCCGGCGCCGGGTCCGCTGGGGACCGAATCGTAATGCGCCACGAGCATGATCGCGCCGGTACTGGCGCTGCCCGGAATACGCGCGACGATATTGTTAACCCTCGCAAAGGTTCGCAACCCCGGCCGGGTTACACCGGCGACAGTTGCAGTTTGGACTTCGGGAGCAACGCCAAGCTCGGTCAGACGCTTCACCAGGTAACCGCGTACACGCGCATTCTCCACCGAGGCGAGCGGATGGGGCCGTGCTGCGATCTCGCGCAGATCGGGCATCGCGCGTGCGGCGGAAAAATCCACCGCCGGAGCGCCCGCACCGACGACAGGCGGCGGCCCGCTTTTCTGAATCGCCGCGATCGTCAGGATGATCGCGAGCACCAGCACGATCGGACCGCTCGAGTACGCGGGGTCGCGAGCGGACGCGGATGACGGTCTGGAAGCCGCGGATGTCTCAGCCATTGTCGCGCGTTTTACCTGCGACAGGTGCGCTTCCGCAAGCGGGATCCATGATCGTTTCGGGAGGCGCGACCTCCGGATCGCCGAAACTCCCGCTTTGCCCGCGGCGTTGGCGCCGATATCATCGTGCGCGGGGCGTGGGTCCTTCCGCCTCTGCTATGAACGATCTCGAAACTATTGCCGCTACAGCGCTTGCGCGTCCGCCGCGGCGGATCTTGATCGTCCTGCACGGCGCGATCGGCGACGTGGTGCGCGCGCTGCCGCTTTTGGGCAGGATGCACCGCGGATGGCCCGAAGCGCATATCGCATGGGCCGTCGAGCCGAAATCGGCGCCGATTCTCGAGCATCATCCTTGGCTCGACGAAATTATTTTGTATGATCGGCGACGCGCGCCGTGGTCATTCGTCCCGTTTCTGCGCGAAGTCCGCCGCGGCCATTTCGACCTGGTGGTCGATCTGCAGCGCCATCTGAAAAGCGGCGTCACCTCGATTGTTTCTGGCGCGCACGATCGGATCGGATTCGGTCCCGCTAACACCAAGGAACTGAACCATCGCTTTTCGACGATCCGGATCGTGCCGCAACCGAACCTGCGCCGCAAGCTGCTCCAATACCAGGCGTTTGGCGATCGGCTGGGATTGCCGGCCGCACCGATCGAATTCGCACTCGAGGCGTCAGCCGAAGAAAAATCGCGTGCGCGCGAATTGCTCGCGGGCGCGCCGCGTCCGCTGTTGGGCGTGATTTTGGGTTCGTCGTGGCCGAGTCGGATCTATTTTCCCGAGTCGGTCGCAGCCGTAATCAGAGAGCTGGCGCGGCCCGCCGATAGCTCGTCCGCGATGTATCCTGTGCTGCTCGGCAGCCCGGACGAAACTGAAATCGCCGCCGCGGTGATGCGCAATCTCGGCGATATTCCCGCGCTCAACCTGGCTGGACGCACGCAGTTGCGCGACCTGATCGCGATCTTTCCGGAGTGCGCCGCTGCGTTCGGTCCCGATTCGGGTCCGATGCATATCGCGGCTGCGGTCGGATGCCCGATCGTGTCGCTGTGGGGCGCGACCGCGCCCGAGCGCTCTGCGCCGTGGGGATACGCAGGGTTCGCGATTATCGGCGCGATTCCGTGTCATCCGTGTTATCTGCGCGAGTGTCCGATCGGCCGCGAATGTATGCGTCGGATCGCGCCGGCGGCGGTCGCGGTTGCGGTGCGCCGCGCGATCGGCTCGGCGCCGTCCGAGTCAGTCGAAGTGATCGGCAGCGAGGCGGTGCGATGATCAGCGCCGAGCATGGCGGCACCATCGAGCGCGGCGGATGGCGGCTCAGCTTTGCGGGCGAAGAGGTGATCGAGGCTGCGTTGCGCGACGCGGTGATCGCAGCTGCGCTGGACGCGGCGTCGGGAAACGGGGCGCGGCTGCAGCGGCGCTCGCGCCGCGGCTCGACCTATCTGGTGCGGATAGGCGGTCCGACGGGGGTGGCATTTTTCACCAAGATAATCGACGCGCCGCGAGGTTGCGCGAAGTTGAAGCGATGGTTTTCGGGAACACGCGCGGCGCATATCCACGCGATCTCGGCCGCGATTTGCCGCGCGGGTCTGAACGCGCCGCCGGTGGTGCTGTGGGGGCGCGAGCGCTCGAGCGGACGCGAGCTGGTGATGACGCGGCGCGCGCCCGGAGTCCTCGCGACGCGATATTTGCGCGGCACGCCCGAGGCGGGTTTCGCGCGCAAGCGCATTCTGCTTCGCGCGCTGGGCGCGGAGATCGCCCGACTTCACGCCGCGCGGTTCGTTCACGGCGATCTGACGCCGTTCAATATAATCGCGGACGAATCGCCACGGATCTCTTTTATCGATCATGAACGCACGCGCAGAGTATGGCTCTGGCGGGCCGCCGCGCACGCGCGCCGAAGAAACCTGGTTCAGCTCGGGCGCTTCGCGTTTCCCGGGCTCACCCGCACCGACAGGATGCGCTTGTGGTCGAGCTACGCTGCGGCGACGGCGCCTGCGCTCGGACGCCGTGAGTTGCGCCGCGTGCTTAAAATGCTCGACGCGCGAATCGCACGCGACGGCGCGCCTGAAGCTTTTCACGCGCCGCAAATGTCTGCTGGCGGAGTGCGGGAGCCCCGATGGGAAAAATAATCGATCAGACCGCGAAGATTTCCGTCGTCATCCCGGTCTTCAACGAAGTGGCCACAATCGGCACGGTAATCGATCGCGCACTCAATTGCGGCTTCGACGCAGAGGTGATCGTCGTCGATGACGGATCGTCTGACGGCACGGCCGAGTTCCTGCGGAAATTCGAGCATCCGAAGGTGCGATGCTTTTTTCATTCGCACAACAAGGGCAAAGGCGCAGCGCTCCGGCTGGGTTTCGCTGCCGCGGCGAATCCTTATGTTTTCGTGCAGGACGCCGATCTTGAATACGATCCGGCCGACTACCGGCTGATGATCGGTCCGCTGCTCGACGGCCGCGCCGACATGGTTTACGGTTCGCGCTTTCTCGGCGGGCCGCATCGCGTGCTCCTTTACTGGCATTACCTGGGTAATCGGATGCTGACGCTCGCGTCGAATATCATCAGCGATCTCAACCTGAGCGACATGGAGACCGGGCAGAAAGCGTTCGTGCGCGACAAGCTGATGCAACTGAAGCTGTCGGCCGACCGGTTTACCTTCGAGCCGGAAATTACCGCCAAGGCGGCGCGCGCGCGATGGCGCATCTACGAGGTTCCGATCTCTTACTCGGGCCGCACTTACGAGGAAGGCAAAAAGATCGGATGGCGCGACGCGGTTGCCGCGATCGGCGCGATTTTCTACTACCGCTTCTTCGACTGAGGAGAAATGCCAAAAGCTGCATCCGAACCGCCGCATCCGGAATCGAGCGCAGCACTGCGCGTGGCGGGAGTCGATCCCGAGCTCGGTTTTGCCGGCGGAGAAACGCAGGTGATGGGCCTGACGCTCGAACTTTTGCGGCTGGGTCATCGCGCGGAGCTCATCTGCGATCCTGCTGGACGGCTCCACGAGCGGGCGCGGCGCGAGGGCGTCATCTGCCATCCGCTCAAGATTCACAACTCGGTTGACTTGCCGGCGGCGATCCGGTTTCGCGCGATCCTGCGCCGCGCGCGCTACGATATCGTGCATTTTCATACCGCGCGGGCGCATGCGATGGCGCCGTATGCGCGCGGATTTGCGCGCGCGCTGATCGTGACGCGCAGAATGGACTATCGCCCTAACCGGCTTTTCGCGCCGCTTCTCTATGGCCGCGCGGTGGACGCAGTCGCGGCCATCTCGCACGGAGTTGCGGATTCGCTGGCGCTGGCCGGTGTCGCGCCCGAACGCATCACGATTATCCCCAGCGGTGTCGATTGCGAGCGCTTTCGCCCTGCCGATGAGGCCGCGCGCGCGGCGGCGCGGGCCGCGTTTGGAATTGCGCCGGACGCGATTGTGCTCGGGACGGTTGGGATGCTCGAAGCGCGCAAGGGTCATCGCCATCTGCTCGAAGCGATCGCGCGACTGACGCGCAGCGGCGACGGTGCATGCATGATCTGCCTGATTGCCGGTGACGGCAGCCTGCGCGCGGACTTGCAGCGCGACGCCGAGCTGCTCGGAATAGCGCGCCAAGTGCGCTTTTTGGGGCGTGTCGATGACGTTCGCACTGTGCTGGCCGCAACCGATATCTTTGTGTTCCCTTCCCTGCGCGAGGGGATGGGCGTCGCGATACTGGAAGCCGCGGCCACCGGACGGGCAATCGTGGCCAGCGACACCGGAGGAATCGGCGACGTGATCGAAAACGGCGTTAGCGGAATACTGGTAAAGCCCGGTGACAGCGAGGCGATAGCGGGCGCGATCGCGCGGATGGCGGCGGCGCCGAACTTACGCGCCGCGATGGGACAAACCGCACGCACTCGCGCGGAGCGGGATTTTGCGATGACCACGATGGCGGCGCGGACGGTCGAACTCTACCGTTCCGTACTTGCCGCGATCGGAAGGAAGAACTGATCACGATGCGGAGCATGACCGGATTTGGACGAGCGGTGGTCGAGCGCGCGGGCGTCCGCGTGGTAGCTGAGATTCGATCCCTCAACCAGCGTTTTTTCGAGCTGAAACTCAATCTGCCGCGCGGATGGGGCGAATACGAAGCCGACATCCGCAAGGCTATTCAAGGCTCGGTGGCGCGCGGCCGGGTCGAGCTGTTTATCAAGTACGCCGCGCTCAAGCCGCCGCCTGCGCGGCTCGAAGTCAACGAGAAGCTGGCCAATCAATACGTCGCCGAGCTGCGCCGGATGGGCAAGCGGCTGCATCTTAAGGGCGAGCCCGGAATCGAGGCGATACTCAACCGCCCCGAGATTTTTCACGTGGTCGAAGAAGAAAATGACACGCGCGAAGCGGTCAAGCTCGCGATGGCCGCACTGAAAGGTGCGCTCAAGACGCTCGACACCGAACGCGTGCGCGAGGGTGTCAGCACGCGGCGCGACTTCGGCGAGCGGATCAAGCGGATTCATGCGGCGCTTCCGCGAATCGAGCGGCTGGCGGAAGAAACGCGCGCTGAGATCATGAAAACTTTCGAGGCGCGGATTCGCGAGCTGCTCGCCGCGCTGCCGGTCAACGAAAAGCGCTTGTATGAAGAAGCCTCGATCGCGTCGCAGCACGGCGATATCAGCGAGGAGATCACGCGGCTCAAGACTCATCTCGAGGGGCTGGGCGCGCTGCTCGATCGCAAGGGACCGGTCGGAAAATCGATCGAGTTTTTGCTGCAGGAAATCAACCGCGAAGTAAATACGATGGGTTCGAAATCGCAAAATGCGGCGCTGTCGCAGGTGACGGTTGAGGTGAAGGCGGAAGCGGAAAAGATGCGCGAGCAGGTGCAAAACATCGAATGAGCGTAGTATAAAACATTATTTGCAATCGGTTGGACGCTCTTATAGTGTCAAGTTCCATACACCTTCCGCCTCCCAGACGCGGTATAATCTTTATACTTTCCGCTCCGTCTGGGGCGGGTAAGACCACGCTCCACCGCGCGGCCCTGAAAGGGATCGCGGGACTTGAATTCTCGGTCTCGCTGACCACGCGGCGCGCGCGCGGAGCAGAGATTCAGGGGATTGATTATCATTTCGTGAGCGAAGAGGAATTCATCGCCAAGCGCGACGCCGACGGACTCGCCGAATGGGCGCGCGTGTTCGACGCCTCGTACGGCACGCCACGCGCGCCGCTCGAAAATGCGGTCAGCGAAGGTCGCGATATCCTGCTCGATATCGACATCCAGGGCGCGCTCCAGATTCGCAAGAAGTATCCGCGCGACGCGGTCGCGATCTTCGTTCTGCCGCCGAGTTTCGCGGAGCTGGAAGGGCGCCTGCGCGGACGCGGCACCGAAACCGAAGACTCGATCCAGCGGCGGCTGACGCGCGCGCGAGAGGAAGCTCGCGAATGGCCCTCGTACGACTTTCTGATCATCAACAATGAAATCAACCGTTCGGTTGGCGAACTGTCCGCGATCGTCAATGCTGAACGTTTGAGAGCCTGCCGCCTGCGCGAGGGGTTCGCGCCGTGGAAGAGCTAGCGCAAGCTGCCGCCGCGCCGACCGACGAACTCGCGCCGCTTATCGCGCGGGTGCAATCCTACAACTCCGCCGCCGACTTGATGTTGATCCGCCGCGCGTACGATTTTTCGGCGCGGATGCATGCGGAGCAGAAGCGGGTCTCGGGCGAGCCTTACGTCACGCATCCGCTGAACGTCGCGATGATTGCAGCCGAGCTTAAGCTCGATGTCGCGTCGATCGTCGCGGCGCTGTTGCACGACGTGGTCGAGGACACCGCCACTCCGCTCGACGAGGTGCGCGCGCTGTTCGGCGACGAGGTCGCGCAACTGGTCGACGGGCTGACCAAAGTATCGAAGATCACCTTTCAGAGCCGTGCGGAGAAGCAGGCCGAGAACTTCCGCAAGATGATCATCGCGATGTCGCACGACATCCGGGTGGTCCTGATCAAGCTGGCGGACCGGCTGCACAACATGCGCACGCTCGAGTCGCTGAGTTCCGAACGCCAGCTCGAAATCTCGCGCGAGACGATCGAAATTTATGCGCCGATCGCACATAGGCTCGGAATTTATTGGCTCAAATCCGAGCTCGAAGACCACGCGTTCCGGTACCTGAATCCGTCGTCGTACTCGACGCTTAAGGCTTTCGTCGCCAAGACCCGCAAGGAGCGCGAAGAATATATCCAACACGTGATCGCGATCCTGTCGCGCCGGCTGGAGGAGTCGGGGGTCAAGGCGGAAGTGACCGGCCGGCCCAAGCATTTTTTTTCGATTCACTCCAAGATGCAGGAGTTGGCGCTGTCATTCGATCAGATCTACGATCTGGTCGCGTTCCGCATTATCGTGGCGACGGTGCGCGAGTGTTACGAGGCACTGGGGGTGGTGCACGCGAACTGGAAGCCGGTGCCGGGCCGCTTCAAGGATTATATCGCGCTGCCGAAAGCCAATATGTATCAGTCGCTGCACTCGACCCTGATCGGGCCGCGCGGGCAGCGGATGGAAGTGCAGATTCGCACGCGGGAAATGCACGCCGTCGCGGAGGAAGGAATCGCCGCGCACTGGAGCTACAAGGAAGGCGTGCGCGCCAAGGAGATCAAGGAAACCGAACGCTTCGCATGGCTGCGCCGGCTGATCGAGTGGCAGCAGAACCTGAAAGACCCGCAGGAATTTCTCTCGACCGTCAAAGACGACCTGTTCCCCGAAGAGGTTTTCGTCTTCACGCCCAAAGGCGACGTGCTGGATTTTCCGCAGGGCGCCACCGTGATCGACTTCGCTTATCGCATCCATTCCCAAGTCGGCACGCATCTGTCGGGCGCGCGAGTCAACGGACGGATGGTTCCGCTGCGCTACAAGATGCGCTCGGGCGACACGATTGAAGTAATCACCTCGGAGCGGCAGACGCCAGGGAAAGACTGGGCGAACTTCTGCGTGACCGCGCGCGCCAAGTCGCGCATCCGGCAATGGCTGCGCGCGCAGCAGTCCGAGCGCTCGCGCGAGATGGGGGTGCAACTGCTCGACCGCGAACTCGCACCGTTGCATCTGAGCGTCGCGCAACTGCGCGGCGCCAAGCGGCTCGAGCCGATGCTCAAGGAATTTTCTCAGCGCGATATCGACGGACTGCTGGCCGCGATTGGCTACGGAATCGTCACACCGGGACAGTTACTCAACAAAACGCTTACGCCCGACGAGCTGAAGCTCTATCGCGACGGCAAAGCCACACCTACGCCGCCGGTCCCGCCCGCAACCACCCGCGAGCGCGCCGAAAAAGCCGCGCGTAAGGCGGCCAGCGGCGCGGTCGTGGTGTCGGGCATCGGCGACGTTCTGGTGCGGTTCGCGCGATGCTGCAATCCGCTGCCGGGCGAGGCGATCACCGGATTTATCACCCGCGGGCGCGGCGTCACGGTTCACGTCGCATCATGCCAGCACGCTCTGTTGACCGATCCGCAGCGCCGCGTGCCCGTTGTATGGAAGGACGGCGAGGAATCGCCGCGGCCGACCCGGCTCGAAGTGCTGTGCGTCGATCAGCCGGGACTGCTGGCCGCGATGACCAAGACCATTGCGTCGGCGGGTGTGAACATCTCGACCGCGGAAGTAAAAACGCGCGGCTCGGACGGGCGCGCGCTTTCGATCTTCGAGGTCAGCGTGTCGAGCGCGCGGCAACTTAACCTGCTGATGAACGCGATCGGCGCGATCGACGGCGTGATGCGGGTGTCGCGGATCGGTTACCACAATGCAACTCGCGACGAATGATGAAACGGGCGATCGAAACCAAAAACGCGCCCGCCGCAATCGGACCTTACTCGCAGGCGGTCGTCGACGGCTCGATGGTCTTTTGTTCCGGGCAGATCGGACTCGATCCGCACACCGGCGCGATCGTCCCCGGTGGGATCGAGGCCGAGACACGGCGCGTGCTCGCAAATATTCGCGAAGTTCTGACGGCCGCGAAGCTGGAATTCGCAGATGTCGTCAAGAGCACAATTTTTCTGGCCGACCTTGGCGATTTTGATCTGGTCAACCGCGTCTATGGCGAGCATTTCAAGCCGCCGTTTCCCGCGCGCTCGACGGTTCAGGCCGCGGCGCTCCCGCGCAACGCGAGAGTCGAAATCGAAGTTATCGCGATGAAGCGGCCAATCCAGTCGCGGCGCCGTTAGCTGACATCAAGCACTTTCAGCGCGGCGTCATCGAAGTAGCGCCCGGAGGGATCGAGCTTGCGCGCCGAGCGCATCAGGCGCCGCGCGTTTTCGCGTCTGAGCTCCGGCGACAGCGGCGCGTCGTAGAGCCGGGCCTTGTCGAGATCGAGAATTACGACCGCGAAGCTCTCACCTGCCTGCGTGACGAACAAATTGTGCAGGTTCAAGTCTGCGTGAAAGAGTCCGGAGTTATGCATCGTCGCGATCGCCGCGCGCGCCTTCAGCAAGACGTGGCCGCGCACCACCGGATCGTCGTCGGCGCGCACGAATTCCCACAGCGTCATTCCCGGAATCGCGCGGGTCAGAAAAAAACCGCGATAGAAACCCGGCGCTACCGATTCGACGCTCGCGCCCATCGGTTCCGCGATGCCGATCCCGCGCCTGCGGGCCTCGGCGGCGATCTTGAGCTCCTGGAGCGGCCGGGGCCTGAGTCCGAAGAAAGTCTCGGCCAGCAGGAAGCGCATCAACCCGCCGCGCCTGGCGCGACGCGCGAACAACTCCGGTCCGCCGTCGAGACTGATTCGATAGCCACTCGCGCGATTGCCTGCACCCGGAGCTTGCGTGGGCAACTCGAGCTCGCGTAGGCGCGCCGCGATAACGGGAGCATAGGGAAGAACCTCGCGGCTCAGAATCAGCACGCGATGCTCCGTCGCGATCCGGGCAAAATGCGGATCAGGCCGCCACTCTATTTCTCCGCGCGGTCTCATCGGACTGCTGCAGCGGGATTCGCATCGCCGTGAGCCGGGGTGGACTGCCAGATTCCGGTCGCAACGGCAAAAAACGCGGCGATCGATGACAGGAAATGCGCCGAGTAGAACAGCGCAAGATTGCCGAGCCGCCGTCCCGGCACAAAGTTCAGTAGCACTGAGATCGCAAAGTACACGATCGCTTTGAGCCGTATGCGCGCACCCGCCGGCGGCGCGGCAAGCAGCATCGCGCAAAGCAGCATGTACGGAACCAGCAGGGCGGCGAAATAACTCTTCCACGAGATCGGCGCGAACCCCGGCATCAGGCAGAACAGGCCCGCGAGCGCGGAGCGATCGTGTTCGACTTCATCGCCGGGCGCGCGCACCGCGCGCCAGATCCATTGTGCCTCGATCGCGAGCAACACCACCTCGAAACCCATCCCCATCCATAGTGGACGCGAGCTCTCGACCGCCGCATCTGCGCCGGCGCGCAGTTCGAGCCGTGCGATCCACGCCACCGCCGATTGATTCGTGAGCATCGTGCGATAGCGATCGGTCATCGAGGCTACCGATTGGAGGTATGCGCCAGTCTGCTCTACCAGCCCGTGCGGTCCGAAGACCACGATCGGCGCGGCCAGCAGCACCACTGCGGCGACGATCGTCCATCCGAGCGTCGCGAATCTGCCGCGCAGCAGGAGGTAGAGACCGGCCAAAAGGGCAAAGGGCTTTATCAGGATCGCTGTCGCGAGCATCGCTCCTGAAGCCATCGGGCGCGATTCCCGCGCGTAAACGACTGACCATACGCAGAGAGCGAGAATCGGAAGGTTGACCTGCCCATGCTCGAAATTGTTGTTGATCAGAATCGAGGTCAAAAGCACCGGCACGATGATCAGCGCTGCGGGCAAAGTCCGTGCGCGTCCGAACAGCATCGCCCCCGATCCGAGAATCAGCGCGACCAGTCCCCATGCGTTAATTAGAAAAAATGCGCCCTGCGCCGCATGCCGTGGCAGGATTGCAAACGGCGCCATCACGATCGCGAAGATCGGCGCGTACAGGAAGTGATCTTTTTCGCCGGCCGGATAGATCGCGGCGCCGTGCAGCACCCGCTTTCCGGCGGCGTAGTACACCGCGAAGTCGCCCTGCTTCCGCAGGATCGCCGAGATTCCAAGAGCGATGAGATAAATTGCGAGTGCGCACCACGCGAGCTTGCGTGCGCGCTCGGCCTCGAGCCGGATCATGGCGAGTGCGGCGAGGCGCGATTGGGTATCGTAAGGACGCGACTACGGTGCGGCGCGCACGTCACTTTAGCGGCTGGGCCTCGTCGATCAGCATGATCGGGATGTCTTCGCGGATCGGATAGACCAACCGGCATCCGTCACAGACCAGGCCGTCTTTCGCGTCGGTCATGTGCAAGCTGCCCTTGCATTTCGGGCAGGCGAGAATTTCGAGTAAATCCTGGCTAACGGGCATCGCGGGAAACCTCCTGTGCGGCAGCGGCGCCGGCGTTTGGAATGCGGATTCGCGCGAGGAGCAATTCGTCGAGCGCGCTCGCGTCGCTTTCCGGCATCGTCACCTCAAGGCGCAAAGCGTACAAGGAATCGCGTGCGAACGGAAATCGCTCGAGTTTCACCAGGTCCTTTTCAGTGGTGACGATCAGATCGACCGCGCGCGCGGCCGCCGCGATCTCCTGCCAATCGGCGGCGGTGTACGAATGATGGTCCGGGAAGTCGAGCACGCCGACCAAGTCAGCTTCGAGCTCGCGCAGCATCGCGTGAAACGCCGCCGGATCCGCAAGTCCGCTGACGGCGAGCACTCGGCGTCCGGTAAGCGACGGTGCGGATTCGCGCCAACTGCCGTTGGCGACGCTGACAAGGCTTTGCGGACGAAGCGCGGCGGCAAGCACACGCCCCTGGTTGATTCGCGCGAGCTGCGCCCGGGACAGCGCGCTCTTGAGGGTGGCGTCGGCCGACACGATCACGACCGCGGCGGCTCGCCGCAGCGCGGAAAGCGGCTCGCGCATCGGACCGGCGGGCAGCATCCATCCGTTGCCGAGTCCGCGCTCGCGGCTGATGAGGACCAGATCAAGGTCGCGGCGCAGGCGCGCATGCTGAAAGCCGTCGTCGAGGATGATCACGTCGAGCGGGCCGCGTGAGCGCAACCGCTCGATCGCGTCGATACGTCTGCGCGCGACGGCGATCGGTCCATTGAAGCGTCGCGCCATCATTGCGGGCTCGTCGCCGGCAACCGTCGCGTCGAGGATCAATTCGCCACGATCCGAGACGAGTGCGGGAGATTTGCCGGTGCCACTATAGCCGCGGCTGACGATCGCGACGTGCAGTCCGCGGGCTTGCAGGCGCATCGCCAGAAAAAGCGTGAACGGAGTTTTGGCGTTGCCGCCGACGGTCAGATTGCCGACGCTGATTACCGGCACGCCCGGTTCACTCGCGCGCCATCGCCACCACAGGTTTCTTGCCGCGACCGCGCAGCGGAAGATACCGGCCGCGCCGCGCAGAGGAAGAGCGAGCAGATGATGAACGGGTTTCGGATCGCCGCGCCATAACCGTTCCAGGCGCGGACGGCGCGCGGGTCGCCTCGGCATCGCGCGTCACGCGTCCATTGCCAGACGGCGCAGATGCTCGACGGTGGCGCGCGCGGCACCTCCCGCGCTTTCGGCGGCGGCCTTTGCGCGTACGCCGGCGTGTGCGCGAGCGTGCTCGTCGCCGAGCCACCGGGCGCACTGCTCGGCCAGCTCGGATGCGTCGCGGACGATCGCGCCGCCGCCGGACTGGACCAGCGCCGTCGCCATCGCGCGTTGATTTTCATGAAATGGCCCGAACACGACCGGCGCCGAAACCGCGGCGGGCTCGCCGACGTTCTGGCCGCCGCGTCCCGCGATCATGCTGCCGCCGACGAATGCGACGCTCGCGCGCCGATACATCCCGCGCAACTCGCCCATCGTGTCCAGCAGCATCACCGAGACGTCCATGGCGGGCGATGTTCCGGTCTCGAGTGCGCTTGCGCGAAGATACGACACTCCGGCTGCGCGCAGTGTTTCCTCGACTTCGGGAGTGCGGGCAGGATGACGCGGCGCGAGCACCAGCGCGAGCGCGCCAAAGCGTTTGCGCAGAATCTGGAACGCGGCGATCACGATCGCTTCTTCGCCGCGCGCGGTTGAGCCCGCCACCAGCAGCGGACGCCCGTGCGCGAACCGCAGCAATGCGTCGCGCAGCACGACCTCCTCGCCCGCGAAGGAGACATCGAACTTGGTATTGCCGGTCACCGTGATTTTGTCGCTCGACGCGCCGAGCGTGGCAAAGCGCTGCGCGTCCTCTTCACTCTGCGCAAGAATCAGATGCGCCGATTTGAGCGCGTGGCCAAATAGCGATTTCGCGCGCCGGTAGCGGCGCAGCGAGCGCTCGGAGATTCTTCCGTTGACGATTGCGACGCGCGCTCCCGCGCGCCGCGCCTCGATAAAATAATTCGGCCACAGCTCGGTCTCCCCGATCAGCACCAGGTTCGGACGCACCCCGCGCAGGAACCTGCGCACGGTGGCGGGGCAGTCAAGCGGCGCCAGAGCGCACGCAGTGGCCGACGGGATACGCCGGCGGGCCGCGTCGCGGCCGGTAGTAGTCATGGTGGTGACGACGATCCGTGCGCCTTCGAGTTCGCGATGCAGTCCCGAGGCGACGGGGCGCATCGCCTCGACCTCGCCCACTGAAGAGGCGTGAATCCAGATGCGCGGGCCGGGGCCGTTGGGCGCAAGCGTAATCGCGCCCATCCGCTCGCGCCGATCCTGCCGATCGCGCGCGCCGGTCGTTGCCAGCGCGAACGGCAGAGCCGGGTACCAGAGCGAATTGTATATTACGCGAAGCATCATTCACCGCGGCCGCGCGCAACTTGCGCGGCGCCCGCCTAGTTTACCAGGCCGTCTTCGGGAATCGGTTCATCGCCCGAAGCGAACTGGAGATTGTATAGTTTTCGATATTCGCCGTCGCGCTCGAAGAGTTCGTCGTGCGAGCCTTCCTCAACAATCCGGCCGTGAACCACCACCACGATCCGATCGGCGCGCCGCACCGTGGACAGGCGATGCGCGATCACCAGCGTGGTGCGATTATGCATCAGCAATTCCAGCGCTTCCTGTACCGAGCGCTCGGATTCCGAATCGAGCGACGAGGTTGCCTCGTCCAGGATCAGAATCGGCGCGTCCTTCAACAGCGCACGTGCGATCGCGATTCGCTGGCGCTCGCCACCGCTTAAGCGAATCCCGAGCTCGCCGACGATCGTCTCGTAACCGTTGGGCAGCCGCATGATGAAGTCGTGCGCGTTGGCGAGTTTGGCGGCGGCGGTCACGCGTTCGAGCTTTCGCGACTCCGAGCCGTACGCGATATTGGCGCGGATCGTGTCGTTGAACAAAAACGTATGCTGCGTCACCAGGCCGATCTGCGCGCGCAACGAATCGATCCGGATGCGCCGCACGTCGATTCCGTCCACTGCGACGCGGCCTTCCTGCACATCGTAGAAGCGCGGGATCAGATCCGCAAGCGTGGATTTCCCGCCGCCGCTCATCCCGACCAGCGCAACCACTTTGCCCGCACCAACTTCAAGGTTGATGTCGTGCAGAACCCACTCGGCGCCGTAGCGGAAGCTGACGTGCTCGAAGCGCACGCTATGCGATCCAGCGCTGAGCTCGACCCCCTCGGGATCGTCGGGGACGTCGCTCGGCTCGTCCATCATTTCGAACACGCGTTCGGCCGCGGCGAGCCCCTGCTGGATCGTGTTATTGGTTTTGCTGACCGATTTGAACGGCGCATACACCAAGAGCATCGTGGTGAAAAATCCCGCGAACGATCCAAGCGTACGCTGTCCGGCCGCGACCGACGGAAACGCCCACCACACCACGACCACCACCGCCACCGCGCCAAGCGATTCGATCATCGGTCCGGTGATCGCCTTGATCCGCGCCACCCTCATGTAGATTCGGAACAGGCGGCGGAGCTCGGCATTGAAGCGGCGGCGCTCGTAATCTTCCATCCCGAAGGCCTTGACGACGCGATTTCCCTGGAAGGTTTCCTGCAGCAACGCCTGCAAGCCGCCGAGCTGCTTTTGCGCGTTCTTGGTTTCCTTGCGCACACGCTTCGAGAAGCTGACGATTGGACCGATCGTCAGCGGAAAGCCGACGAACGCGACCAGCGCGAGCTGCCAATCCATGTAAAACGCGGCGGCGATCAGCGCGATCAGCGAGAGTCCGTCGCCGAACAGCGAGAACACGCCGTTGCTCAGCGTCTGCACCACCACGTTCACGTCGTTGAGCACCCGCGAGACCATCATGCCGGTGGGCGTGCGATTGAAAAAACTCAGCGACTGGCGCTGCAGGCTTTCGTTCAAGTCGGCGCGCATATCGAGCACGAGTTTCTGCGAGATGTACGCGCTCAAGTAATCGTCGGTAAGGTTCCCGCCCGCGCGCAGCAGGAATAAACCCGCCAGCATAAAAGAGAGCAGGTGCAGGCCGCTGGCCGCCTGGGTCCGCGTCATATCATTGACGAAGTTTTTGATCACGAACGGAATACCGGCGTTTGCGCCCGCCAGCACCAGCATCGAGACTCCGAGCAGCGCGGTGTACGGAAACAGGTAAGGGCGCAGATAGTTGAACAGGCGCCGATGCATCGGTGACAGGAGCTTCATGCAGAAATCTCGAGCGCGATCGCGGCGACGCGCGCAGCCGCTCCCGGGGCGCCCAGGAGCGCGCGCAGGGAATGCAGGGCGGCGGTGGTTTCGCGATGGATCGAGTCGCTCAACAGAGGTTCGGCAGCACGCACGAGCTTGTTCGCCGTCATTTCGCCTTGAATCAGTTCCGGTACGATTTTCCGCCCCGCCAGAATATTCGGCATCCCGATAAATTCGACCCCGGTTATCAGCAGCCGGCCCAGAATATAGGTCAGCGCGGACACTTTGTACGCTATCACCATCGGACAGCCGAGCAGCGCGGTTTCCAGTGTCGCAGTGCCAGAGGTTACCAGCGCAAGCTCGCTGGCCGCGATAATACTATACGTGTCGCCCGCGATTATACGGATTCCCGACAGGTCGGCGCCCGACTCGGCGGCGATAGTGTCGGCGCTGAGGGTGGGCGCGAGCGCAAGGATCGGCACCAGCCTATGGTCGCGTGCGAGGATCCTGGCTGCATCGGCGAACGCGGGCAGCATCAGACGAACTTCGGCGCGGCGGCTGCCGGGCATAAGCGCCAGAACGCGCGTGCCGGCACTGAGACCATAGCGTGCGAGCGTCTCGGCCCGCGGCGCGGCTGTGGCGACTCGATCGAGCAGCGGATGGCCGACGAAGCTCACGCGGTCACCGGCGCGGGCGAAGACTTCTTTTTCGAACGGGAGCACCACCGCCATGTGTGCGGCGCGATCGGAAATTTTCTTTACCCGTCCGCGCCGCCACGCCCACACCTGCGGCGTGATGTAGTAAAGCACCTTCACGCCCGCGCGCTTGGCGACACCCGAGAGGATCAAATTGAACTCGGCGTAATCGATCAGGATCAGGAGATCGGGCGGCTCGCGCCGGATGATGCGGCGCAGATGCAGGAACGCGCTCGCGGTGCGTCCGATGGTCGAGGCGAGCTCCGACAGGCCGAGCCCGTGAATTTCCTCCATCGTGACCAGCGCGCGCACGCCGGCCGCGCGCATCTTTTCGCCCGCGATCCCGAACAGGTCGCAACCCGGGTCGCGCGCGAGGAGCTCGCGTGCGAGGTCGGCGCCGTGCAGATCGCCTGAGGCCTCGCCGGCGACGATCATGATACGCCGCGCGGCGCGATTCGCATGCGGCCCGGCAGCGCCTGGGTCAGTCGAAATCGGCATCGCGCAAATTGTGATTGAAATTCCCTCGCTGCACCACCGGGGTGCGTGCGCTCAATGCGGCGGCGGCGTATTGGCCAGAATCGCCGACCACGCGAGGACGATCGCCAGCAGCACGCATTCAACGGCGACGTTGCGGATAAGGATTTCGCGCGCGCTCGATTCCTCGAGCCGCGCGACGACCCGGAACCTGGTATGCGCGGCGAATACGATGATCACGGCGAAGGTGATTAGCTTCCACAGCAGCGTGCGCCCGTACATCGCGTCGATCATCAGGTGCAGATGTAATCCAATCCGCTCGTATGCATTGCAAAGTCCCGTCAACGTCAGAATTCCTACCGCGTAGAAGGCGAGGGTCGAGACGCGCGGGGTGACGGCGCGAATCCAAGCGGTCCGCGTCGGCTCATCGACGCATCCGAGTATTAGCGCCGCGAGCGCTCCGATCCACACCCCCGCGCAGGCCTGGTGTATGAAATAAACCGCGATCGCGAGGCGTCCGAAATCGATCGCGTGGCTCGTGATGCTCGCGAGCGCCAGCAGTAGCGCGGTCAGCAGCAGCATCGCGATTGCCGACGCTCGCGCGCGGAGCGGAATCCACGCGACGGCTGCGAGTATCACGACCACGCCGAGCCGCCAGATCCACACGCGTCCGGCGTCGGTCTCGCGCACGATCTCCGGCACCAGCGGCAATACCTGCCACCAGCGCGTCTGCGCCATCCCGCACGCCATATCCATGAATGCGAGCGGGGAAATCAGCAGCAGTGCAAGCGCGAGCATGCGCCACGTCGTCGCGAGGCGGCGATGAAACGCGACGATCGCGCCGGCCGGCAGATCCGACGTAACGAGCGCGAACGCCGCGGTTCCGAAGATCAGCAATTGCGCGACGAGCAGCAGCCACGCAAAAGTCGCCGGGCCTGCAATCAAGCCCCGCTTCCTTTCACTGTGAAGATGTACGAACCGTTGGTGTGATGAGTATCGATTCCGACCACCGCCCATTTGACCGTATAGATGCCGGGTGGGAGCGCTCCAACCTTGACCGCGAGAGTCCGGGTGTCGTCACCGAACGACGGATCGCCTACGGCGTAATTCTTTCCGTCGGGACCGTCGACTTCCAGTTTTGCAAACAGATGCTCGATCGGCGCATCGAACTTGATCGAAACCTCCATTGGTGGCGCGGGTAAAGTTTGCCCGGCCGAGGGCGTCTCTTCCTCGGGGAACGAATGCGCGTGCGCCGTCGCGGCGCCGGCGACCAGCACGATCGTAGAAACGACACAGATAAATGAGGTTCGTATGAACCAGGTTCCAGGAAGTTGTGTACGCATCGCCGTCTGCCTCAATTACCGAACAGCTTAAAATTGCCCTG
The DNA here is from genome assembly GCA_049795175.1 of Binataceae bacterium (SeqCode). Classification (GTDB taxonomy): domain Bacteria; phylum Desulfobacterota; class Binatia; order Binatales; family Binataceae; genus JBARDN01. The sequence continues at coordinate 14,721 of JBARDN010000275.1, read as the reverse complement.
CGGAATTATCGAGTCGTAAAAGATATCAAGCAGCCCGAGCACCGCGGCATGCGTACCGGGCACGCTCGCGTTGTTGAGGGCGAATTGCGTGCCCACGCTCAGCTCGAATCGGTAGCCCACGTATGCGATTCCCGGTGTCGCCACCAGGTTGGGAAAGGTCTCGCCGGAAGGCCCTCTGACTAATTGCGAGTAATTGATTTCGGTGTACAGGAACATATTCCTGAACGGTTCTTTGAGGCCGATATCCTGTACGTTGTTGCTCAAGTAGGGCAATGAGTATTCGATCACCGAATCAGCATTTAGCTGATAGCTGGTATGGCCGCCAAGCGCCGGCAGAAACCCTACATCCGCCTGAATTCCAAATGGGCGCAGGAATTTGAGGTAAGTGAGGTTAGGCAGATCCCCAAACCCTTTCTCCCACAGCAGTTCCGGACCGAGGCTGGTGTGCTGCTGTTCCTCGACACTGGGGTTTCCGGTTGGCAGTTGAAGCTGCAGCGCGAATGACATCAGAAATTCATGTTCAGGAATGATCAGGAATGCGTATTTGGCAGCGAGCTCGAGGTTGTCGAAGCCATCGGCATTCGGGCCATCCCTCGGCGACTGGTAGATCCAGGATGTCGCCGCGCCGACACTGAAGCGCGGCAGACCTTCGTTGTCGGTGCCGAGAACTTTCTCGATCGAGCTTCCAATCGAAAACGTGCGGCCGTCGGCGCTGCGATTCCACGAAGGTTGCACAATATCGAGTTCGTTGGCGGGAGTTGGATCCTCGGCGATCAGTGGTTCCAGGAAAATATAGTCGCCCACGACCCCGTGCGCCCGTGCAACCGGCGCCCAGGCCATAATCGCGGCTATCGCGAGTACTAAAGTAAATCTTCTCACGACCGTCTCCATCGCGTCCCGCACGATGCGGGGGCGCATCCGCTAGCATCCGCACGGCGGCCGGGCCGCGCAGGCTCGTAACAATGCCACCAGGACAGGCGTTGTCAGGAGAGCGTTTTCGGCGGTGGAGGGTCGGGCGTGAAGACCAGATCGGGAAGCGCGGCGGCAAGAAATTCCGGTGTGTCAGAAAATTGCGTCAGCGTGAATTCGCGCACCAGCATCGCGGGCCGCGCCGTCGCAGCCGCATCCTGCGCGCGGTCGAGCGATTGTATCGGATGGCAGATATCGGTGCTTATGCACGGCGTCTTCGAGCCCGCTGCGCCCGTGACCATCGCAACCGGAACGCTCGCCCGCATCAGGCCGAGCACCAGGATCGCCGCGACGATTCGTGAAAGCAGATTCGCGCGAGCGCTATGTAGCCGGTGCCGCATCGACGGTCCAGTGCTACACGGCGTTGCGGCGCTGATCAAGCCGCGAGGTCCGTCCGCGCAGCGGGGTTTCTCCCGCACGCGAGACTCCGTATGATTCCGTGCGCGAGGATCCTTGATGATTATCGTTACCGGAGCGGCAGGATTTATCGGAAGCAATCTGCTCCACGCGCTCAATGCGCGCGGCGACACCGATATCCTGGTGGTCGATCGGCTAGGCTCAAACTTCCGCAATTTGAGCGACTTGCGCTTTTCCGACTTCATGGAACCCGACGCGCTGCTTGGCGCGATCGGACGCGACTCGATGCCGCCCAAAATCGAGGCGATTTTCCATCAGGGCGCGTGCGCCGACACCACCGAGTCCGACGGCCACTACATGATGGAGAACAACTTTGCGTTCTCGCGCGAGGTGTTGCGCTTCGCGCTCGCGCGCCGCGTGCCGTTCGTCTATGCGTCGAGCGCCGCGGTCTACGGATCCAACCGGGTGACCCTGGCCGAACCCGCCAACGAGAGGCCGCTCAATCTCTACGCGCTCTCGAAGCTCGCGTTCGACAACCACGTGCGGCACGCTGCGAACAGCGCGGCGAGCACGGTCGTCGGACTGCGCTACTTTAACGTGTACGGCCCGCGCGAGGCGCACAAGGGCAATATGGCCTCGATGGCGTATCAGATTTTCCGCCAGCTTCGCGAGACCAATATCGCGCGCCTGTTTGTCGGCACCGACGGCTTCGGCGACGGCGAGCAACGCCGCGATTTCGTGTTGGTCGAGGATGTCGTCAAGGTGAATCTGTATTTCGCCTCCGCGCCTGCGCGCCGCGAGATCATCAATGTCGGCACCGGCGCGAGTAGAAGTTTCAACGAGCTGGCAGCAATCCTGATCGAGCTTCGCGGCCGCCACGGCGAGATCGAATACGTGCCGTTCGACGAGCGCCTGAAGGGGAAGTATCAAAGCTTCACCCAGGCCGATCTGACCGCGCTAAGAGCCGCCGGCTACACCGCAGAGTTCACGCCGCTCGAGCAAGGCCTCGCGCAATCGCTCCCTGCGTGGGAGTAATCGGCCGCAAGAAAAAGCTGAGGCGATTTCGCCGATTGGAGTGTGTGCAAGTGCAGAGGACGGGATTCCTCCGCGGCGTCTGCCACTCCCCGCGCACGACGCGACATGGGTCGCCCCCCTCGCTCGGAATGACTAGTGCAGCCGAATGGAACGGGCTACGAGCTGGCGCGGGCGATGTCGCCTACGATCGTTTGCGCGCTTACTTCCAGGCCGTCGTACTGGCGGACTTGGCGGCCGTCGGGAGCGAGCAGATAGGCGGCGGTCATGTGCATGATCGAGCCGTCGGAGCCGTGGCCGATTTTCAGCCCGTATATTGCGAGCACCTGCGCGATCTGTGCTGGTGTACCGGTCAGAAAAATCCATCCCGGATCGCTCGCGCCCATCCGATCGGCGTACCGGGCGAGTTCGGGCGGTCCGTCGTGCGCCGGATCGATGGTGAACGAAATAATCTTCACCTTGCTGCCGAGTGCGGGGCCTAGCAGCTTTGCGACCGCCGCCATCTTCTGCGTCAGAAGCGGGCAGGTCGAGGTGCAGGTGGTGTAGATGAAATCGACCAGCACCGGAGTTCCGCGCAGCGAATCGAGCGGAACCCTCTTTCCGGCCTGATCGACCAGGGCCAGATTATTCGGCAGGCACTGCGCCTGATTGACCGCAGGATAGGAGCCCGGAGCCTGATCGCGAGAGCACCCGGCGCTCGCGATCGTCATTGCCATGAGCATTGCGGCGAAGACTCCGGTGAAAATTCGCACGCGCGTGATGGATTTGCCCAAACGATACATCTGGCTGGATCGGGTCAGCGCTTAAAACAGGTAGCGGCCCGATTCGAGATCGGAAGTCCGAATCGTCACGCTGGCGCCGGCGTCCTGATGCGGCAGGCTGGCCGGGACGCATGAGGCTTTGCCCTCGGTCATATGATTCATCGGATAATGATTTCCGCACACGCGGCAGATAAGCTCGCCGTCCGAGACCTTGAATCCGCGATGATAGGTGAAGCACTGCCGGCACGCGTCGAATACCGAACGCACCTTTCCGTCGCTTCCGCGCGCCAGGATAAAGCGCAGCCGCTGTCCGGTTCGATCGGTGTAGCAATAGCTCTGCGCCTTGCCGCGCAGCAGATTGGCGACGCTGACAGTTACCGCGGCGTTGCCCGCAACCGGTACACAACTCGCCCGCGCGACATGAATCATCCATCCCGCCGCGAGGATTGCAACGCATGCGCCGAGAACGATTTTATTTCCGTCGAGCCGCATTGAAATTGAATCGATAGCCAAGACTTGCGCGGAGTTAGCCTGCGGTCAACCCCCGCCTCGCGACGCTATTGGTGATGGCTGTTTTCCTCGATGGTCATCTCGCGCTTGATTCGCTCGCTCAGCTCCATCACGCGCAATCCGTCTTCGGCGGTGACCGCGGGAATTGCGCGGGTGCGGACGGCGCTGACGAACGCGGCGACCTCGTCGGCCAGCGGATCGCCGCTTTCAAGATCGATCTGATCGGCGGAGATGATCGGAAATTTCGCGCCCGGCGGCGGCGGACTCTTGCGATAAACCTGCACCCGGCGCGCCTCGTAATCGACCGAGATATAGGCGTCGGGCTGGAAGAAGCGGATTTTGCGCTCGCGTTTGGGAGCGACCCGGCTCGTGCTGATATTCGCGATAAGTCCGCTCTTGAAGCGGATACGAGTGTTGGCGAGATCGATCGAATCGGTCAGAATCGCGACCCCCACCGCCTCCACTGAGACCGCTTCGGACGGCGCAAGCGACAGGATCACGTCCAGGTCATGAACCATCAGGTCCAGGATCACGTCCACATCGGTGCCGCGTTCGGTGAACGGCGCGAGCCGATGGCATTCGACGAAACGCGGATGCGAAATGATCGAGCGCAGGCGCACGATTGCGGGGTTGAAGCGTTCGAGATGTCCGATTTGGAGCACGCGTCCAGTCTCCGTGCCTAACGCGGCGAGCTCGAATGCTTCATCGAGCGTTGTCGCCATCGGTTTTTCCAGCAGCACGTCGATTCCCGCGCGCAACATCGCCGACGCGATCTCGAAGTGCGTGCTGCCGGGCGCGGCTACCGTGACAAGATCGACCGTGCCCGCCAGATCGCGGAAATCCGTCATTGCGACGGCGCCGGTCTCGGCCGCCAGCTTCTGTGCCGCCGCGCGATCGATATCAACGATCGCCGCGAGGCGAACCCCGTCCTGCGCCGCATACTTGCGCGCGTGCAGGGTGCCGAGACGCCCCGCGCCAATCACGGCGGCGCGCAGCTCAGACATGACCGTACACCGAAACTTTGGACTGCGCCGCAAGCTGCATCGTGCGCTCGCGCTCGAGCACCAGCGTCACTCCAGCCTCGACCCCGAGCATCGCCGCGCCGATCTCCGCGACCAGCGCAATCGTCTCCGGCCCGATAGCAGGACGGTCGAAGCGCAAATCCTGTCCCGGCTTGGCCGCCTTGGCGATTATCAGGCGCGAACCTACCAGCGCTGCTGCGCGCCGGAGGGCGGCGTCGGTTCCTTCTACCGCTTCGACCGCGCCGACAATCCCGTCGCGCACTGCCACGGTCTGCCCGATATCGAAACTGCCGAGCTGGCGCGCGACGGCGAAAGCGAGGTCGAGATCGCGGAGTTGTCCCTCAGAAGGTTGCGGACCTGCGGCGAGTCCCGGATGCGCCAGGCAGTTTTCCACCATCGGGACCGGGTCGATCACCGCAATTCCTTCAGCTTCGATTTCTTTGGCTACGCCGCGCAGCACGGCGTCGTCGCTCATGCGGCCGAGGTGGGAGAGCATCTTGATCGCGCGCGCGTCGGGTGCGAATGAATCCTTCAGGCGCTCGCGCGAGATTCCGCCCGCCATCGCGACTTCGTGTACGCCGCCGCGGCGGAACACTTCGATCATCTTTTCCAGCTCGCCGACTTTGATCCAGGTGATCTGATCGACGCGGGATTCCAGCTCCGCGCGGGTCTCGCGCAGATGCGCGATCGCGATCACCCGGATTCCGCGGCGGCGCGCCGCATCTGCTACTTCGAGCGGAAATACGCCGTTGCCTGCGATGAGTCCGAGGCTATTCACGCTCGCGGCCGACCACGCCCCGCTCGGAGGCGGCAATAAAATCGACCAGGCGGCGAACCTCGGGAACGCTGTGGTGCTGTTTGAGGACTTGCGCGATCGCGTCTTCGCGCAGCATCTTCGAGTAGAAAAGCGTGCGGATAGCGGCTTTGAGAGCGGCGATCGTTTCGGGGGGAAAGCCACGGCGCTGCAAACCGATCTCATTGATTCCAACCAGACGCGCCCTGTCTCCGGCGACCATCGTGTAAGGCGGAACGTCCTGCGCCGCCTTCGCGCCCGCAGCGAGAAACGAATGCGCGCCGACGCGGCAGAACTGATGCACCCCGCACATCCCCGCGAAATTTGCCCATTCCTCGATCACGCAGTGCCCGGCGAGCTGAGTCGAGTTGGCGAGGATGCAATGATCGCCGACCTGACAGTCGTGCGCGACGTGTACGTACGGCATCACCAGCGTGTGATTAGCGATCCGCGTGACCATCCCGCCCGCTTCGGTGCCGCGATGAATCGAGGTGAACTCGCGAAAGATGTTGTCGTCGCCGACCTCGAGGGTCGAAGGTTCGCCGCGAAATTTGAGGTCGGGAGTCGCAAGTCCAATCGCCGCGAACGGGAAGAAGCGGTTGCGCCGGCCGATGGTGGTGTTGCTCTCGATCAGCGCGTGCGCGTCGATCACCGTCTCGGCGCCGACGCGGACTTTGGGTCCAATAACCGCGCCGGGACCCACTTCCACCGTCGCATCGAGTTCCGCGCTCGCGTCGATTACGGCGGAAGGATGAATTCGGCCGGCTATCTTACTTGCTCCTGGACTTCCATCGCGGACAACTCCGCTTCGGCAGCCAATTCCTCGCCGACCCGCGCGATCGCGTGCATTCGCCATAACGGGCGGCGGTACTTGATGATCGTCACTTCGAGCTTGAGCGCATCTCCGGGCACGACGCGGCGGCGAATTCGCACCTTGTCGAGCCCGGTCAACATGAACAGGCGCGCAGGATCAGCGCCGACTTCGCTGAGCGCCAGCATCGCCGCCGATTGCGCCATCGCCTCGACGATCAGGACGCCGGGCATCACCGGGTAGCCGGGAAAATGGCCTTGGAAGAATGGCTCGTTGAAGGTGACGTTCTTGAGCGTCAGGATTCGGCCCACGCCGAGCTCGAGGATTCGATCGACCAGCAGGAACGGGTACCGATGCGGCAGGCACTCGAGGACCCGCCGAAGCTCGCTCATTTTTTCGTCCGCAGCCATCAGGCCTATCCTGGAAATCCGAATCGCGACACGCCGGCTATTTCGAAATCGTCGAGCGCCGGGCCGCCGCCGATCCGAAATCGCCCAACTGGGGCACCCCGCTTTGCGACGCCGATGCGGGCGCCACGCTGGTTCCGTTCTCGCCGAGAGTTCCGATTTTGACGTGGGTCGCATTGTAGCTGCGGATTACCTGGTCGGTAATGTCGATCGACGGCGCGCCCCACAGGATCGAACCCTTCTCGAGTACGAGCGTGTATCCGTCGCGCTCACCGAGGTTGCGGATAATCTGCGCGAGGTCGTGAACGATCCTGCTGGTGATCTCGTTGTCCTTGCTCTGCAGCTCGTCGCGGGCGTCTTTGTACTCGCGATCGAAATCCTTGGCCTTGGCGACGTACTGATCCTGCAGGCCCTGGCGCTGATCGGGATTCATCAGCATGCCCTTTTTCTCGATCTCGTCCTTGAGCGACTGGACCTGGCCCTGTTCGCGCTGAAGTTTGCTCTCGAGCGCCTGGACGCGACCCTGGAAATCCGCCTTGGCGCGTTTGCCCGCATCACATTCGTTGAGCGCGCGCTGCACGTCCACGTATGCGACCCTTATGTCGGCGCGCGCGGGTTGAGCGGCGGCAAGCATCGCCAACAGCAGCGCACCGGCTATCAGACGTAACCTCATCGTGAGCACATTCCTCCTCGAAAATTCGGCTCGGGCAGCAACCGCATCCGGCCCGACGATAATGCCGCGGGTATGTGCCGACATTAAAGCCGGTTTTGGCACTGCGGCGCTAGAGCGGTGCGCCCGCTCCGATCTCGAACACGGTGCGCTGATCCGCGGGCCGCGGATTGATCGGAAACGCCAGGTCGACGCTGAGCGGCCCGAACGGCGAACGCCATCTGACCCCGAAACCGACCGAGGCCTGCAGCTCGGTGAAATCGACTCCCTGCTTGAGCGTGTACGCCTGTCCGGCGTCGGTGAAGAGCACCCCGCGCAGCCCGAGTCCCGATAGAATTGGGAAAGTAATCTCGTTGCTCAGGATCAATTCCTCGCTGCCGCCGACGTCCTGGACGCTGATCGGCTGGCCCGCAGCGTTGAATATCGTCACCAGCGGTCCCAACGAATAAAGCTGGTAGCCACGCACCTCGGCGGGTCCGCTGGTGCCGCCCGGAAAGAACCGCTCGTAGAGCGGCAGCTCGCCGCCGGTTCCGCTGCCGAGATTGGTGCCGATGCCATAGGTCAACCCCTGCGATACCACCCAGGTTCCCCAGGTCGAGCTCTTGATGAACGGGTAGAAGTAGCGCCCGTGGAAAACTCCCTTGACGAAAGAATTGCTGCCGCCAAGTCCGCCGATCTGGCCGTTGAATGTGAGGACCGTTCCGGTGCGCGGATCAGTCGGGTTATCGACGGTGAAGCGGCGAAAGCTCGGCAGCAATTCGGAAGTTTGGGTATAGCCCTTATAGCGCATGATATTGAATGTCGTCAGCGGGGTCAGCCCTGTTATACCCACGCTCTGGAACTGATAGCCCAGTCCGGCGCTTATGTCCTTGAGCGAGAACGGCCCAAGTTTTTTGAACCCCAGCTCGGTCAACGGATAATAAGTATTGAGCGCAAAGCCGGCCGCCGATTGGTTGAAGCTCAAAAGGAATTCCTTGTTGTCAAACAGCTCGAGTCCCACGCTCAGCGGCATATCGAGGAACCACGGCTCGGTATAGCTGATCGAATAGTTCTGGAACAGGAATCCGATCTGCGCCTGGAGCACGACCGATTCGCCGCCGCCGAAGAGGTTGGTGTTGCCGAGCGTGAAATTGCCGAACACCGACGAATAGGTGTCGTATCCGCCGGCGACCTGCAGTGACGAGGTGTTCGCCTCCGCCACGTTCACGTCCAGATTGATCTTGTCGGGCTGCTGCGCAGGCTCGGTGGTGATCCGAACTTCGCTGAAATAGCCCAGCCGGTCCAGCCGCGCCTTCGATTCGCGGATCGCGGCGGCCGAGTACGGCTCCTGCTCCTGGATTTGCAGCTCGCGCCGGATAACCTTGTCCGAGGTCTTGGTGTTGCCGGTGATATTGATCCGGTTGACCAGCACTTCGTGGCCCGGGTTGATGTAGAACGTGATGTTGATCCGGTGGGTGACCGAATCGAGCTGGGTGCGCGGATCGATATTGACGAACGCGTAGCCGCGATTCGAATAAAAATCCGACAGCGTCAGCACGTTGTGCTGCAAAGTCGAGCCTTTGAAATGCTGCCCGCGCTTGATCGTCAACAGCCGCGCCAGCTCGCGATGCGGGAACTTCATATTGCCCGCGAGCGCCACCCGCCCGATCCGGTACACCGTCCCCTCGTCGACATCGATCGTGATGTGCAGCGAGTTGCCGACGCGGTCGATCTTCGGGCTGCCGATGTGAACGTTCAGATAACCGTTCTGGTAGTAGAACGCAGTCAGATGATCGACGTCGTCCTGCAGCTTTTTCTGGTCGAGCGCGCCCTGGCCCGTAAACCAGCTCATCAGCACGCTGTGAGTGCTGGTTTCCATCACCGAGCGCAACTCGCTCGAGCTGAAGGCCTTGTTGCCCTGAAAATTGATCTTGCTGATCTCGACTTTCGGCCCTTCGGTCACGTCGAAGACCGCGACCGCGGTGTTGTCCGGCTGCAGGATTGTGCGGAAGCTCACCTTGGCGTCGAGGTAACCCTTGTCCTGGTAAACCTGCGTGATGCCGTTGATCGTTTCTTTGACTTGGCCGGGATCGAGGATCGCGCCCGGATGCAGCTTGGTCGCGGCCGTGATCTTGTCGTCGGTCGAGCGGATCGCCTTCATCCCCTCGATCCGGACGTCGGTAATCTGCGGACGTTCGGTGACCTTGTACACCAACACGTTGGCGCCGTTGACCTTCTGCACGAATATGTCGACGTTGTCGAAAAAGCCCATCTTGTAGATGGCCTTGTCGTCCTGATCGACCGCGTTCTGATCGAGCGGCTGGTTAAGCGGCTGTGAGATGTGGATCCGGATCGCGTCGGTCTCGACGCGCTGATTGCCTTCGATCCTGATCTGAGAGATCACCGGCGCGGAGCCCTGCGCGAACACCCCACTGGCGGCAAAAATCAACGCCAGCATCACGATTGGCGCGCATCTGGCGAGCGAGCGCCTCGCGCTGGCGATAGGGATTCGGATTGTCACAGAAAAACACCAAAAAGCGGCGACCAACGTAACCAATCAGTCCCGGTAAGTAAACCGAAAATCGATTTTACGATCCGCGTCCGGCGCGCGCGGGCCGTATCCAAACCTACGCGCGCGGCTCGTCAGACAGCTTTCCTTCTTTGAGTCTGAGCGCGCGGCTCATGCTCCGCATCAGGCGCTCGTTGTGGGTCGCGATCACGAGCGTGATTCCCAGGTCGGCATTGAGCAGATGAAACAGGTCGTGAACTTCGTCCGCGGTATGCGGATCAAGATTGCCGGTCGGCTCGTCGGCCAGCACCAGCCGCGGCTTCAGCACCACCGCCCGCGCGACCGCCACCCGCTGCTGCTCGCCGCCGGACAATTCCGCCGGGCGGCGATGCAGTTTCTCGCCGAGTCCGACCACGCGCAGCATCTCGGCCGCGCGTTCCTCGGCTTCCCGATCCGACATCCGCGCGATCAGCGCCGGCATCATCACGTTCTCGAGCGCATCGAAGTCCGCGAGCAGGTAATGAAACTGGAACACGAAGCCGAGACGAAGATTGCGGAACTCCGCCAGTGCTTTTGGATCGAGTGCGAACAGATCCTCGCCTTCGAAGAAAACTTTGCCCGCGCTCGGCTCCTCCAGGCTGCCGAGCACGTGCAGCAGCGTGGATTTGCCCTCACCAGATTGGCCGACGATCGCGATCTCCTCGCCCGCGCGCACGATAAGGTCCAGTTCGCGCAGCACGCGAATCTCGCGCGTTGCGTCGTGAAAGGTCTTCACCAGCCCGCGTGCATCGATCAGTGGATTGCGGTTAAGCGCGCGCGGCGCCGGCGTGTCACTCATAGCGGATCACCTCGACCGGAGACAGCGAACACGCGTGCAGCGCAGGATAAATCGCCGCCACGACGCACAGCGCGATCGAGGCAGCCGCGACCGCGATAAAATTCATCGGATATAGCCGCACCGGAACCGCGCTGACCATGAACAGATCGGCCGGCAGATGGATTAGATGGAAGTGACCGATTGCCCACGAGACCAGGAATCCGCCACCGACTCCGAGCGCCGTGCCGACGATTCCGAGCGCTATTCCCTCGCACAGGAAAATCAGGAAGATCGATTCCGTCCGCGTGCCCATCGCACGCAAAATCGCGATCTCCTTGCGCCGCTCCATCGCGATCATCACCAACGTCGAAAGAATATTGAACGCCGCCACCAGCACGATCAAAAGCAGGACCATAAAGTAGGTGAATTTCTCGAGCTGCAAGGCCGAGAACAGCGGCGCGTTGGCGCGTGTCCAGTCCGAGACGGCGTAGTCCGCGCCCGCGATTTTTTCGATCGCCGCCGCCACCGCCGGCGCGTCGAACATGTCGTGCAGCCTGACCTCGAGCCCCGACTGCAACTCGGAATCGTCCGACAACAGCGCGCGCCCGTTCTTAAGCGCAACGAACACCAGGGTCGAGTCGAAGTCATACATTCCCGAGTAGAAATAGCCCGTGATCACGAATCGCTTTAGCCGCGGCGCGCCCAGTCCGCTGGCCAGGCTCGCGGGCGAAATCAAAATCACTGAATCTCCCACCTGCAGGCCGAGATCAAACGCCAGCGTCTTGCCCACTATCGCGCCCGGTAGATCGACCTTGCGCTTTTTTCCCTGTTCGACGATCTGCACCGGATGCTCCGCGTCGAGCGACGCGAGTGTGCCCGATTGCAGCGTCTTCTGAAGTTCCGTCAGCACCGGATTGTGCGCGGCCTCGACTCCGCGCAAAATTCCGCCCGAAACATAGCCCGGCGCGCCCGACGGCGTGTTCGACACCGCCATCACCGGCGAGGTTATGAACGGCGCGACCGCCGAGACCTGGCTCATCGCGGTGATCGTCTGGCGCAAGCGCGCGGGATTCCATACCGCCCCGTCGTTGCGCTCGACCGTCACCTCGGGAGTAAAGGCCAGCAGACGCGAGCGCAAATCCTCCTGGAATCCACTCATCACCGACAGTGCCACCGTCAGCGCCAAGGTGCCCAGAGCCACTCCGGTAAGCGCAATAACGGCAATCAGCGAGACGAAGCGTTCGCGCCGCCGCGCGCGCAAATAGCGGATGCCGATCAGGTACTCGAAACGCATAGTTGCGCCGCCCGCGCATGACGGATCGGACGCGGCGGCGTAGCCGGCCGGGGGTGGTAGGGGCGATAAAGAAGTTTCATTGAATCAAGCGAACGTTGGATTCGTCTATAGTCCGCGAGCAATCCGGCTTTTGCAACGATCATGAACGCTCAGAGGTTGCGCTTTCTCGTGGGGGTGCCATATGCTCACGCCGAAATCGGTTCCGGAGGTTGCTCGGATGAACCGCTACTGGCCTGCGGCGATCGCCGTGGCTTTGACTATATTTTCATTTGCATCGGTCAGCGGCGTGAAGGCGGCCGAGCCCCGTGTCCCTCCCGACCAGATCACGATGAACTTTCAGAACGTGGATATCCCGGTTCTGGCGAAATTCATCAGTGAAATTACCGGCAAGAACTTTATTATCGACGAAAGCGTGCGCGGCAAAGTTACGATCATCTCGCCCAGCAAGGTTACCCCCGAGCAGGCTTATTCGCTGTTCCAGTCCGTGCTTCAGATCAAAGGCTTCACCACCGTGCAGGCGGGCAAGGTGATAAAGATCGTGCCCGCGCGCAACGTGCGCTCCGATGCGCCGCTGACCGAATCGCAACTTCCGGCCGATACCCACGGCGACGAGTACGTCACCCGGATGGTGAAGCTCAAGAACATCGACGCCGCCTCGCTGGTCGGTGTCGTACAGCCGATGGTCTCGCACGACGGGCTGGTCGCGGCCTATCCCGAGGACAACACTCTCATCATTACGGACGACGCATATAACGTGCAGCGCCTGCTGCAAATCATCGGCAGCCTGGATATCGAGGGTACGCAGGAGACGGTCGCCGTCATTCCGCTGAAGCTCGCCTTCGCCGGCGAGCTCGCGCCCGAGATCGAGCAGATCATCGCGGCGCGATACGGCGCTTCGACCCCCACTCAGCAGGGCCCCCGTCCCGGGATGGGTGCCGTGACTCCGGTCGCGACCGGTCCGTCCGGCGCCTTCAAGGTGATTCCTGATGAGCGCACCAATTCGCTGATCGTGCTCGCCGCTCCGCTCCAGATGCGCGACATCAAGGACGTCATTGCCAAGCTCGATATTATTCCGCCCAACGTGACCTCCCGCATCCACGTCTATCGGCTCAAAAATGCGCAGGCGCTCGAGATGGTTGAGGTGATGAACAACCTGCTCAACGGCGGCGGCGCTCCGACCACGCTCTCGCCCACCACTGGCCGCGGCTCGCTCGGCCGCTCAAGCGGCATGGGCGGCATGATGGGCGGCATGGGCGGGATGGGCGGCGGCATGAGCAGCGGTTTCGGCGGGATGGGCGGCGGCATGGGCGGGATGGGCGGCGGGATGGGTGGCATGGGCGGCATGATGAACAGCGGCTACGGTGGCAGCAGCATGGGTGGCATGGGCGGGATGGGCAGCGGCATGGGCATGATGAGCGGCAACTCATCGGGAACTTCCGGCGCCGCTTCGGCCAGCACCGCCGGCGGCAAAGGCACCAATTTCTTGAACCCGGTCAATATCACCGCCGACCCCGCGACCAACTCGATGGTGGTAAGCGCGTCGCCGCAGGACTGGGCGACCATCAAGCAAATTATCGATGAGCTCGACGTTCCGCGCGTGCAGGTTTTCGTGCAGGCGGTGATCGTCGAAGTCAGCGCTGAACGCAGCCGCCAGCTCGGCTTTGAATACAGCGCTGCCCAAGGCATCGGCATCGCCTCGTTGAATTATGGAAACCTTCAGAACGCGCTGACGAATCCGCTGGGATTGAGCGGTCTTGCAATGGGTCTGGCCTCAAAGAGCTTGTGCACCATCCCCTCGACCATAGCCGCCGGCGTTGGGGCAACCGGAGCCACTGGCGCCGCGGCTGCATCCCTGATTACGGTCCCCTGCGATGTCGCCCTGCTTGAGGCGCTCGAGACCGACACCCATACCAACGTGCTCTCGGCGCCGACTCTGCTCACCGCCGACAACGAAGAGGCGATGATCGTGGTCGGCCAGAACGTGCCCTTCGTCGGCTCCGCCTCGGCCAATGCCGGCCTGCCGGGGCAGATCTTCAATTCGGTCGATCGCCAGAACGTCGGTATCACGCTCGATATCGTGCCGCAGGTTTCCGAAGGCGATTACGTCAAGCTCGATATGTACGAGGAAGTTTCCAACGTGGTCGGCAGCACGGCCAACAATCCGCTCGGACCGACCACCACCATCCGCTCGGCGTCAACCAGCGTGATGGTGCAGAATCATCGCACTGCCGTGATCGGCGGCTTGCTTTCGAGCCAGGACAGCGCTTCGAACCAGGGCATCCCGTTCATTTCCGATATCCCGGTGATCGGCAATCTGTTCAGCTTCAAGAGCACCGATCGGCAGAAAGATAATTTGATCGTGTTCCTGACTCCGCACGTCATTCGCGACCGTGGGCAGTTGCGCGACCTCGCCCTTGACGAACGTCATCAGTACATCAATTCGATCGGCCGCAAGGAAGTTCACGACATGCCGGCCTCCCAGATTCACGAGCTGTACAAGCCGTCGTTCTCGATCGAGGTGCCGCCGTCGGCCGATCTAGGCATGCCGTCAGCTCCTCCGGGGGCGCCGAACGCCGCCGATATTCCTGCGCCCGCCTCGAGCGGCAGCACACCCTCGGGTGACACGCCTTTCAACACCGAAGAGATTGGCCCCTCGAGCATGCGCGCTCCGTCGGCCACCGGCGCACCGGCGGTCCCGGTCGTCAGCAGCGGCATCATGCCCTCGTCGCGCGCATTCGACGCGACCCGGGCGGGGTTTGCGCCGGCGGCGCCCTGAGCAAGCTCCAGTCT
>JBARDN010000274.1:0-2272 GCA_049795175.1 Binataceae bacterium (SeqCode) | reverse complement strand
CTCGCGGCGGGCGCGGCGCTGCTCTATCTCGAGCGCAATTTCGGCCACGACCTGGCGCATATGGCGGCGCCGGCGGTCTATCAGGCTGCCGAATACATGATGGTCGATGAAACCACGCGGCGGCATCTCGAGCTCACCGCGTCGAGCGACGGCGCGCGGCGCGGCTCGCTGCTCTCGATCCTGGACGAGACGGTCACGGCGCCGGGCGCGCGCACGCTCGCGAACTGGATCGTCTATCCGATGCTCGCGCCGCGCGCGATCGCGGATCGGCATGACGCCGTTGCCGAGCTGTTCGACGCCGACCTGGGCGGCGCGGTCGAGAGCGCGCTCAAACGAATCGGCGACCTCGAGCGGCTGGCGGGACGCCTCGGTGCGATGCGCGCGTCGCCGCGCGATTGTCTGCGCCTGGCGCAGGCGCTCGAAGCGGCGGCGGCGCTGCGCGAATGGATGCGCGAGCGCACGAGCGGACTGATTCGAGACCTTTCGGAGCGCATCGCGCCGGATCCGGCGCTCGCGGGGTTGATCAACACAACGCTCGGCGACGAGCCTCCGGTGAATCCGCGCGACGGCAATCTGATTCGCGCGGGTTATAGCGCGGAGGTCGATGAGCTGCGCGGGCTCGCGTCGGGCGCGCGCGAGGTTCTGGCGCGGCTGGAACTTTCGGAGCGCGAACGCACCGGAATCGCGACGCTCAAGGTCCGCTACAACAACGTGTTCGGATATTATATCGAGGTCACCAAGACTCACCTCGAGCGCGTGCCGGCCGACTATGAACGCAAGCAGACGATTGCGGGCGGAGAACGCTACACCACCTCGGCGCTCAAGGAGCTCGAACGCAAGATTCTCGCGGCCGAGAGCGGACTCAAGGAACTCGAGCTGCAACTTTTCACCGGGCTCTTGCGCGACCTGCAAGCGCATAGCGCGGCGATCCTGATTGCGGCGCGCGCGATCGGCGAATTCGACGCGCTCGCGTCGCTGGCGAAAGTCGCGCGGCGGCGCGGCTACGTGCGCCCGGTGATGAACTCCTCGCGCCGCCTTCGGATTCGCGACGGACGTCATCCAGTGCTCGAAGCCGGGATGCGTGCGGGCGAGTTCGTGCCCAACGACCTCGACGCCGATCCCGACACGCGCCAGCTCCTGCTCATCACCGGGCCGAACATGGCGGGCAAATCGACTTATCTGCGCCAGGTCGCACTGATCGTGATCATGGCCCATCTCGGAAGCTTCGTGCCGGCAACCGAGGCCTCGATCGGGATCGTTGATTCGGTGATGACCCGAATCGGCGCGCGCGACGAGCTGCGCCGCGGCGAATCGACCTTCATGGTGGAAATGAGCGAGACCGCGCGGCTGCTCGGCGGCTTGACCGATCGGAGCCTGCTCTTGCTCGACGAGGTCGGACGCGGCACCAGCACCTTCGACGGCCTTGCGATCGCGTGGGCGGTGGCGGAATACCTGCACGACTCGGCGCGCGCCAAGGTCCTGTTCGCGACTCATTTCCATGAGCTGACCGACCTTGCGCGCGAGCGTCCGCGAGTGAAGAATTTGAGCATGGCGGTGCGTGAGTGGGGCGGTGAGGTGCTGTTTCTGCGCCGGGTGATCGAGCAGCCGGCGTCGCGCAGCTACGGAATCGAAGTCGCGCGGCTGGCTGGACTGCCGGACTCGATCATCACGCGCGCCCGCGAGATTTTGTCTAACCTCGAACAGGGTGAACTCGATGAGGCCGGCGGCGTTCGCCTCGCGCACGAACGCAACGCCGATCGCGTGGCGCCGCAGCTCGGGTTATTCGCACCGATCGAAAGCCGCGTCGCGGACGAGTTGCGCGCACTCGAAATCGATCGCCTGACACCCGTCGAAGCGCTGAACGTTCTGGCCGCGATGCACGCGCGGCTCAAAAAAGACGGCGGCTGACCTCCGGCGGATCATGTTGTGGCGGCGATGGTGGTGGTGAGGAGCGCAAGAGCATCGGGCACGAACGCAAGTATTGCGGCGCCCGCGGTTGCGATGGTTGCGGCGCTTGGCTTCGCTGTTCTTGGCGCGCGGGCGGCGCGCGCGGCAGCCAATTCTGCCGCGCTCAACTCTGCGACGATCTCGCAAAGCGGAGCCGCGTCTGAGTTGCGCTTCGGTTTTGCCGGAGTCGCACCCAGATGGAAACTCAGCGCGCACGGGCAGGAGCTCTGGATTGATCTGCCGCACACGCGTACGCAGGTGCCGGCGCGTCCGGTCTTCGGGCGCGAGGTTCACCCGCTCACGGCGGTGCGGGTGCTCGAGGCCG